>CAJKZO010000059.1:0-11244 GCA_905204365.1 uncultured Collinsella sp.
CGCACGGCCTTTAAGTTTGGCGAGATCAGCGACCCCACGCAGATGTACCTCTCCGACCTGTACACCATCTCGCTCAACATTTGCGGCAACGGTGGTATCTCGGTGCCGCTGGGCCTGGGCGAGGATACTCAGCTGCCCGTTTCTGCCCAGCTGGTTGGTCCGGCGTTTAAGGACCGTCAGCTGCTCACGTTTGCCCGCGCCCTGGAGCGCGGCTTTGCCGATGCCGCCACGGGTGCGCCCGCGCTTTCCGTCGCGCCCGATTTTGCCGGGAAGGGAGGCGAGCTGTAATGAAGGAACTTTCCGAGGTCCTGCAGGATTGGGAGGCCGTGATCGGCCTGGAGATCCATACCGAGCTCACCGCACTCGATACCAAGATGTTCTGCAACTGCAAGCTCAGCCACGATGACGAGCCCAACGCCAACGTGTGCCCGGTGTGCCTGGGCCTGCCCGGCGCCCTGCCGGTGCCCAACAAGCGCGCCATCGAGAGCATCGTCAAGGCCGGTCTCGCCACCAACTGCGAGATTCAGCGCCACTCGATGTTCTACCGCAAGCACTACTTCTATCCCGATATGGCCAAGAACTTCCAGACCACGCAGGGTCCGGTCGCCTTTGCCATGTACGGTCACCTGGATCTGGACGTGACCGGTCGCGGTGCCGCCGAGCGCCCCGACTGCGCGTTTGGCGAGGCCGAGGCCCAGAGCCTGGCGAGCGCCTCGGCCAACGCCGAGGGCCTGTCCACGTCCATGACGTCGACCATGCGCGAAGGCAATCAGCGCGCCGGCCATCTGGCCAGCTATGACGCGTCCAACCTGCAGATGCCCGAGCGTCGCGAGGACGGTTCCTACACGGTGCCCATCCGCATCCTGCGCATCCACATGGAGGAGGACGCCGCCAAGATGGTGCACGTGGGCGGTGCCGAGGGCCGCATTACCGCCGCTGCCGAGTCACTCGTCGACTACAACCGCTGCGGGACGCCGCTGATTGAGCTCGTCACCGAGCCCGACCTGCGCACGCCCGAGGAGGCTCGCCTGTTTATGGAAAAGCTCCGTCGTATCTTTGTGACGCTGGGCATTTCCGATTGCTCCATGGAGAAGGGTTCCATGCGCTGCGACGGCAACGTGTCGCTGCGCCGCCGCGGCGAGACCAAGCTGGGTACTAAGACCGAGCTTAAGAACCTCAACTCGTTTAAGAGCCTGCATGACGGCCTTGCTTACGAGATCTGCCGTCAGGCCGAGGTGCTCGAGGAGGGCGGCATTATCTACCAGGAGACCCGTCACTGGGAGCCCAGCCGCAAGCGTACCGTGGTCATGCGTGTGAAGGAGACGGCCGACGACTACCGTTTGTTCCCCGACCCCGATTTGGCGCCGTTTGATCTGGATGACGAGTTCATCGACCGCTGCCGTGGCGAGATCCCCGAGCTGCCCGATGCCAAGCGCGCCCGTTTTGAGGCCGACTTTGGCATTAAGACGGCCGACGCCGAGCAGATTGCCGGCGACCCCGAGTTTGCCGACTTCTTTGAGGCCGCTGCTGCCGGTATGGCCGGCAAGGAGGCCCAGACGGTCGCAAACCTGTTGGTCAACGAGATGATCGCCTACCTTAAGGGCGCGGGTGTGTCGCTCACCGAGTCCGGCATTGCACCGGCTCAGGTGGCAGCTCTTGCCAAGCTGCTGGCGACCGATGCCATCAGCTCCAACCAGGCGCACGAGGTCTTTGAGGCCATGGCCCAGACCGGTGACGACCCCAACAAGATCGTCGACGAGCGCGGTATGCGTCAGGTGAGCGATGCCGGCGCGCTGCAGCCGATCGTGGACGAGGTGCTGGCAAACTGTGCCGATCAGGCGCAGCAGTATCGTGACGGCAACCAGAAGGTTATCGGTTTTTTGGTGGGGCAATGCATGAAGGCGAGCCGCGGCAAGGGCAACCCGAAGCTCTTCAACGAGTTGCTGAGAACGTCGCTCTCGTAAACGGGAACCCGGGGGCCCGGCAGGGCGGGTGCTTCCTCAAAATTTCAAACAGTCCTGCGCAAGACGAAGGCCACATTAAGTGGCCTTCTTTGCGTGCGGAACTCATTTTGAGGAAGCACCCGCCCTGCCGGGGCTCCTGGGTTCCATGACGACTCGGCCGTTCGGGTCAGGTGGGCTGATATAAATAGAGTGAATGGACGCGCCGTTGGCGCGTCCATTTTTGTGCGGGTGACAAAGGGACTGTCCCTTTGTCACATTGCAATAAATGTGATGAAAGTGTGGCGAAATGAGCTTAAAACTTCCGTAAATGTGATAAATATCACGTTTTACCTAGGGTAAAATGTGGGAAATATCACGTTTACGGAAGTTTCTTTGCGGGAGGTTCGGCCATGCAGCGAGATATCATTGCCAAGCTTAACGCTTGGAAAGCGTCAGAATATCGTAAGCCGCTTATGGTTAAGGGGGCGCGGCAGGTTGGAAAGGCGTGGGGGCTTGAGGAGTTCGGCCGGGCCTCGTACGTCAGGTTTGTGTGTCTGACGCTCGAGGAGCCGTCACCTGGGGTACAGAGCGAGTACGCTCAGTTTTTCGAAGGTACGCGCGATCCTCGACGGATCATCTCAAATCTTTCCCTGGCACTTGGACAGCCTATCGATCCCGGCGAAACGCTGCTTATTATTGATGAGATCCAGGATTGTCCTTCTGCAGTCGGCGCCCTTAAATACTTCTGTGACGAGGCCCCCGAGTATCACGTCGCATGCGCAGGGTCTTTGTTGGGCGTTCGCTTGTCCCGTGAGACCAGCGCTTTTCCGGTGGGAAAGGTCGAGTTCATGGAGATGCGCCCCATGAGCTTTTCCGAGTTTCTGAAAGCCGAGGGCGCTGCAAACTACGACGAATACCTTGGCGGCCTGGATCAGATCGAGACAGTGCCCGATTTCTTCCATGTTCGTCTCGTCGAGCATCTTCGTCGTTATTTTGCATGCGGCGGCATGCCAGAGGCTCTTGGCCGGTGGGTGGAGACGGGCGATATCGTTCAGGTCGATAAGGTGTTGTCTGATCTCTTGGATTCCTACGAGCGCGATTTTGCCAAGCATGGTGGCCGTGCGCAGTTCGCCAAGCTTTCGCAAATATGGAACTCGATTCCAGCTCAGTTGGCGCGCGAGAACAAAAAGTTCGTTTGGGGTGCGGTGCGCGAGGGGGCTCGTGCTCGAGAATACGAGGATGCTCTGGAATGGCTTGCCGATGCTGGGCTGATCACGGCGGTTCGCCTTAATGCTGCCGGTGGTGTGCCGCTCTCTGCGTACGATGACCTCAAGGCATTTAAAGTCTACTGTCTTGATGTCGGCTTGCTGCGCCGCATGGCAAGGCTGGATGCGTCCGCTTTTGCCATCTCGGATGCGATATTTTCGGAGTTCAAAGGTTCGTTCGCCGAGAACTATGTGCTTCAGGCATTACTTTCACAGTTAGATGCTGCTCCGCGTTATTGGACAAACGAGAAGCCGAAGCACGAAGTCGATTTTTTGATTCAAGTCGGAAACGAAATCGTTCCCGTCGAGGTCAAATCGGGAGAGGTCGTTCATTCCAAGAGCCTTAAGTACTATGCCGACAAGCATGCGGAGACGACTCCATTGAGGGTCCGCTACTCACTTAAGAACCTAAAGCTCGACGACGGGGTGCTCAACATTCCGTTGTATTTGGCTGATCGATCTGTCCCTCTTATCAAAAAGGCGCTTGATTGTGCGCATCTTGACGTTTAGATCCTGGGTGAGCTGACGGGCGGCGGCTAATTTACCGCTCCGTTACGGCCAGGGAGCTTGGGCCTTAGCGATGCTTGCTTCGCCAAGCCGTGGGTGTCATGCCGGTGTATTGTTTGAAGGCTTGGGCGAAGGCGGCCTGCTGAGGGTAGTCGAGCCGCTCTGCCACCTGCGCTATCGTGAGCGCGCTATCTGCCAAAAGGTCCTGTGCTCGCTCCATGCGGCGTCTGCGAATGTAGGCGCCCAGGGACTCGCCAGTTTGGGTCTTAAAGGTGGCGCATAGTTTGGAGCGGCTTGTGTAGAGCCTCTCGGCCACCTCGTTGATACCCACACGTCTGCCTTTGTCGAGCGCGCGCTCAATCATTGCCGTTGCTTCTTCGGCAATGGTTATGCTGACGCGTGTGTCTGCCGCCTGCCGCGCCTGCTTGTGGGCCGCGCGCGAACAGGCGAGCTCCGCGACCATGGTCTCCACGATGCCTTGCATATAGACGTGTCCGCCTACGGTGCGGGCGCGGTCCTCGTTAATCCGGCGCAGCGCGTGGCAGATGGCAGACGTCGCTTCCTCGTGCCATGGCTCGGCAAACGCCTCAAAGATTCCCGCGAACTCGGTGGGATAGCGGTGCTCCAGTTCGTCAAAATATCCAGGCAAAAAGAGCACCGAGCATGAGTGATAGAGCTCCCCCGCAAACAGCGGGCTTAATTCCTCGCCACAGCTATCTTGGATAAAGCTGCAAACGGCATTGTTTGGCCACGGTCCATGCAATGGTTTGAGGTTCGCGGGCGTTATGCCAGCCTCGGGCATGCATGTAAGTGTGGGCGCGCTGACTTCGCTCACGCAGGCGTATGGCTCGGGTGTGTATTCGGCCAGGTACATATCGTGCGTCGGGGTGATGAAATGCTCCATGACGATGCAGGTGGGGGAGAGGGGCATGATCCATGCGCGCCCGTGCGCCCGATCGTTTGCCACCTCGCCAGTAAAGACGGCGCCCTTGCCGGTAAGCTCCAGGCCAAACTGCTCAAACTGCGGTGCGTAGAGCTCAGCTATGTCGGTCGCGGCCCGATGCATTTTCAAAAGCGTCCCCTTCCTTTGCGGAAACGTCCACGCCTGGCTCGATTGTGTGCCTTGGCTAACATATCAATGATAAGTTGATTGAGGTTAACTCTCAAGCCGTCAGAAGGGAACCTCATGGCAAAGGGATCAAAAAGGGAAGGCGGCGGTATCGGCGAGCTGCTTGCATATGCCAGCGACCGTAAATTCCTAACGTATTTGGGCATGGCGCTCTCGGCGCTCTCGCAGCTGCTGAGCTTTGGCCCGTACGTGTGCATCTGGTTTGTCGCGCGAGACCTTATCGCTGTGGCACCTAACTGGAGCGAAGCCACCGATATCGCGATGTATGGCTGGTGGGCCGTGGGTTTTGCCCTGGCAAGCATCGTAGTTTATTTCGTGGGGCTCATGTGCACGCACCTGTCTGCGTTTCGCTGCGCATCCAATATCCGCAAGACTACGAGCGAGCACCTGCTTAAGCTGCCGCTTGGCTACTTTGACACGCACGCCACCGGTGAGCTGCGCCGTATTGTAGACGGATGCGCCGCCTCCACCGAGACCCTGCTCGCGCACATGCTGCCCGATATCGCCGGCGCCACCGCCATGGTCGTGGGCCTGCTCGTATTGCTTTTCGCCCTCGATTGGCGCTTGGGCGCGGCATGCCTTATCTCGGTCGTCGTTTCGTTTGGCGCCATGGCCACCATGATGAGCGGCAAAGGCGCCGAGTTCATGAAGGCCTACATGGGAGCGCTGGTCAAGATGAACAAGACCGGCACCGAATACGTACGCGGCATCCCCGTGGTCAAGGTGTTTCAGCAGACGGTCTACTCCTTTAAGGCTTTCCACGATGCGATCGCCGAATACGCCGACATGGCACAAAACTATGCGGGCACGTTCTGCCGAGGTCCGCAGGTACTCAACCTTACCGCGCTCAATGGCCTCGTGGCATTCTTTTTGCCGGTAGCGTTGCTGCTAGCTCCGGGCGAGACGGATTTTGCGCACTTTTTGGCCAACTTCACCTTCTACGCGATTTTTTCGGCCGTGGTGCCGACGGCCATGACCAAGCTCATGTTTGTGGGCGAGGCCTCTCAGATGAGTGCCGATTCGCTGGCTCGTATTCGAAGCGTCATGGATTCCAAGCAGCTCTCCGTGCCCGCCCAACCCAAGCACCCTGCCGGCGGCGACGTGCGATTTGAGGACGTGAGCTTTACGTACGAGGGTGCCGAAGCACCTGCCGTTAGCCATGTGAGCTTTAGCGTTTCCGCTGGTAGCACCCTCGCCCTGGTGGGTCCCTCGGGTGGCGGTAAGTCAACCTGCGCAAGCCTGATCCCGCGTTTTTGGGATGTTTCCTCGGGTCGAGTGCTCGTAGGCGGTGTGAACGTTCGCGATATGGATCCGCACGAGCTTATGGACCAGGTTGCCTTTGTGTTCCAGACCAACCAGCTGTTCCGGCAAACACTTGCCGATAACGTGCGCGCCTCCAAGCCTACGGCCACTGACGACGAAGTGCGTGCGGCCCTCTCCGCAGCTCAGTGCGACGACATTGTGGCCAAGCTCCCACAGGGCATCAACACCATGCTCGGTGCCGGCGGGGCATATCTTTCGGGCGGCGAGGTCCAGCGCGTGGCGCTCGCCCGCGCGATCCTTAAAGACGCGCCTATCGTGGTGCTCGATGAGGCCACAGCGTTTGCCGATCCCGAGAACGAGGCGCTCATCCAGCGTGCCTTTAGCAAGCTGGCGGCGGGTCGCACGGTCATTATGATCGCGCACCGACTCTCGACTGTAGTGGGCGCAGACCAAATCGTGGTGCTCAACCAGGGCAGCGTGCAGGAATCGGGTACCCATGCCGAGTTGCTGTCCCAAAACGGCCTGTATGCCAAGATGTGGGCCGAATACGAACAGGCCGCGAGCTGGAAAATCACTGCAGCGACTGCGGATGCCGCCGTCACGAAGGGAGGCGAGGCCTAAATGTTCGCCTCATTCCAAAAGAAATATTTCCTATCCGATAAAGGCGTCGCCGGCGTAAAACGCGGCATTTTCTGGACCACGCTCACCAATCTTATTACCATGGCCGGCATGGGCTTTTTATTCCTGGTTATGGCCGGCTTTGTCGAGCATCTCACCAGCGGGGCTGACCTGCCGGATGCCCTGCCGATCGTGGGCGGCCTCCTGGTCTTTTTCGTGTTGCTCTTTGCCTCTAACTGGCAGCAGTATTACTACACCTACTGCATCTTTTACGAGGAGTGCGGCAAGCAGCGTATGGAGATTGCCGAGCGCTTGCGCAAACTGCCGCTGTCGTTTTTTGGCCGTCGTGATCTGGCAGATTTAACTGAGACCATCATGGGTGACGTCCAGGCCATGGAGCACGCCTACAGCCACGTGCTGGGAGAGCTTTGGGGGGCCATCATCGCAAGCGCCATTGTGTTCGTGGCGTCGCTGTTCTTTTGCTGGCAGCTGGCGATTGCGGCGTTTTGGAGCGTTCCCGTGGCCTTTGCCGTGCTGTATCTAACACGCGGCCCCATGACTCCGGTGTTCGATCGCGTGCGCGCCGAGAAGGTCAAAGTCACTGAGGCGATCCAGGAGACGCTCGATTGTGTGCGCGAGATCCGCGCCACCAACCAGGAGGCCCATTATCTTGAGGGACTCGGCGCCGTGATTGATGCCGAGGAGCGCGAGACCACTAAGGGAGAACTCGTTAACGGGCTTTTGGTCAACTCCGCCTTTGTCATTTTGCGCCTGGGAATCGCTTCCACGCTGGTAACGGGCGCCGCGATGGTCGCCTCCGGGCAGGTCGACTTTTTGGTGATGTTTGCCTTCTTGCTTATGGTGAGCCGCATCTATGCGCCTTTTGACCAGGCGTTGATGCTGGTGTCCGAGCTGTTTGCCGCCGAGTCGTCTGCCAAGCGTATGCGTTCCATCATGGAAGAGCCTGTGGCGCGGGGCAGCGAGAAATTTGAGCCCGTGGGCCACGATGTGGTGTTCGATCACGTGGCATTTGGCTATGGTGCGGGCGAGGATGGCCGCGCCGGCGAGAAAGTTCTTACCGATGTGAGCTTTACCGCCAAGGAAGGCGAAGTTACGGCGCTGGTCGGTCCTTCGGGTTCCGGTAAGTCAACGGTGAGCCGCCTGGCCGCGCGCTTTTGGGATGCCACTGCTGGCAAGGTTACCGTGGGCGGTGTGGATGTTGCGGGCGTCGATCCCGAGGTGCTACTGCGCGACTACGCCATTGTGTTCCAAGACGTGCTGCTCTTTGACGACACAGTGATGGGCAACATCCGCCTTGGCCGCCGCGACGCCACCGACGAGGAGGTCTTGGCCGCTGCGCGTGCCGCCAACTGCGACGAGTTCGTGAACCGCATGCCGCAGGGCTACGACACCATGATCGGCGAGAACGGCTCCAAGCTGTCCGGCGGCGAGCGCCAGCGCATCTCTATCGCCCGCGCGCTGCTCAAAGACGCGCCCATCGTGCTGTTGGACGAGGCGACGGCAAGCTTGGATGTGGAGAACGAGACCGTGGTGCAGCAGGCACTCTCCCGTCTGCTCGCAGGTAAGACGGTTATCGTGATTGCGCATCGCATGCGTACGGTGGAAAATGCCGACAAGATCGTTGTGCTCAAGGATGGCGTGGTTGCCGAGCAGGGTGCTCCGGCGCAGCTCAAGGCGGCAGGCGGAGAATTCGCCCGCATGGTTGCGCTGCAAAAGGAAGCGGCTGCCTGGCAGCTGTAGGAATATGACAAAGGGACAGTCCCTTTGTCATATTGAGTCCATCCCCATAGTTTCCAAAAAGTTAGCCATTGTTGACCAAATAGTTATACTAAACTATTTTCAAAAGCGTGCTCGAGCAAACTAATGAACTCGGGTGCTAAGGCACCATGCCGCGCTTATGCGGCAAAAGGGAGAAGCAACATGAAGAAGTCGACGTTTAACACCCTGCTTGTCGGTGGCGGTTTTCTGCTTGGTACGGCCGGCATCAAGCTGCTCACCAGCGCTCCGGTAAAGAACGCCTGCGTGCAGGGCATCGCGTGCGGTATGCGCGTCAAGAACTGCTACCAGGACATGGTCGAGCAGGCCAAGGCCAATGTCGATGACATGGTTGCCGAGGCTGCCTACATCACCCAGAGCGAGGCCGCTGCTGACGAGGCAGCCGAGTAACGCTCTCAGGCACAAACTATGAGATTCTCGATTATTAGCGAGATCCCCGGCAGGACCCGTCTTCAATTGGCGGGTCCTGTGCCAGAGAGCGATCTCGATGCACTTCTTAAGCTTGGCGGCGACATCGATGGCGTGCACAAGGTGCGCGTTTATGGCCGTATTGGCCAGATGGCGCTGGAGTACGACGAGTCGCGCCGCGCGAGCGTGCTCGATGCCTTGGGCGCACTCGATGCTCAAGCTATCGCCGATGCCAAGTCGGGCTACGTGATGCAACTCGAGCCGCGCAAGCACAAGCTCGTCATGGATCTTGCCACACTTATCGGCGCCCACTACGCGCGCCGCTGGTTCCTGCCTACGCCGCTGCGTGCGGTGTTTGTCGTGGCCGGTTACATGGCATTTTTGCGCGCTGCTCTTCATGAGCTGGCACAGCCGCGCCTGACCGTCCCCGTGCTCGACGCTTCGGCCATCGGCATTTCGTTCGTCAAGCGTGATGTCGACACCGCGGGCCAGACGATGTTCCTGCTCAACGTGGGCGAGCTGCTCGAGGACTACACCCGCGCCATGAGCGAAAACGAGCTCATCAACTCGCTGCTCGATGTGCCCGACAAGGCGCAAAAGGTCGTCGGCGATACGGAGGTAAGCGTTGCTGCGACCGAGCTCGAGCCCGGCGATTTGGTCGCCGTGCGCACCGGCATGTCCATCTGCATTGACGGCGTGGTCGAGCAGGGGAGCGCCATGGTCAACCAGGCGACCCTGACCGGCGAGCCGCTGGCCGTCGAGCGCAGCGTGGGCGACGACGTGTTCGCTGGCACCGTCGTGGAAGACGGCAGCATCTTGGTGCGTGTGCGCGCCAATACGGCGCAAACCAAACTGCGCTCAATCGTCTCGCTCGTGCAGACGGCCGACTCGCTCAAGTCCGAGGGCCAGTCGCATATGGAGGACCTTGCCAACAAGATCGTCCCGTGGAACTTCCTGCTCGCGGGCTTGGTTGCGCTTACCACCCGCAGCCTCATCAAGACCTCAGCGGCACTGATGGTCGACTACTCGTGCGCACTCAAGCTCACGGGTTCCGTCGCCGTCATGACCGCCATGAGCGATGCCGCCAAGATGGGTGTTATGGTCAAGGGCGCCAAGTACTTTGAGTCGTTTGCCAAGGCCGACACCATCGTGTTTGATAAGACCGGCACGTTGACCGAGGCGCAGCCGCGTCTTGCCTGCGTGCTCACCACCGATGGCTGGAGCGAGGACGAGATCCTGCGCCTTTCCGCTTGCTTGGAGGAGCATTTTCCGCATCCGGTGGCACGCGCCATGGTCAATGCGGCGCGCGAGCGCGGGCTCGAGCACCGCGAGCGCCATGCCGCCGTCGAGTACATCGTGGCGCACGGCATCGCTTCGTCCATTGAAGGGCGTCGCGCCATCATCGGTTCCGCGCACTTTGTATTCGAGGACGAGGGCGCGCAGCTCGAGTCCGACATTAAGGAGCGCATCGAGTCCCAGATGCAGGGCTTGTCGCCGCTGTACCTGGCAGTCGACGGCACCGTTGTGGGCGTGCTCGGTATCGAGGATCCGCTCAAACCTGGTGTGCGTGAGGCCATCGCCGACCTGCACGCGCTGGGCGTTAAGCACGTGGTCATGCTTACGGGCGACTCCGAGCGCACGGCCGAGCGCATTGCGCGAGAGGCGGGCGTCGACGAGTTTAAGGCCGAGCTGCTGCCCGAGGACAAGTACGCGTATGTGGAGCGCATAAAGAGTGAGGGGCGCCACGTTGCCATGGTTGGTGACGGCGTCAACGATTCGCCGGCGCTCGGTTTGGCCGACGTGGGCCTAGCGATGGGTGGCGGAAGCGACATCGCCAAGGAGGTCGCCGATATCATCCTGACCGATACGGATCTCGCCGCGATCGTGCGTCTGCGCCGCATGAGCCAGGGGCTTATCGACCGTCTGACGAGTTCGTATTCCAAGGTGATGCTCACCAACTCGGCGCTGTTGGCACTGGGTATTACCGGCATGATTACTCCGCAGACGTCGTCACTGCTGCACAACGGCTCAACGATCGCCTACAGCCTGGGCAACGCAAAGGCGTACCTGCGTTAGCAGACGTGTTCGCCCACGTTATCTGGCCTGCATCCGAATGGCATTGCCGCTATCCGGATGCAGGCCTTTTGTGTTTGACCGCCTGCTAGCTTCTCTATGTATTACAAAAGCGCGGCCTTAATGGCGGGACTCTCTGCGAGCTTTTCGGCAGCCTTTTCGTCGGAGCTGTCGAGCGCGGCTAAGCTGCGGTAGACCCACTCGTTGACCTGGGTGTTCTTGACGCCTGCGGTCTGCATAA
>CAJKZO010000060.1:0-11226 GCA_905204365.1 uncultured Collinsella sp.
CACGCCATTTTTCCATCAGACAACTCGCCGAAGTAAGGCTGCGCAGGCCCCGCGGCCGGTGGGAGCAACGCTACTTCACGACCAAGATGTCGCAGTCCGTATTGCGCAGCAGGAACGTCGAAATCGAACCCAGCAGCGCATACTTGATCGAGGACAGGCCGCGGGCGCCGCAGAGCACCAGGTCGGGCTTAACCACGTCGAGCATCTCGTCCTTGAGCGTCTCGCGAATACGGCCGGCGCGAATCATGACCTCGACCTCGGGAATATCGGGATTGGCCTTGGCCTCTTCGAGCTGCTTGGTGATGGAGTTCTTAAATGCCTCCTCTAGGCCGTTGACCAGATCGACCGGATAGGAACCGGCGCTCTCGAGCGCCGTGGAATCGATGACGTGGCCGATGATCAGCTTGGCGCCGTTGTTCGCGGCGACCTTGATGGCGCGTGCGAGCACAAAATCCTGCTGCTCAGTACCGTCGAGTGAAACAAATACCTTGGTGTAGCCCTCGTTCATGGTTTCCTCCTTGGTCTATCGCACGGGCGCGGGGCTCGTGCATCGGGCGGGCGCGGGCGCGTTGGCCGCCGGACACTTTATCTTGTTGCAGTTATACCCAAGGATTTGGGTTTGACCGCTCGCAATTCTGTGAACGGGCGAGTTTTTTGGTAAGGGTAGGCGCAGGCGCGCCGCCAACGGTTGATAATGGGACATCGCCCGCACCGTCCGCAGAACAATATCGGCGGGTGTCTAACGAGGGGGTCCCTTTGGATATTATCGAGCTTCTAAAATCTGCCTTCATGGGCCTGGTCGAGGGCATCACCGAATGGCTGCCTGTTTCGTCGACCGGTCACATGATCTTGGTGGACGAGTTCGTCAAGATGAACGTGAGCGAGACGTTCTGGAATATGTTCCTGGTCGTGATTCAGCTCGGCGCCATTCTGGCCGTCTGTGTGCTGTTCTTCCATGAGCTCAACCCGTTCTCGCCCAGCAAGGGCAAGGAGGGCCGTCGCGACACCTGGGTGCTGTGGGGCAAGATTGTGCTCGGCTGCATTCCTGCGGCGGCGATCGGTCTGCCGCTCAACGACTGGATGGAGGAGCATTTCTACAATGCTCCCGTCGTGGCGCTGGCGCTCATTGTGTACGGCGTGCTGTTTATCGTGATCGAGAACTGGCGCGCGAGCAAGCGCGAGGAAATGGCCGTTGCCGGTTCGTTTGGTTCGCGTGCTGTGGTGTCGGGTGGACGTCCCGCCGGTGCGCACTTTGCGGCGCCCGCCGCGGCTACCGCTGAGGATGAGGACGATGACGAGGATCTGGACTTTGGTTCCATCACCACGCTCGAGGACCTGAGTTGGAAGACCGCACTGGGCATCGGATGCTTCCAGGTGCTCTCGCTGATTCCGGGCACGTCGCGCTCCGGTTCCACCATCATCGGCGGCCTGCTTTTGGGCTGCACGCGTTCGGTGGCGTCCAAGTTTACGTTCTTCCTGGCCATCCCTGTCATGTTTGGCGCGAGTGCGCTCAAGCTGGTCAAGTATTTCATCAAGGGCGGTACGTTCGGTGCCAACGAGGTCGCCATCCTGGGCGTGGGCTGCGTTGTGGCCTTTGTGGTTTCGCTCATCGCTATCAAGTGGCTTATGGGCTTCGTCCGCCGTCACGACTTCAAGTGCTTCGGCGTCTACCGCATCATTCTGGGCATCGTGGTGCTTGCGTACTTCTTCGTCTTGGAGCCGATGCTCGGCCTGTAACTTGGTTGACGCTGCGCGGCGGCCAGAACGACAACTTGTCATTCAAAGAGGGCGGCATGACCAAAAGGTCTATGCCGCCCTCTTTTCATGCCAATTTGTTCGCTCTGGCCACCGCTCGCTGCTGCTGCCATGACATCGGTGGCCCCTGATTGGTGCAATGGGGTCAGGTTACTTTGCAGCAACAGGTGCAGACTAACCTGACCCCATTGCACCAAATCCGCTGGGACGGGTTCGACGGCGGCGCGCGGAGTCGTGGTGTGATTTGCGTCGGTGTCCGCGCGGCTCGGTATACTGGTACGGCTCAAACTATGGCGCTGCCCGCAGGCGCGCCGTCCGTCAGATGAGGAGTCGCCCATGACCCAGCCCTTGCCCTGGGAAAAGAATGCCACGATACCCGTGCCGCCCGCGCCGGAACCCGTGCCGCTCGATGCATACACCGCCCCTGCTGCGCCGGAGCCCGAGCTCGTCCCGCTCGACATCTACGACGCTCCCGCACCGGCACCCAAGCCCGCTAAGCCGCTTGTCGACATCGACAGCCTTAACCCCGCCCAGCGCGAGGCCGTCCTGACCACCGAGGGTCCGTTGCTGGTCCTTGCCGGTGCTGGCTCGGGCAAGACCCGCGTTCTGACCTTCCGCATCGCCCATATGCTCGGCGACCTGGGTGTTAAGCCCTGGCAGATCCTTGCCATCACGTTTACCAACAAGGCCGCGGCCGAGATGCGCGAGCGTCTGGCGGCACTCATCCCCAGCGGTACCCGCGGCATGTGGGTGTGCACCTTCCATGCTATGTGCGTGCGCATGCTGCGCGAGGACGCTGACCTGCTGGGCTACACCGGTCAGTTCACCATCTACGATGACGACGATTCCAAGCGCATGGTGCGCGATATTATGCAGGCGCTCGGTATCGAGCAAAAGCAATTCCCCATCAATATGATCCGCAGCAAGATCAGTTCGGCCAAAAACGCCATGGTCGGCCCCGAGGACATGCTCAAATCCGCCGACAGCCCCAACGACAAAAAGGCCGCGCAGGTCTACCTGGAGCTGGAGCGCCGCCTGCGCGCCGCCAACGCGATGGACTTCGACGACCTGCTCGTGCGCACGCTCGAGCTGCTGCGCACCCGCCCCGAGGTGCTCGACAAGTACCAAGAGCGTTTCCGCTACATTAGCGTCGACGAGTATCAGGACACCAACCACGTCCAGTACGAGATCGCCAACCTGCTGGCCGCCAAGTACCAAAACCTCATGGTCGTGGGCGACGATGACCAGTCCATTTACAGCTGGCGTGGCGCCGACATCACCAACATCCTGGACTTTGAGAAGGACTTTAAAAACTGCAAGACCGTCAAGCTGGAACAGAACTACCGCTCTACGGGTCACATCCTGAGCGCCGCCAATGCCGTTGTTCGCCACAACTCGCAGCGCAAGGACAAGCGCCTGTTTACTGCCGAGGGCGACGGCGAGAAGATCCAGGCCTTCCAGGCAAGCGATGAGCGCGACGAGGGCCGCTGGATTGCCGGCGAGATCGAAAAGCTGCACTCCAAGGGCACGAGTTACGACGATATCGCCGTGTTCTACCGCACCAACGCCCAGTCGCGTATCCTCGAAGATATGTTCCTGCGCGCGGGCGTGCCCTACAAGATTGTGGGCGGCACGCGATTCTTCGACCGTGCCGAGATCCGCGACGTCATGGCCTACCTCAAGATGATCGTGAACCCGGCAGACGAGATGAGCGTCAAGCGCGTCATCAACACGCCGCGCCGCGGTATCGGCTCCACCTCGATCCAAAAGATCGAGCAGCTGGCGCGCGACAACCGTTGCTCGTTCTTCCAGGCTTGCGAGATCGCAACGGCCGAGACGGGCATGTTTAGCGCCAAGGTGCGCAATGGCCTGTCGAGCTTTGTGTCGCTGGTGCGCGAGGGTCGCCGCATGGACGGCGAGCTCAAGGACGTCGTCGAGATGATTGTCGATAAGACGGGCCTGCTGCAGGCTTTCCGCGCCGAGGGCACCATGGAGTCCGAGAGCCGCGCCGAGAACATCCAGGAATTCCTGGGCGTCGCCGCCGAATTTGAGGAGACGCACGAGGATATCGAGGGTACGCTCGAGAGCTTAGAAGAGCTGCGCGCAGCCGGTGTTGCCGACGTGCCTGCCGACGCCGAGCCCGAGCCCGTCGTGGTGAGTGCGCCCGCGCCCGAACCGGGGCCGTCCGCCCCGGCATCCTCGTTTGAGGCACTCGTCGGCGCGCGCGATGCCGCGGGTTCCAATCCGCTCGATGGCTTGGCCGCTTCGGCGTTGTCTCCGCAGGATGCCCTGGCTGCCGCCATCGCGGGCAACGCCTATGCCGCGCCGACAGAGCTGCCGGTGGGTGCCGTACATGCCGACGAGATCGAGCGCACCTACGGCCCGCTCACCTGCAAGGCGCTGCCTGCACTCATGGAGTGGCTGGCTCTGCGCTCCGACTTGGATTCCCTGGCCGGCGAGACGCATGCTATCACCATGATGACCATTCACTCCGCCAAGGGCCTGGAGTTCCCGGCGGTGTTCGTGGCCGGCATGGAGGAGGGCATCTTCCCGCACGTGCACGACTTTGGCGGCAGCGACGATCCGGGCAAGCTCGAGGAGGAGCGCCGCTTGGCCTACGTCGCCATCACGCGTGCCCGTAAGCGCCTGTTCCTGACCTATGCGGCCACGCGTCGCACCTACGGCTCGACCTCTGCCAATCCGCGCTCGCGCTTCCTCAACGAGATTCCGTTTGAGGACATCGAGTTTAGCGGTGTCGGTTCTGCCGGTTTTGAGGGCACGGGCTGGGAGAAACGCGGCGACCGTCACGGCACCTTTGGCTCGGGCATGGGCTCGGACATGTATGGCGGCAAGGTGTTTGGCTCGCATACGCGCTCGACCGGCGGCGCTGGATCGCGCAGGGGATCGAGCTGCGACGATTTCTTTGGTGGCAGCACCTATGGCACCGTGCGCCATCGCGGGGTTTCGCCCGACGCCGGCCGTGTTGTCTCGACCTTTGGCTCGGGCGCGCCGCGAGCCAAAAAGCCGTCATCTAAGGTATCCCCGACGGTGGAGCGCAAGGTCGATCATGTCAGCGCATCGCAGGACTTTGCCGCGGGCGATACCGTGAGCCACAAGACCTTTGGCACGGGTACCGTGATCTCGGTCGCCGGAGACATGATCGAGGTTCAATTCGAAAAGACCGGCCAGACCAAAAAGCTAATGAAAGGCTTCGCGCCGATCGTTAAGCTGTCGTAATCCCGGCGGACCTGGGCGGGCGTATGGGGCAACATCGCCTGCTCGGGCAGTCCTGCTCGCACGGAGAGCACATTAAGTGCTCTCCGGCTCGTGCGGAACTCGCGATCGACCTTGCCCTATACGCCCGCCCAGGTCCTTGGGTAACGTTGCTGGACGAACGTCGCTTTGCTCGTTCGCTTTTTGATCTGGAGAGCCGGGTGGGCTGAATACTTAGACATGGCAAGGGGCTCCCCCGTTGAAGAACGGGGGAGCCCCTTGTTACGTTTGGGTTGTTGGTGCGACCTAGAGGTGCGAGATGATCAGTTCCATCTTGCCTTCGAGGTCGATGGAGCTGATGGTGCTCGGGGCTAGCAGGTGGCTTCCCTTGTGGACGGGGTCGCCGCAGGCGGTGCCTTCGCCGTCGATGACCGACAGGCACATGAAGGGCCAGCGCTGGTCGAGGATCTTGCTGCCGTTAACGCGCACGCGATCGACGGTGTAGCAGGGGCAAGACTCGAGCTCGGTCACGCCGTCCACCTCGGGCGCGGTCACCGTGCCGTCGGTCGGAGCCTGAGCATCAAAGTTTATGCAGTCGAGGCTCTGCTCAATGTGCAGGGGACGCAGTTTGCCGTCGGTGCCGGGGCGGTCGTAATCGTACAGGCGATACGTCACGTCGCACGACTGCTGCGTTTCCAAAATGAGCGTGCCGGCCTTGATGGCGTGAACGGTACCGGAATCAATCTGGAAAAAGTCGCCCTTGTGGATCGGCAGTACGTTGAGCATGTCGTCCCAGCGGCCGTCCTTGATCATCTGTGCGGCCTCGGTGCGGTTTTTAGCACGCTGGCCGACGATGATCGTGGCGCCGGGCTCGCAATCCAGCACGTACCAGCACTCGGTTTTACCCAGGCTGCCGTTCTCGTGCTCGGCGGCGTACTCGTCGTTGGGATGAATCTGGATCGAAAGGTCGTCCTTGGCGTCCAGAATCTTAATGAGCAGCGGGAACTCCTTGCCCTCGCAATTGCCAAAAAGCTCACGGTGCTCGGCCCACAGCCACGACAGCGTGTGGCCCGCATACGGTCCCTCAGCAATCTGGCAGTCGCCGTTGGGATGGGCCGAGATAGCCCAGAACTCACCGATGGGACCTTCGGGAATGTCGTAACCAAATACGGTTTCGAGCTGGCGGCCACCCCAGATTTTCTTGCGGAAGATCGGCGTCAGTTTAATCAAATCGGACATATTCATACCTCCATTGTGTTGCGCGGGCGCCGCGCAAAGCAGCGCAAAACGAGCGCCCGCATGACTACAAAAACCTACGCCAACGTTACATTGTGCAACTCAAAGCGGTCGCCAACGTTGCGCGAGGTCGAATACTCAAAGGCGGCACCGCTGTCCAAAAAGCCAATCTGGGTGAGCTCGAGCAGGGGAGAGCCAGGTTTGGTGTCCAGACGCTCGGCTTCTTCTTCGGTTGCTGCCACGGCGCGAATGGTACGGTGAAAGCTCGAAATCTTCAGGCCACATTGCTCGCGGATGAAGCGGTAGAGCGATCCGTACAGGTCCTTCTTTTTAAGGCCTGGAATCAGCTCGAGGGGCATGTAGGTGTACTCGATAACGATGGGCTTCTCGTCGGCCCGACGCACGCGCACGATGTGATAGGCAAAGTCATCCTCGGCAATTCCCAGCTGGGCTGCGATGTCCGCTGGTGGATTAACAATCGAGAAATCGTAGACCACTGAGGTAACCTTCTCCCCGCGGTGCTCATACGAAAAGCCCTGGGCACGGTCGTTTTTGCCCTGGAAAAACGCCTGGCCGGGAAGTCCCGCCGTGTCCTTAACGTAGGTGCCCGATCCGCGTCGGCTGGTAATAAGGCCTTCCTCGGTGATTTGTTCAATAGCTCGTTTGACGGTGATTTTGGAAACGCTATAGAGCTTGCAGAACTCAACGACGGTAGGAAGCTTGTCGCCCGGTTTAAGAGCGCCATCCTCGATAGTGCGACGAATATCTGCAGCTATCGCCTCGTATTTGGGAATCATGGAGCCTCCTTTCCAACTTGATTGAGTATAAAAGAAAGTATAGTTAACACCTAAGCATCCCTATTATATATTGAAAAAGTTCGAGAAAGATATAATTAAAAGTCGCTTTGCATATAAATTAGAGCGCTCTAAATAGATAAACATCTGAGTAATGTTGTGTTAAGCGGTCATTTGCGTTTTCCCAGATAAAACCTGCCAAAACAAACCTGTCCCTTTTTGGTAGGTTTTTGCCTTGGGAGCGGTACCATACAGGCAATGTTTAAACGAGAAAGGTGTGCTCCCATGGAACCTAAGCAGTACTACATCGGCATTGACGTCGGCGGCACTTCGGTCAAGGAGGGCCTGTTCGACGAAGACGGTAACCTGCTTGCCAAGGCCAGCGTGCCTACGCCTCCTATCGTTGACGCTGCGGGCTTTGCCGCGGTGACCGAGGCTATCGACCAGGTGGTCGCCAAGGCGCAGATTCCGCGCGCCTTTGTGGCAGGCATTGGCCTGGCCGTTCCGTGCCCCATTCCGGCGTCGGGCGATGCCAAGGTCAAGGCCAACATTGCCATTAACCTGCCCAAGCTGAGGATCGCCATTCAGGAGCACTGTCCCGACGCGGTCGTTAAGTACGAGAACGATGCCAACGCCGCTGCTATGGGCGAGGCCTGGCTCGGTTCTGCCAGGGGCGTGCAGAACGTGGTGATGGTCACCATCGGTACCGGCGTGGGCGGCGGCGTTATCGTCAACGGTGACGTGGTATCGGGCGTTGTGGGTGCTGGCGGCGAGATTGGCCACATGTGCCTGAACCCGGCTGAGGAGCGCACCTGCGGCTGCGGCGGCCATGGCCACCTTGAGCAGTATTCCAGCGCCACCGGCGTGGTGAGCAACTACCTTGCCGAGTGCGAGAAAGCTGGCGTCGAGCCCATCGAGCTCACCGGTCCCTCCGATTCCAAGGACGTGTTCCAGGCCTGCCGCGAGGGCGACAAGCTTGCGCTGGCCGCGGCCGATACCATGGCCGACTATCTCGGTCGCGCACTGGCGCTTATTGCCAACGTGGTCGATCCCGAGATGTTCCTTATCGGCGGCGGCGCCTCCGCCTCGGCCGATGTCTACCTCGACAAGGCTCGCGAGTACTTTAAGCAGTACGCGCTTTCCGCCTCGCGCGAGACGCCCATTAAGGTCGCTTCGCTCGGAAACGACGCCGGCATCATCGGTGCCGCCTACGTAGCCCTGCGCGCCGCTGGCAAATAGCTGGTGCAGGGGGGCGGGTGGTACAAGGGGGACAGACTTCGCCCCCCCAGGCTCACCCCAAATTGCGCCGCGCCCCTTCCGTCTCATAAGGCTCGGCGCCAGCGTGCTACCATAGCTACGTCCAAGTACACATATCAAGTGGAGGATATCCATGGCAAACGTTCTTGTCTTTGGTCACCAGAACCCCGATAACGACGCCATCATGAGCGCCGTCGTCCTGTCCCAGCTGCTCAATCAGGTTGAGTATGCCGGCAACACCTACGAGGCCTGCGCCCTTGGTCAGCTTCCGGCCGAGTCCGCCAAGTTGCTCGCTGACGCCGGCATCGCCGAGCCCCGCGTGATCGAGTCCGTCGAGAACGGTCAGCTCGTCGTCCTCACCGACCACAACGAGTCTGCCCAGTCCGTCGCCGGTCTTAAGGACGCCACGGTCTTTGGCGTCGTCGACCATCACCGCATCGGCGACTTCGAGACCGCCGGCCCGCTGCACTACATCTGCCTGCCCTGGGGCTCCAGCTGCACCATCGTCACCAAGCTCGCCGGCGTGCTTGGCGTTGAGCTTTCCGACGTCCAGGCCAAGCTGCTGCTCTCGGCCATGATGACCGACACGCTCATGCTCAAGAGCCCCACTACCACCGATGTCGACCGCGCCGTCGCCGCCAAGCTCGGCGAGCAGGTGGGCGTCGACCCGGTCAAGTTTGGCATGGAGGTCTTCCTCACCCGTCCGTCCGGCTCCTTTACCGCAGCCGAGATGGTCGGTAACGACATCAAGATGTTCGAGCCCGCCGGCAAGAAGCTGCTCATCGGCCAGTACGAGACTGTCGACAAGACCCGCGCACTCGGCATGATCGACGAGATCCGCGAGGCCATGCGCGCCTACGCCGCCGAGAAGGGTGCTGACGGCATCGTCCTGTGCATCACCGACATCATGGAGGAGGGCTCGCAGGTCCTGCTCGAGGGCGAGACCGAGGCCGCTCAGAAGGGCCTGGGCATTGCCGACGAGCACGACGGCGTCTGGATGCCGGGCGTCCTCTCCCGTAAGAAGCAGGTCGCAGCCCCCATCATGGCCGCCTGCTAGGTTTAGTTGACCAAACGCCACGACCGGATCGCGGACGCCCCGCGCTCCGGTCGTTTTTTATGCACGGCGCCGCGTCGTCTCCGGGACAGGCGTGCCCGTGCCGTTGAGCAAATAATGTTCAACCTGTGGTTCCGCTTTTCGGTCACGCCTGCGTGCTTGTCGTGCAGGGTAGGCTAGATGCAAGCGTAATACGTTAGAGCGCGGCACCGCCACTTGGGCGGGCCGTGCTTTTTTAAGACGGGAGCTTTCCCGTGAAAGGAGCCGCCCATGGCAGCAACTGAGCAGCTGTTCAACGTTCGTGAGCGCAAGCGCTTTGAACGTCACGACATCTGGGAGCGCATCGCCGAGAACGGCACGATTTCCGCCGCCGTCATGGTCTTCGCCGCCATCGCCGCCGTCATTTGCGCTAATACCGATGCCTACGAGGCCATCCATCACTTTTTGGAGACCCCGCTGTATGTGGGTCTGGGGCATTTGACGGCTGGCCTCACCGTCGAGCTTTTCGTCAACGACTTTCTCATGGCGATTTTCTTTTTGCTAGTGGGCATTGAGCTTAAGTACGAGATGACAGTTGGCGAGCTCAAGAATCCGCGTCAGGCCATGCTTCCCATGCTGGCGGCCGTGGGCGGCGTCGTCGTTCCCGCCTGCATCTATCTGATCTTTAACCATGCCGGCGCGCACAACGGCTGGGCCATTCCCATGGCAACCGATATTGCCTTTGCGCTGGGCGTGCTGTCGCTTTTGGGCAATCGCGTGCCCAACGGCGTGCGCGTGTTCTTCTCGACGCTCGCCATCGCCGACGACCTCATTTCCATCGCCGCCATCGCCATCTTCTACGGTCAGAGCCCCAATCCGTTTTGGTTGGGCGCCGCTGCGCTTGTGACCTGCGCGCTTGTGTGGCTCAACAAGACGCAGCATTACCGCCTTGCCCCGTACTCGGTGCTGGGCCTACTGCTGTGGTTCTGCATGTTCAAGAGCGGCGTACATGCCACGCTTGCTGGCGTCATCTTGGCCTTTACCATCCCGGCCAAGTGCGGCGTCAAGCTCGATAGCCTCACCGATTGGTTGGGCGAGTGCCTGCCGCTGCTCGATGACCGCTACGATGACGAGGCACACATCCTGGGCCAGCATGACTTTACCGTCTCGACCACCAAGGTCGAACGCGTCATGCACCGCGTGACCCCGCCGCTCATCCGCATGGAGCGTCTGATCTCTACGCCGGTCAACTTTGTGATTCTGCCGATCTTTGCGTTCGTGAACGCACAGGTTCGCCTAGTGGGCGTGGACATGAGCACGCTGCTCACCGACCCGGTGACGCTCGGCGTGTACTTTGGCATGCTGCTGGGCAAGCCGATCGGTATTTTTGGCATGACGTTTGCCCTGGTTAAGTTTAGGGTCTGCGAGCTGCCGCACAATGTCAACTGGCACATGATTGCCGGTGTGGGCATTCTGGGCGGCATCGGCTTTACCATGTCGATTCTCATCAGCGGCCTTGCCTTCCCGACGGCCCAGTTCGAGGTTCTGGCTGCCAAGGCCGCCATCCTTGCCGGTTCGGTCACCGCTGCCGTGCTCGGCATGATCTACATGAGCGTGGTCTGCAAACACCCCGCGCCCAAAGACGAGTAAGAGCGCGAAAACCGGCTCCAGAACCGATTCGGGCGCGTTCAAAATGCGGATTCGGGCGGTGCTTGCCGCCTGCCAGACACGCCAGTGGTCAAAAAACGCCGTTTGTGAGTACTGTCACAAACGGCGTTTCATTTTAGGTGTGGAAAATGATGAACAAAGTTATAAGAACTGTACGTTAATGAGTGAGCATCGACTTCCAATTCGGCGCTGGCTGACGGTGACTAGGGAGTTTCAAGGTCGCGCGCGCAGACGTGGTGTAAGAGCGTCCTGAGGTCCGTCGCTGCAAGT
>CAJKZO010000061.1:0-10924 GCA_905204365.1 uncultured Collinsella sp.
TGTTCACCAATCAGCGTCTGTGCGACCACAAGGCCAACTGGATGGACTTTAACGCTGGCGTGATTGCCACGGGTGAGCGCACGCTCGACGAGGCTGCCCACGATCTGTACCAGCTGGTGCTACAGACGGCGAGCGGTAAGCTCACGAGTGCCGAGCGCCGTGGCTGTCACGAGATCAGTATCTGGAAGGATGGCGTCTGCTTGTAGCGGCAAGTGCGCCCAAGCATAGCGCGATGTCATCGGCCCCGTCGGGAGTGTTCCCGGCGGGGCTTTTTCGTTTCGTGGTTAAGTGAATATGTTGGAAAATCTGATAAACGTTCACCTATCTCATGGCTGTCCAGCATGGCACCTTTACCAGCAGAAAATAGGTGTGAGGATCTCAATTGTGTCCGTTCAGCGGTAAAAATCGACCGTTCAAGGATATTATTCAAGTGAACGTTCACCTGTCGTAAGCAATCGCGCATAATCTAACTAAACGTTCACCCTGAACGCTGGGCAGACAGATGTCACTGTGGACTCCAATGTCTTGCTGCAAGACAATCGAGAAAAGAGAGGGAGCTCGATGACTAATAAGATCGGAAAAAAGCGTAAGATCACATTCTGGACGCGCTTGGGCTTTGGTATGGGCGGTATGCTCAATTCCGGTGCCCTGACCTTTACGCACAGCTACATGGTGCTGTTCCTGTCCACGGAGTGTGGCCTGTCCGCAGGCGAGGCTGCACTGATCAGCTCGTTTGCCATCTATGTCAACGCTATTCTTTGCCCGCTGATGGGCTTTGTGGCCGATAACTTCTATGCCACCAAGATTGGCCGCATCTTTGGTCGTCGTCGTTTCTGGATCTTGCTGGCCATCCCGATGATGATCGCCGAGCCGCTCATCTTCGTGGCTACGCCGTTTGGCTTCCCGTACTACTTTGTGCTGTACCTGATCTACAACGTCGCGTATACGTTCTGCACCGCCAACCTGTCGCCGCTTACCATCGAGATGACCGACGACTTCAAGGAGCGTACGTACCTCACCGGCTACAAGCATCTCTTTGGTAACGCCGCCGGCTTCCTGATGGCTGCACTTGTGGGCTTCGGCTTTGGCACCTTCGGCGAGACCAACCCGTTCAGCTACTTCATCATCGCTACGATCAACGCTTCGGTCATGGCAATCTCGCTGCTTTGTGTGTACCTGTCCACGTGGGAGCACACCCCCGAGGAGGTCGCTCAGGAGAAGATCGAGAGCGTCGGCGAGGGTATCAAGAAGTTCTTCATCGACGTAATCTCCACCTTCCGCAACAAGTCCTTCCGCAAGGTCCTGTACGCACAGGTCTCCACGAAGCTCGCTGCTGCCTGCTGGTCTGCCTGCCTGTCCTTCTTCATCGTCTACTGCCTGCAGATTCCTAAGTCCTACGAGTCCGTGATGGAGATGCCTGGCAAGGTCGTCGCTATCGTCTGCACCGCCATCTGGGTCGCTCTCATGGCCAAGAAGGGCTTCCACAAGTCTTGGTACCTGGCCAACGTCGGTTGCGCTGCGTGCATCATCGCCTACAACTACTTCGCCTTTGGTCAGATCAATGGCACCTCCACGGTCGCCATCGCCATGATCGCCTACCCCATCATCTTCGCCATCTGGAAGTTCTTCTACGTCGGCTTCCAGTACCTGCCCGATGTTCTGCTCAACTACATCCCCGATGTCGATGAGCTCATCACCCTGCGTCGTCGCGAGGGCATCTACAGCTCCGCTCAGCAGCTCTGCCAGCAGATCGCCCAGGCTATCGCCGTTAACGCATGGGCCATCGTCCTTGCTGCCTCCGGCTTCATTCAGACCGCCGGCAACAGCGACGCCGTGACCCAGCCCGCCACCGTGCCTCTGTACATCTGCGGCTACATGCTCATCGGCTGCGCCGGCTTCTTCCTGCTCGCGGCTGTCCTTGCCCGCGGCATCAAGATTGACAAGGAGCAGTGCGACGTCCTTTGCGACGAGATCCGCCGCGTCAAGGAGGGCGGCAAGATGGCCGACGTCAAGCCCGAGGTCAAGGCGCTTTGCGAGGAGCTCTCCGGCTTTAAGTACGAGGACTGCTTTGCCCACAACAACGTTGGCTTCCAGGACGGTAGCGTAACCCCCGCCGAGTAAGGCCGACATATCGTCCAAATCACAGGGCCGTGCCACCGGAATTCCGCCGGCAGGCACGGCCCTTTTTCAACAGCGTACAATTTGCCTTTAGAGCATCTTTTTGAGGGAGAAATCCATGGAGACGAACGTTATCTGGCGCAACGCCCGCGCGGCCGTGATCGAGCTTGACGACGGCGGCTACTTTACCTGTGCCGATACGTGGGAGATCTTTGTCAACGACGAGCCTGCCGGTACCACGAATACGGTCGAGACCTATCTCGACGGCCTGACCCCCGGCAAGCGCAACCTGGTTCGTTTTGTTTGTGGCGAGCGTGAGCTGAGCGTAGGTGTCACCACGCCGGCTGAGCCTTTTACCATCAACGTTCGCGACTGTGGCGCCAAGGGCGATGCCGAGCATGATGACACCACCAACATCCAGGCTGCCATCATGGCCTGTCCCAAGGACGGGCGCGTGCTGATTCCCGCCGGCAGCTATCGTATCAAGTCCCTCTTCCTTAAGAGCAATATCAACATCGAGCTCGCCGAGGGAGCGGTGCTGCTGGCTCGCCACGATCGTGCGGCGCTTGCCTACATCCCCGGTACGGTCACGGGCGACGAGGGTGCTGGGTATGCTGGCACCGATATGCTGCCCCTGGGCCGCTGGGAGGGCGAGAGCTTCTCGACATACTGCTCTACCTTTACGGGTCTGAGCGTGCACGACGTGTGCATCTATGGTCGCGGCGCGATCGACGGTCAGACTGATTTTGCCGAGGACAACTGGTGGAACAAGGACTTTAAGAACATCTTCCGTCCTGAGGAGGGCCGCGAGGTCGCCCGCCCGCGCATGATTTTCCTGTCCGAGTGCCAAAACGTGAGCTTGGCCGGCTTCACCGTCCGCAACAGCCCGGCGTGGAACATCCACCCCATCCTGTGCGAGCACGTCGATGCGCTCTGCCTGTCCATCGAGGGCCCCAAGAACTCCCACAACACCGACGGTTTCGATCCCGAGAGCTGCGGCTTTGTCCGCATCCTTGGCTGTCAGTTCTCGGTGGGCGACGACTGCATCGCCATCAAGAGCGGCAAGCTGGGCATTGAGCCCGAGCTTCGTCCCGCCACGCACGACGTGCTGATCTCTCACTGCTACATGCACGATGGTCACGGCGCCGTGGTCCTGGGTTCAGAGGCTGCCGGCGGCATCAAGGACCTTACCGTGAGCAAGTGCCTCTTTGAGCGCACCGACCGCGGCCTGCGCGTCAAGACCCGCCGCGGGCGCGGCAAGGATGCCGTCAACGAGGGCATTACCTTTGAGCACATTCGCATGGATGAGGTGCTCACGCCCTTCGTGGTCAACTCCTTCTACTTCTGCGACAAGGACGGCAAGACCGATTACGTGCAGTCTCGCGAGACGCTGCCTGTCGACGACCGCACGCCCGGCTTTGGTGCCACTACGTTTTGCGATATCGAGGCCACTAACTGCCACGCGGCCGCTGCCTACATCACGGGCCTGCCCGAGAGTAAAGTAACGCGCCTGACGTTCCGGGATGTCCACGTGACCTTCGCGCCGGATGCCGAGCCCTTTGTCCCGGCCATGGCCTGCGGCGTTGAGCCCATGGTGTGTCAGGGCATCATTGCGCAAAACGTCAAGGTACTCGATCTGCAAAATGTGGTGATCGAGGGCCAGGACGGCGAGGAACTGCAGCTCCAGAACGTCGACAAGGTTGTCCGTTCCTAACTCGGGTTGATGACCAGGGCTGCATTGTCGGATAAATCGGCAATGCAGCCCTTGTGCGATACGGCCGTGTGCGCTGCGCTACGCATCATGGTGAAAGGGAATACATGCTCAACAAAACGATTCCTGTCGGGGTCGATGGCTCGTCTGCCACGATTACGTCTTTTGTTTTTGCCCCGACCGAAGATGCTTATGCTTTAAAACCGCTGCCTGCAGTTGTGGTCGTGCCAGGAGGCGGCTACGATCACGTTTCGCCGCGCGAAGGCGAGCCGGTAGCGCTCCGTTTGTTGGCGATGGGCTACCAAGCGTTTGTGCTGAACTATTCGGTTGCTCCGGCTGTCTATCCGCTGGCATTGCAAGAACTCGCGCGGGCGGTCGATACCGTCCGAGGCCATGCGGCAGAGTACTGTGTCGATCCTGATCGGATTACGGTCATGGGTTTTTCGGCCGGTGGGCATCTGGTTGGCTTGCTCGGGGCGCTTTGGGACCAACCCTGGCTTGCAGAGTCGATTGCGGCATCGCCTGAGTCGATTCGGCCTGACACACTTTGCTTGGGCTATCCGGTCGTAAGCTCGGGGGCCTATGCTCATCGTGGTTCGTTTGAACACCTAACGGGTGCCGATGGCGCTTTGGCTCAAAAGTTGTCGATCGAGAATATGGTGGGCGATGGCTTCCCCCGTACGTTCTTGTGGCATACCGCCGAGGATGCATCGGTACCAGTTCAAAATAGCCTCCTTCTTGCGCAGGCTCTTGCCGACCACGGGATTGGCTTTAGCCTACATGTCTTTCCGCATGGAAAGCATGGGGCATCGCTCGCCACGGCCCAAACGGCATTTAAGGGCTGCGCCGAGCATATTCAGCCACAAGTTCAGGGCTGGCCTGAACAGTTCGTTGCATGGGAGCGTGATGGACGATGAGTGAAAGTATCTATACGCTGCGCGTTTCGAGGGCTGCGGCAGGAGCGTATCCAACGATTTCCGATGCCTTGGCGGCAGCCGATCAGCTCTATCCGGATGCCGAGCAACCGGTGATGATTCGCGTCGAGCCGGGTGAGTACCGCGAGCGGGTCGAGATTCGTCGCCCGCATGAGACGATTGAGGGAGAGACGGCCGATAGCGTGCGTATCATGGGCGGCCTGGGTGCCAAGATGCCTTCGGAGGACGGCTCGGGCGTCGACGGCACGCTCGGCACCTTCCGCACGTATACGGTCCTGGTCGATGCCGATGACGTGACGCTTGCAAACCTCACGATCGAAAACGATGCGGGCGATGGGCGCGAGGTCGGTCAGGCGATTGCCCTGTATGCCGATGGCGACCGTCTGGTTGTCGATGCCTGCTGCATTAAGGGGCACCAGGACACACTGTTTTTGGGCCCGCTGCCGCCGCATGAGGCTAAACCGGGTGGGTTCATAGGGCCCAAACAGTATGCGCCGCGCCGGGTGGGGCGCCAGTATTTTCGACGTTGCCGGATCGAGGGCGATGTCGACTTTATCTTTGGCAGCGCGCGTGCCTACTTTGAGGGGTGCGAGATCCGCTCGCTCAATCGCGATATGGATGTCAACGGGTATGTAACGGCAGCCTCCACGCCTAAAGGCGAGTCGTACGGATTTGTGTTCCACGGCTGTTCGTTTACAGCTCCGGATGGCGTGGCGCCGGATTCGGTCTACCTGGGTCGTCCTTGGCGCGAATGGGCGCAAACTGTGCTGATCGATTGCTGGCTGGGGCGACATATCAAGCGCGAAGGCTGGTGGGATTGGAATAAGCCGGCGGCGCACAACTGCGTGCAGTATGCTGGCGCGATCCTGCATGGGCCGGCGGGTGATGCTACCGGCTGGGTGCCGTGGGCGAATGAACTCGATGTGATGGCTGCTGCCGGGTACGCCCGCGAACAGGTGCTTGCCGGTGCGGATGGCTGGGATCCCGAGGGAGGCACCGGTGATGCGGTTGAGACGGCTGGGCTATCTGCCAATGGTCGCACCGTGCACATCGAGACGTACTGCGAAGACGAGCCTGCGCTGCGTGCCCGGCTGAAGCGCGAGGGACGTTCGGCTGCTTTTACGGGCCAGACTCCTGCAGATTTTGAGGCATGGAAGATTGCGACCAGGACTCGCCTGTGTGATGTTTTGGGCCTTTCGCTTATGGACCGCGCCCCGATTGAGATTCGTGAACTCAGCCGTGTGCGGGTTGCCGGCGGCATCGTGCGCACCCATGCGATGTTGCAGGTCGAGCGCGATGTTTGGATGCCGTTCTACCTGCTCGAGCCGCAGTCGCCTAAGCTCGATGCGCACGGCCGCAAGTGTTGCTATATCTGCCCGCATGGCCATCAGGGAGCAGGCGCCGCAAGTGTTGCGGGCGTGACGGGCGTGCCGGCGGTCGATGATACTGTGCGTAAGTTCAATTACGACTACGGTCTGCGTTTGGCGCGTATGGGTTACGTGACCGTCTGCCCCGACGCACGCGGTTGGGGATACCGTCGTGACTGGAAGGGCCAGGGCGATGACGAGAACAGCTTTCTGCGCGGCACGTGCCTAAACCAGGCGCGCATGGCCGAGCCGCTGGGACTTACCGTTGCGGGCCTCAACGCCTGGGATAACATGCGTCTGATCGATTACCTAGAGGTGCGCGGCGACATTGCCATGGACGACCTGGGCTGTTTTGGCTTTTCGGGCGGCGGATACATGACGCTGTATCTGGCGGCGCTCGACCCACGCGTATGCAAGACGTTTGTCTCGGGCTACCTGTACGGTGTCGATGATTCGCTGCTGCACCTCAACGGCAATTGCAGCTGCAACTACACACCCGGACTTTGGCGCTTGCTCGACATGGGCGATATTGCCTCGCTTATTGCGCCGCGCCCGTTGTTAGTGCAAAGCTGCGAAGAGGATCATCTGAACGGTTCGCGCGGGCTGAAAAATGTTGACGAGCAGCTCGAGATCGTGCGCGATGCCTACAAGTTGCTGGGTCGCAGAGATGGCCTGCGGCACGAGGTGTGTCCGGGTGAACACCATCTGGGCGTGGCACATCTTGCCGAGGATATCGAATGGCTCGATTCGCACGTTGCGGAATGCGCCCGTGCATAGCCCCTCGGCATGCTGCGAATAAACGGTACGTTCCTGTATGACCGCCGATGGGCGGATGAGGAGAAGATTATGGAAACGAAGAGTTTGAGTGAATCGACCATTTGCTGCTTTGGCGATTCGACCACATGGGGCGATAACGGATGCGGCGCAGGCGGCAACGACATCTCTTGGACTTCGCATCTGGGCGCGTTGCTGGGAGGCGCGGTCGTCGAGAACTTTGGCATCAAGGGTTCGCGTATCGCCATCAAGGCCGACCGTACCGATTCGTTTGTCGAGCGCCTTGACGGTATCGACGATGCGGCCGATATCTACATCGTCTTTGGCGGCGTCAACGACTTTAGCCGCAACGTGCCGCTTGGAGAGCTCGGCAGCACGGACGTGCATGAGTTCTATGGTGCACTCGATTACCTGATCCGTACCATCACGGCGCGCTCGCCTCGGGCAAAGCTCGTGTTTATGACGCCGTGCAAGACGAGCGGCAAGCACGAGAAGGATATCCCGGCAAGCGACGAGCTCAACCACCTGGGCCTGACGCAGGTCGCCTACGTGCGAGCGATGCTCGAGGTCTGTGACCGCTACTCCGTGCCGGTGATTGACCTGTATGCGCAAAGCGGTATCAGCCCGTTTTTGCCGGAGCACCGCGAGCTCTATATGCCGGACGGTCTGCACTACAGCCCGGCTGGCTATGAGCGCCTGGCGCATCGCATCGCCGCGGGTCTCACCGCCGTTTGCCGCTAAAAGTCTGCCGTTCGCGAGGAATATAGGGTTAACGTTCACCCTATATTCCTCGTTCGCGTTACACTAGGGGTAACGTTCACCTATCGTTTATGTCAGAGGGGACAGCAATGGGTTGCAATCAAATCCTGGACCGTTATATCGAGCAGTTGATCGAAACCTCTACGCCGCAGGCGCCGGCTTGGAATATCGAAAAGATTCGCGCCGGCAAGGAGAACACCTGGAACTATATCGACGGCTGCATGATCAAGGCGCTCATCGAGCTGTACGAGATCACGGGTGAGCAGCGCTACCTGACCTTTGCCGATGACTACATCGATTTCTTTGTCCAGGACGACGGTACCATCAAGCATTACAACCCGCAGGAGTACAACCTCGATAACGTCAATGCGGGCAAGACCCTCTACAAGCTCTATGACCTGGTGGGCAAGCCCAAGTACCGTGCCGCCATGGACACCATCTACCGCCAGCTCGAGACCCAGCCGCGCACCAAAGAAGGCGTGTTTTGGCACAAGGCCGTCTATCCCAACCAGATCTGGCTCGATGGCATGTATATGGCCCAGCCGTTCTACATGCAGTACGAGCTGAGCTTCCACAACCGTCGTGCCTGCTCGGACAGCTTCCATATGTTCCAGGTCGTGCATGACCTGATGCGCAACCCCCTCAACGGTCTGTACTATCACGCTTACGACGCGAGCCGCAAACAGTTCTGGTGCGACCCGGTCACCGGCCTTTCGGCTAACTTCTGGCTGCGCGCCGAGGGCTGGTTTGCCATGGCACTCATCGATACCTGGGAGCTCATGCCGCCTTCGATGTCAGCCGAGAAGGACGAGATTCGCAAGATGTTCCACGACCTGATCGATGCCATGCTGCCGTATCAGGACGAGAAGACCGGCATGTGGCATCAGGTCATCAACCTGCCCAATATCGCCCCCAACTACCTGGAGGAGTCTGGTAGCGCGATTTTTGCCAATGCCATCATGAAGGGCGTGCGTCTAGGCGTGCTGGGCGAGCGTTACTACCAGTACGGCCGTCGCGCCTTCGACGGCATCTGCGAGACCTGCCTGTCCGAGCATGATGGCCAGCTGGCGCTCGACAACATCTGCCTGGTCGCGGGCTTGGGAAACACCGCGCACCGCGAGGGCACGTTTGGTTACTACATGAGCGAGCCTATCGTCAAAAACGATGCGAAGGGCGTGGCGCCGCTGGTGCTTGCCTATATCGAGACCATGCATCACGACAAACTGGCTGGCAGGCATGACCCGCTTGCTCCCTCGGGTGTGTGCTCTATCGAGGACCCGTTTGGCGGATACACCCCGGGCATCAACGCTCATAAGGGATGTGAATAACGTGGGGGCTATTACTCCGGGTGTGCGTTTGCACGACCTTCCGCAGGGGACCGTCGAGGAACGCATCCGCATGGCGGGAGAGCTGGGCTTTTCGTGCATTCAGCTGCCGAGCAAGGTGCTCTACGCATCGATGGGGATCGATCGAGGCGGCCTGACCCGCGAGCTTGCCGACCATTTGCGTGCGGTGCTCGACGAGGCGGGCGTTTCGGTCGCCGTGCTCGGCTGCTATAAGAATTTGGCGATGCCCGATCGCCAACAGCTCATGGATAACTTTGCCGAGTACGAGGCATGCTTGAACTTTGCCCAGATGCTCGGCGGATGCCCGGTGGGTACCGAGACCGGTCGCCCCAATGCGCAGAACCGCGTTGCTGACGACCGCATGACCGATGGGGCACTCGAGGCTTTTATGGACGGACTCGCACACGTCTGCGATCGGGCCGAGGCCGTGGGCGGTCAGGTTCTAATTGAGCCCGGTTGGAACGAGACGGTCAACACGCCAGATCGCTGCCGTGAGGTGCTGGAGCGCGTCTCGAGCCCGTCGCTCGGCGTGATCTATGACCCAGTGTCGCTGCTGCACCCCAGCGTCGTTGACGAAGCGCAGGAAATCACAGCGCGCATGCTCTACTTATGCGGCAGTAAGATCCGCGTGCTGCACGCCAAGGATTTTGAGGTCGTTGATAACGAGGACGAAGCAGGTTGGTGCGACGGTACGGGTTCACGTCTGGTGTGTCATGGCGTGGGCGAGACGGGCCGCTATGACTTTGAGCCCGTAGTGGCCTGGGCGGCTGCCGCCTGCCCTGGGATTCCCTGCGTGGTCGAGAACAGTGTGCCGGCGACGGCGGCTGACTGCCTGGCGACACTCGAGCACATGTCCGCTCGCTGCGGGGCTTCGCATCGCGAGTTATAGCATTGGCTTTTGCTGTGTCGGCAGATTGAGATTACCTGTATGGGGGCGGCGGTGAAGGGTCTTTATCGTCGCCCCCATTGGATTGCATTAAAAAGGGGAGTTGCGTGGCTATCCACATTGTCGAAGAGGCGAATCGTTGCCTAGGTTGTAAAAGGGCGTTCTGTCAGATTAAGGGCTGCCCGGTTCAGACGCCTATTCCGCAGGTCATCGACCTGTTCAAACAGCGTCGTCTAGAAGAGGCGGGCGAGCTGCTGTTCCAGAACAATCCCATGAGCGCGGTCTGCTCCATGGTTTGCAACCATTCGGGCCAGTGCGAGGGCGCGTGCATCCAGGGCCGCAAGGGCACACCCGTACATTTCTCGAGCATCGAGAACTATATCTCGACAGCGTATTTGGATCGTAAGGAGTGGACGTCTGCGCCGTCGCGCGGCAAGCAGGTCGCCGTGGTCGGCTCCGGCCCAGCCGGCATTACCGTGGCAATTAAGATGGCGCAGCTGGGTTGCGCCGTCACTGTTTTTGAGCAGCGGCCCGAGATCGGCGGCGTGCTGGAGTACGGTATCCCCGAGTTCCGTCTGCCGCGTTCGCTCGTGCAAAAGTACCGCCACGTGATGTGCTCGCTCGGCGTGCGCGTTCGCCCCTCGACCACCATCGGCGGTGCGCTCCACATCGACGACCTGCTGCGCGACGGTTACGACGCGGTCTTTGTTGGTACCGGCACCTGGCGAGCTCGAAAGCTGGGTATTCCCGGCGAGTCGCGCGGCAATGTGCTCTTTGGCATCGACTACCTCGTTGACCCCACGAGCGTGGCGATCGGCGAAAACGTGGCGGTTATCGGCGCCGGCAATGTGGCCATGGATGTTGCCCGCACGGCCCTGCGCTCGGGTGCCCGCAAGGTCACTGTGTATGCCCGTTCGCGCCACATCTCTGCCATCGATGACGAGGTGGAGCTGACCGAGCTAGCCGGTGACGAGATTATGTGCGGCACGGCGAGCTGCGCCATCGACGATAACGGACCGGTGTTCGCG
>CAJKZO010000062.1:0-10788 GCA_905204365.1 uncultured Collinsella sp.
CGTTCCAGTTCTCCGATGTGGGTGGCACCCTGACGCTGGGCGATCAGGTTATCGCCGGTGCCTATCCCATCCGTGTCGCCGAGATGGCAATGACGGGCCAGCCCTTCTCCGATAGCACCTACTTCAACAGCTACACCTTCAACAACCTGTGGCCCTACATCGGTATCGGTCTCGCCTTTATCTTCACCGCTTACAAGGGGAACAAGGATAAGACCAAGGCCATTATCATCCCGCTGATCATCACCGCCGTGCTCTCCTGTGTCACCGAGCCCATGGACTTCCTCTTTGTCTTTGCCGCTCCCGTGCTCTTTGTCGTTCACTCGGTTCTTTCCGGCATCTTCCTGGTTCTGCTCAAGGTCCTCTCCGTGCCCGCTTCGACTGCAGGCGGCATCATCAACATCGTGGTCTCCAACCTGGTCCTCGGTGTCGATAAGACCAACTGGCCGGTTATGCTGGTGCTTGGAGTCGTCAACGCCGCTCTGTACTTCTTCCTCTTTACCTTCCTTATTAAGAAGCTCAACCTCCACACGCCTGGTCGCGAGGAAGAGTCCGAGCTCGCCGAGTCCGTTGCCGAGGGCGAGGCCGCCGCGTCTGTCGCGGTGAAGCAGGGCGCTGTTGCCGCAGCTCCCGCAGAGGGCGTCGATGCAGGTATTACCGACCTGGTCGCAGGCCTTGGCGGCAAGGACAACATCGAGGAGCTCGAGAACTGCTTTACGCGTCTCCGTGTGAACGTTAAGAACCCGGACCTCATCGATGAGGACCTCATCAACCACGTGCCCAACAGCGGCATCAACCGCAACGGCAATAATATTCAGATCATCTTTGGCATGAAGGTCGCCGAGATGCGCGACAAGGTCGAAAACGCAATTGAGAAGGAGCAGTAAACAATGATCATTACTCTGTGTGGTGGCGGATCCACCTTTACCCCCGGCATCGTCAAGTCCATCGCTCTGCGCAAGGACGAGCTCGACGTTGACGAGATTCGTCTGTACGACATCAACGAGGAGCGCCAGCGCAAGATCGGCGTGCTCGTGGACTGGATTTTGCACGAGGACCTCGGCCTGGACATCAAGCTCACGGTGACCACCGACAAAGAGACGGCTTTTACCGACGCGAGCTTCGTGTTTGCCCAGATGCGCGTGGGCGGCTACGCCATGCGCGAGCAGGACGAGAAGATTCCGCTGCGTCACGGCTGCGTGGGCCAGGAGACCTGCGGTTGCGGCGGCCTTGCCTACGGCATGCGCACCATCTTCCCCATGGTCGAGCTGATCGATGACGTTGAGAAGTACGCCAAGAAGGACTACTGGATTCTCAACTACTCCAACCCTGCCGCCATCGTCTCCGAGGGCTGCCGTGTGCTGCGTCCCAACGCTCGCATCATCAACATCTGCGACATGCCGATCGCGATCATCGACGTGGTTTGCGCCGCGCTCGATATCGAGAAGAAGGATGTCGAGTACGATTACTTTGGCCTCAACCACTTTGGTTGGTTCACCTCGATCCGCCACAAGGGCGAGGAGGTGCTCCCGCAGCTGCGCGAGTACATCAAGGAGCACCAGATCCTGCTGCCCGACTCCTACCTCAAGGGCATGGGCTCGCTCATGGCAAAGAAGCCCGAGGAGACCGTCGACGAGCACCCCGAGCAGAACCGCCACACCAAGGGCAGCTGGTACTACGTCTGGAAGGGCGAGTACGAGATCATGGAGTGCTTCCCGGAGTACCTGCCCAACACGTATCTGAACTACTACCTGCAGCAGAAGGAGTTCGTCGAGCACTCCAACCCCGAGCGCACCCGTGCGAATGAGGTTGAGGAGACGCGCGAGAAGAACCTCTTCGACGGCATCGATCACTACGAGAAGACGGGCGAGATCGACGAGAGCACGTTCTATGCGGGCAGCCACGGCGACTGGATTGCTGACCTGGCTATCGCTCTGAAGAACGACACCAAGCAGCGCTTCCTGGTCATTTGCGAGAACAAGGGCGCTATCCCCAACATGCCCTACGACGCTATGGTCGAGCTGCCTGCCTACATTGGCAAGAACGGCCCCGAGGTCATCAGCCGTGACAACATTCCTCTGTTCCAGCAGGGTCTTATGATGCAGCAGCTGAACTCCGAGAAGCTCGTGGTCGAGGCCACGATCGAGGGTTCGTACGAGAAGGCGCTCAAGGCCTTTACGCTCAACAAGACCGTGCCTTCGATGAAGGTTGCCAAGGAGGTTCTCGACGACATGATTGAGGCCAACAAGGGTTACTGGCCCGAGCTTAAGTAAAAGCAACAGGGTCGCTGGCCGCATACCTAGAGCAATGCCCCGTCCACGTGATTGCGTGGACGGGGCATTGTCATTTGGTAACGCGTTTTATCAAATATGGCATTTATCTGCGGTAATGTTCTATTTCACCGCTGAGGGTGACATTTCATGCCGCCTGCCGAACTGCGTGGAGACCTAACAACTTTTTAGGTCAGTGTTGTGCGTGTAGCAATTTCGCCCGGCCTCGCCTCCGGGCTGCCATGTGAGAGGGGATCTTATGGCTCGACTGCATGTAATGGAACGCAGCCGCGCTCAGGCCGTCATGGACGACCTGCACGATGCGCTCGGACGTCGTCTGGCGGTGAGTTCGCTCGCCCCGTGTCCCGTTGAGTTTACGGCAGCGCTCGTCAACCTGTGCTCCACCCAGAGCTGCGGCAAGTGCACGCCCTGCCGCGTGGGCCTGAGCGCGCTGAGCGATCTGCTCGCCGATGTGCTCGAGGGCCGCGCCGACGAGTCAACGCTCAATCTGATCGAGCGCACCGCCCGCACCATCTATCTTTCGAGCGATTGCGCCATCGGTTACGAGGCCGGCGCCATGGCGCTTACGGCCATTCGCGGTTTCCGTGACGATTTTGAGCACCACATCCGCGAGCACTCCTGTGGCTTTGACCGCGAGGCCCGCGTCCCGTGCGTCTCGGGCTGTCCGGCGCATGTCGACATTCCCGGTTACATTTCGCTCGTCGAGGCCGGCCGCTATGCCGATGCCGTCAAGGTCATCCGCAAGAATAACCCGCTGCCGCTCGTTTGCGGCCTGGTGTGCGAGCATCCCTGCGAGATGCATTGCCGCCGTGGCATGGTCGACGACCCCATGAACATCCTCGCCCTCAAGCGTTTTGCCGTTGAGCACAGTGACCTCAACGACCACAAGCCGCATGTAGTGGACAACACCGGTAAGCGCGTCTCCGTGATCGGCGGCGGCCCGGCTGGCCTTTCCTGTGCCTACTACCTGGCCGTGATGGGCCACAAGGTGACCATTTTTGAGCAGCGCCACCACTTGGGCGGCATGCTGCGCTACGGCATCCCCAGCTATCGTCTGCCGCGCGAGCGCCTGCAGGCCGAGATCGACTGGATCTTGAGCGCCGGCATCGACGTTGAGCTCGATCACTCCGTGAACGGCGAGGAGCTCGCTCGCCTGCGCGACGAGTTCGATGCCGTCTACCTGGCCATCGGTGCCCATAGCGACAAGAAGCTCGGCCTTCCGGGTGAAGAGGCGCCCGGCGTGGAGTCGGCCGTCAAGATGCTGCGCGCCATCGGAGACGACGAGCTGCCCGACCTGAGCGGCCAGCGCGTGTGCGTCATCGGCGGCGGCAACGTGGCCATGGACGTGGCGCGCTCTGCCGTGCGCTGCGGTGCCGAAAAGGCGAGCATCGTCTACCGCCGTCGCATCTGCGATATGACGGCCCAGGACGCCGAGATTGCCGGCGCCCAGGCCGAGGGTTGCGAGGTTCTGGAGCTCACGGCGCCGCTCGCCATCGAGACGGGCGAAGATGGTCGCGTGAGCGGCCTGCGCGTGCAACCGCAGATTATCGGCGAGCCCCGCCGCGGTCGTCCGGCTCCGCGTGCCGCCGCTACGCCCGAGCGCGTCATCCCCTGCGAGCGCGTGTTTGTCGCCATTGGCCAGGACATCGATTCCAAGCCGTTTGAGGACATGGGCATCGCCTGCAAGTGGGGTTGCGTGGTCACCGACTCGGACGGTGCCGTGCCCAACTTCGATGGCCTCTTTAGCGGCGGCGACTGCCAGACCGGCCCCGCCACCGTCATCCGTGCCATCAACGCCGGCCGCGTGGCTTCGGCAAACATCGACCGCTATCTGGGCTTCGACCACAAGATCAAGCTCGACGTGGAGCTGCCGACCGTTCAGTTTAAGGGCAAGCACGAGTGCGGCCGCTGCGAGCTGGGTGAGCGCGAGGCCGGCGAGCGTATTCACGATTGGAATCTGGTCGAGCAGGGCCTTACCGAGGAGGAGGCGCGCCAGGAGGCAAGCCGCTGCCTGCGTTGCGACCACTTTGGTTTTGGCGCGTTCCGCGGAGGGAGGAACCTAGAATGGTAGAGCTCAACAACCCCACTGTCAGCGATAACACCGAAAGCGGAGCACTCAATATGGTCAAGCTCACTATCGATAATTGCGAGGTCGTGGTGCCCGAGCACACCACGATCCTGGACGCGGCCAAGTCCGTCGGCATCCAGATTCCCACCCTGTGCTACCTGCGCGATCTGAACGAGATCGGCGGCTGCCGCGTGTGCGTGGTCGAGGTTGAGGGCTGCGACCAGCTGGTTGCCGCCTGCAACAACTACGTGCTCGACGGCATGGTGGTCCACACCAACAGCCCCAAAGCCCGCGAGGCCCGTCGTACCAACGTGCAGCTGTTGCTGTCCCAGCACGATTCGCAGTGCACGAGCTGCGTGCGCAGCGGCAACTGCAACCTACAGATCATCGCCAACGACCTGGGCATTTTCTATCTGCCGTATCAAAGGCATTTGGCGGGCGAGGGTTGGGATTTCGATTTCCCCATCATCCGCGAAAACGACAAGTGCATTAAATGCATGCGCTGCATCAAGGTGTGCGAGAGCGTGCAGGGCCTAGGGATTTGGGACCTGACCAACCGCGCCACGCATACCGCTGTGGGTACCCGCGGGCGCGCACCGATCGGCAAGACCGATTGCGTCGCGTGCGGCCAGTGCATTACGCATTGTCCGACGGGCGCACTGCGCGAGCGCGACGATACCGAGACCGTGTTTGACGCGCTCGCTAATCCCGACAAGATCGTGCTGGTTCAGATCGCGCCTGCCGTGCGCAGTGCCTGGGGCGAGGAACTCGGCATTCCGCGCGAGGAGGCCACCGTTGAGCGCCTGGCTTGCGCGCTGCGCCGCGTTGGCTTTGAGTACGTGTTCGACACCGATTTCTCGGCCGACCTCACCATTATGGAGGAGGGTTCCGAGCTGCTCGAGCGCCTAGGCGCCGCCGCTAAGGGCGAAGGCGACAGCCGCGGCTGGCCCATGTTTACGAGCTGCTGCCCGGGTTGGGTGCGCTTTGTGAAGGCGCGCTATCCGGAGTTTGTCGACAGCCTGTCCACGTCCAAGTCGCCGCAGCAGATGTTCGGCGCCATCGCCAAGACCTACTATGCCAAAGTGCTGGGCGTGGAGCCCGAGCGTCTGTTTGTGGTGTCCGTGATGCCGTGCACGGCCAAGAAGGCCGAGTGCGCGCTGCCGAGCATGGTGGGCGAGGACGGCACGCCCGATGTGGACGTTGCGCTGACGGTGCGCGAGATGGTGCGCATGATCCGCGCGAGCCACGTGAGCGTGGACACGCTGGTTGAGGAGCCGCTCGATACGCCGCTGGGCTTTGGCACGGGCGCGGGTGTGATCTTTGGCGCCACGGGCGGCGTGATGGAGGCCGCCGTGCGCTCGGCCTACTACCTGGTGACGGGCAAGAACCCCGATGCCGATTTCTTTACCGGCGTGCGTGGCCTGGATGGTTGGAAGGAAGCCGTCGCCGATATCGATGGCGCTAAGGTGCGTGTTGCCGTGGCGCACGGGCTGGGCAATGCCGCCCGCCTGCTCGACGCAATTCGCGACGGCCGTGTGAGCTATGACTTTGTCGAGGTCATGGCGTGCCCCGGCGGCTGCGTCGGTGGTGGCGGTCAGCCCATTCACGACGGTTGCGAGCTGGCTGCCGAGCGTGGCCAGGTGCTCTGGGGCCTCGATGCGAACGCCGAGATTCGCTTCTCGCACGAGAATCCCGATGTCCAGGCGTGCTACCGCGAGTTCTTAGGCGAGCCGCTCTCGCCACTGGCCGAGGAGCTGCTGCATACCGACCATCACGCATGGACGATGCCTAAGAGGGGACGTGCTAGCGATGCGCGCGTTTGATGTTGAGATGTCGCGCCGGGGGTTTGCCTCGGCGCTCGCCGCGGGCGCCCTGTCACTTGCGCTCGCGGGCTGTGGCGGCGGGGCTGCCGGTGCCGGGTCCGCCGCGGGCTCGGTTGCCACGGACGGCGCCGGTGCCGCAGCCGAGCCGGTTGAGGTGCACGTCGCCTCGCTCAAGGGCCCGACCTCGATTGGCCTGGTGCAGTTTATGGACCAGGCTGCCGACGGTGCCACGGACAACGATTTCGACTTTGCGATCAACACTGCCGCCGACGAGATTGTGCCCAAGGTCATTCAGGGCGATGTCGATATCGCCCTAGTGCCCGCCAACGTGGCGAGCGTGCTCTACAACAAGACCGAGGGCGCGGTGCAGGTCATCGACATCAACACGCTGGGCGTGCTGAACGTGGTGACGGGCGACGCGAGTGTGGCCTCGTTTGGCGATTTGGCGGGCCATACCGTCTATATGACGGGCAAGGGCACCACGCCGGAGTACGTCATGAACTACCTGCTGGAGCGCGCGGGCCTGACCGGCCAGGTGGCGCTTGAGTTTACGAGCGAGCCCACCGAGGTGCTGTCGGCGCTGCTTGCCGACCCGACTGCCGTGGGCGTGCTACCCGAGCCGTTCAAGACGGCGGCCATCGCCAAGAGCGAGGGCAAGCTGTCGGCTCCGGTAAGTCTGACCGATGTGTGGGATGAGCTGGCAGGTGACACGGGTTCGCGCCTGCTGACGGGCGTGACCGTGGTGCGCCGTGTCTTTGCCGAGGAGCATCCCGAGGCCGTGGCGGAATTCTTGCGCTGCCATGAGGCGAGCGTGAAGGCCGTCAATGCGGCGCCGGCAGACTGGGCGCAGGCCGTGGTCGATGCGGGCATCGTGGATAACGCCAAGATCGCCGAGAAGGCGATTCCCGGGTGCATGCTTGTCTGCCAGACAGGGAAGGATATGAAGGCCGCGCTCGGTGGGTACCTGAAGGTGCTGGCCGATGCGGACGCGAGCGCCGTGGGCGGCAAGCTCCCGGCTGATGATTTCTACTACATGGAGTAACCCGTGCGTGCGTTTGCTCGACAAATGATAGAGCGTATGAAGGCGGTGGCGGCAGCAGGTGCCGTTGCCGCCTTTTGGCTTGCCGTGTGGGTCTTCGTGGCGGCGCTGGTGGCACAGCCGCTGATTTTGCCGGGTCCGGGTGCTGTTGTGGTGGCGTTGCTGCGGCTGGTATGCGATGCCGGCACGTGGGCGATTCTGGCGGGCTCGGGTGTGCGGATTCTAGGCGGTTTGGCGCTTGCCGCGGTGTGCGGTGGTTTGCTGGCCGGAATTTCGTCGCGCTCGCGGGCGTTTGCCCGCGTGGTGGCTCCGGCGCTTTCGTTTGTTAAGGCGACGCCGGTTGCCTGCGTGGTGGTCCTGCTGCTCATTTGGCTGGGGTCGGCGCGCGTAAGCATTGCGGCGGTCTTTTTGATGGCGCTGCCAGGAGTGTATTTTTCGCTGGTCGAGGGCTTGACGCAAGCGGATAAACCGCTGGAGCAGATGTTTCGTCTGCATGGCGTGCGGGGTTGGCAACTGTTTTGTGCCCACACCTGGCGCGAAGTCCTGCCGTTTGTGCTTTCGTGCGCCCGCGCCGTGATTGGCATGAGCTGGAAGGCCGGCGTGGCGGCGGAGCTGATCGGCATGGCGGTGGGCACCGTGGGTGAGCGCATCTATCAGGCGAAGCTGCTCATCGAGACGGCTGACCTGCTGGCGTGGACCGTGTTGGTCGTGGCGGCATCGTGGGCATGCGAGCGCGTGCTGGTGTGGCTGCTGCGGGCTTCGGGGCCCGCAGCATGGCGTGCTGCTGTGCGGGCGCATGGGCGTTGTCCTCGCGGACGTGCAGGCGGCTCTGCTGGCGGCAGGGCTGCTGCGGAGCTTGCGCTCGCCGTGGGCGATCGCGCTCCCTGGGCTCCGGCGCTCGACGGACTGGTGCTTCGTGTGCCCGCCGGTGGGCGCGCCTGCGTGATGGGCACCTCGGGCGTGGGCAAGTCGACGCTGCTTGCGCTGGCGGCGGGGGAGTGCGCGCCGTGCTCGATGGTGTTTCAGGATGTGCGCCTGGTAGAGGGCGCCTCGGCTTTGGATAACGTGCTGGTGTGCGCCGACGCGCGCGTGGACGCCTCGAGTGCCGCGGCCCTGTTGTGCCTGCTGGTGCCGGGGGTCGATGTGCATGCTCGTGTGGCCGAGCTCTCGGGCGGGCAGCGCCGTCGCGTCGAGATTGCCCGAGCCCTGCTGTGTCCGGGCGGCGCAGTGATTCTGGACGAGCCCTTTACCGGCCTAGATACCGCTGCGCGCGACGCATGCGCCGAGGTTGTGCTCGACTTGCTCGACGGCCGCATGCTGTTGCTTGCTACGCACGATGCCGTCGACGCTCAGGCCCTCAATATCTCGGACATCATCACGCTCTAAATACTTACTCAGCAACAAAATGATCCGTTTTTTCTCCGTCCCCATAGGGTTGGGTATGGTATTCTATCTGCGGGGTAATACTTAGGTATACCAAGTAATACCAACGCCGTAGAAACAAACTCCAGATGCGGGCCAATCGGGTTGCCTTCACAGCCCGTCGCCCAGCCGCGTGGCCCGCATCTATCCGCACCACCGTCGTTTCAAAAAGGAAGCGCCATGGCAGAACACATGACCCCGGTTGTCGCGAAGGTCTTGCCCGAGGAAAAGGCGGCCTTCGCGGCGGCAACCCAACTCGTAGGCACCACGCCGTCCAACGCCATCCGCATGTTCATCGCCGCCTTCAATCGCTGCGGCACCTTTCCGTTCGACATTTCGCCCAGCGGGGCCTTTGGCACTGCGCCCGATTCTCATCAACAATGACTGTTTCAAACTGCCGGCACTTGGGGACGTTCTTTTTCTGCCGGCAGTTAAGGAACGTCCCTAAGTGCCGGGTTTTGAGGAGGTTGGCATGCTCAATGCGCTGGTTTGGGCACTCGCCTGTTTTGGTGTCGTCGCTGCCGATATTGCCCTGAGCATGGTTTTGTTCTCCGCGCTGGACATCGTGTCGGCGCTGACGGGTTTCCCGATCGACAACCTCGATATTCAATGGTTTCAAGCCGCTGCTCAGACGGTGTCGTTTTTGATGGCGCTGCTGTGGTGGCGCTACCTGTGGCCCCGCTCTTTCATGGCGCGCCGGCAAGGTGAGCGTCCTCTTGGCGGGGGATTGCGTAGCGCGTGGAAGCGCATTGCCTGCGTTATCGTGATCGGCTTGGCCCTGCAGGTGGTCGTTGGCTACATGACCGACGCCGTGCTGTCGCTGCTGCCCGAGGTCGCGGCAGACTATAGCGAGCTCGTCGAGGAAACAGGCATGGGCGACACGAGCTATCTGGCCGTTCTGACCACGGTGATTGGCGCGCCATTTTGCGAAGAGCTCCTGGTGCGCGGCATCATCTTTGAGTTCTCACTGCGTGCGTTTAATCCACAGTGCCATCCGCTCTGGAAACGTCGGCGCCGCGTGAACGCGCAAGACGGCACCATAGTGCCCTGGGCGGCCCCGAGTACCTGGGGTATCGCTGCGGCGATTGTGCTGCAGGCGGCAATCTTCGGCTTTATGCACATGAATTGGGTACAGGGCTGCTATGCAGGTGCCGCCGGCCTCATCTTTGGCTGGGTACTCGTGACCACCGGAAAGCTCCGCTACACGATTCTGCTGCACTTTGCCTTTAATGCCGGGTCGTATCTCATGACGATGCTCTGGTTTGTGAACACGCCGCTCGACGTGGCGGTCACGGTTGCCATCGCCGGCATCATCCTCGTGGAGGCGATGCGCTCACTGCGCCACGCATGCGAGACGGACATAGCGACGGCACCGCTGCCTTAGTTGCGCCTGCCGCCTCCGTTGGCGCCCTGCCGTCCCTGGGCCGCGCGGTTGCGGCCGGCGGTGTTCTGCGCGCGCGACATGCCGCCGTGACCCTTGCTGCCCTTAGGCCCCTTGCCGGCGCCGCCAGCGCCACCGTGGGCCTTGCCGCCCTTATTGCCGGCGCCATGTCCGCCGCCAGCAGACGTCTCGCCCGGTCGCGGCGGCACGGGACGGATCAGGCAATGCTTGGTGTAGCCGATCAGATCGCGGCGGCCGGCCTTCTCCAGCGCCTCACGTACCAGCTTGTAGTTCTCGGGCTTGCGATACTGGATGAGCGCGCGTTGCATGGCCTTCTCGTGCGGGTCGCGCGCCACGTAGATCGGCTCCATGGTGCGCGGGTCCACGCCGGTGTAGTACATGCAGGTCGACATGGTGGACGGCGTAGGGTAGAAGTCCTGCACCTGCTCGGGCATGTAGCCCATGTCGCGCACGGCCTCGGCAAGGTCCACGGCTTCCTTCATCGTCGAGCCTGGGTGGCTCGAGATCAGGTACGGCACCACATACTGCTTGAGTCCGTATTCGCGGTTCAGGCGTTCAAATTTACGGCAGAATGCGTCGTAGACGGCGCGGCTCGGCTTGCCCATTACGGAGAGCACCGCGTCGCTCACGTGCTCGGGCGCTACGCGCAGCTGGCCCGAGACATGGTGCTCCAGCAGCTCGCGCAAAAACTCGTCCGAGGCGTCGGCCATGGTGTAATCGAAGCGGATGCCGCTGCGGACGAAGAC
>CAJKZO010000063.1:0-10734 GCA_905204365.1 uncultured Collinsella sp.
GTTTACAGCTGACAAGACAGCTGTAAACCTAGGTGTAAAGTTGAAATAAAGATTCGATCATGCGGCAGGCCCATTTTCGAACTGGCAAACTGAGGATAGCCGAGCTCTCGATAGCGTAGGAGGCATCTTTGGACGGCCGCCGCGCATGGTCGACGGCATGCCCGCCAGGCAATCGCTCGCCGGCGCCAATCCGCTACAGTGGAGCAGCCGCCGGGGTCAGCTGCTTGATATAGGCCCACATGCGCTGCTTGGCCGCTTTGTCGGTCAGCGCCGCCTCAAAGCCATCGAGCGCGAGCACGCGGCGGCCCTGCACATGGGCGATCAGACCGGGCTTGAGCATGGCGGTGTCGAAGTCATCAATCGCCACGAGCATGTCGGCGTAGGTTTCGCGCATGACATCGGCCGCGCTGTTGTCGAGCAGTAGCACCGCCTCGGGGTCCAAGGCCTCAAGCGCCTCGCGGAACAGGTCGCACGGCAGGGCCTCACCCACCGCGACCGCCCCGTCGCCCGCGCCGGCAACACTCGCCAGCACACAAAAATCTTCGGGCGCGTAACCGATTGCCCCGAGCGCCTTGCGCAATGCGGCACCATCCGCGCCGGCGGCAAGTTCGCCGCCCGAACGCTCGGCATCATCCAAATCGCCTTTGACCAGTACGATCGGCGAGCACGCGTTGCCCGCGATACGCACGCCACGGGCCGCAAGCGATGCAAGCTCCTGCTCGGCCGCCTGGGCAATGGCTTCTTTTTTCTGGCTTTGTGACGTGGGCATGCGCTCTCCAATCGTTTGCGTGCCCACCATTATATAAAAGAGCCGCCCGCGAGTGGTTGCTTTGCGGGCCGCTGGGTATAAGCACGGTCGTACTGAGTTTTACGCGGCCGAGCCGCGTCGCATCATGGAGGTCACCATGGCTGACATTAAGCAGATTACCCCCGAGAACTTCGATTCCGTCGTTAGCGACAACCTTCCCGTACTGGTTGATTTTTGGGCGCCCTGGTGCGGGCCCTGCCGATCGCTCTCGCCCATCGTCGACGAGGTGGCAGACGAGCTGGCCGGCAAGCTGGCTGTAGCCAAGTGCAACGTCGATGACAATCAGGACCTGGCCATGAAGTTTGGCGTCATGAGCATCCCCACGCTGGTTGTCTTTAAGAACGGCGAGGAGGTCGACCGCTCGGTCGGCGCGCTGCCCAAGGCAAGGCTGCAGGCACTGCTGGAGAAGCACCTGTAATACGCTGGTTACATTTTGACGTCCTGCCGCCGTCCATGAGCGCTTTTGCACCGCTCGCCGGACTTCTGGGTGCACCGCATGCGACCACGGATAGTATGGTAGTCACAAACAGCCCCCAGTGAACGGGTGCGGGTCACACAGACTCGCACCCGTTTTCTTATGCGGTAACGCCCCGCGCGGGCGTAGTAGAATCTGAACCACTGGATTGCCCCGAACATAAGGAGATCTCACATGCATGACGTCGGAATGAACATGAGCCAGCTTGCCATGAGCGTCAAGCAGGTCGACGACACCATCGAGCTCGCCCACGAGTGGAGCCATCAGCTGCTGCATTCGACCGAGAATTTTGACATGGAGCGCATTGGCGCCAAGCTCGAAGCTGCCATGACCGCACTGCACGAGGCGCATGACGCGCTCGAGGGCTACGAGGAAGCCATCGAGGCCGACCACAACTCCGTCGGCTCCGTAAAGCTGGTGTAGGGTGTCCGAACACGAACACGAGCACGGCTGCGGGCACGACCACCGCAACGGCACGGGCGACGAGGCGAGCTGCCGTTGCGGCGGCGGCTCCGAGCTGGTCCGTTTTTCGGTCACCGCACCCGATGACCTACTGCGCCGCTTTGACGAGCAGATCGCACGCCGCGGCGACGTGGCCAACCGCTCCGAGGCAGTGCGCGATTTGATTCGCGCCTCAATCGCCAAAGAGCAGATGCGCACGCCCGATGAGCACGTTATCGGGTCGCTCACCATGATCTACGACCATCACACCGGCGACCTGACGCGCCGCCTGGACGAGGTGCAGCACGACTACACCGACGAGATCGTATCGACGATGCACGTGCATCTGGATCACCACAACTGTCTGGAGATTCTGGCGCTCAAGGGTCGCGGCGAGCGCGTCTACGAACTGGCCGACCGCCTGCTGGGCCTGCGCGGCGTTAAGCACGGCGAGCTCACCTGCGCCGCCACCAGGCAAAGTCTGGGGCTATAGCGGGATTTCCCGCAGCGCACCTGCCAAAAAGGGACAGGTTTGTTTTGGCAGGTTTAGAAGTTTTACCTACCAAAATAGACCTGTCCCTTTTTGGTCGGTTTTGATGAGGGGTGTCGCATGCGGCATGTGCATATTCATGTGACGGGCATTGTGCAGGGCGTTGGCATGCGACCGTTTGTGTATCGCGAGGCCATGGCGCATGGCATTTGCGGCTGGGTGCTCAATGCAGGCGACGGCGTGCACATCGAGGCGCACGCTCCGGCCGATGCGCTCGATACTTTTGTTGCCGCGCTTTCTGAGCATGCGCCTGCGGCAGCCCGCGTAGAGCATGTCGAGGTTGTGGACTTGGCAGTCAACGGTTGGGATGCCGCCAATGAACAGGGTTTTCGCATCGTAGCATCGCAGGACCAGACCGCGCACACGACGCTCGTCTCGCCCGATATCGCCACCTGCGACGATTGTCTGCGCGAGTTGTTCGATCCCGCCGACCGACGCTATCACTACCCCTTTATCAACTGCACTAACTGCGGCCCACGCTTTACCATCATCCGGTCGCTGCCTTATGACCGAGCGGCCACGTCGATGGATTGCTTTCCCATGTGTCCCAAGTGCGCCGCGGAGTATGCCGACCCACTCGACCGGCGTTTTCACGCGCAGCCCGATGCCTGCTTTGACTGCGGGCCGCATATTACCTGGCGCGAGGCAGAGGGCGACATGGAGCTCGAAGGCTCGGGGGCGACGCCAGCCGTCGGCAGCACGCGCGAAACCAGCGATGCCATTATTGACCGCTGTGTCGAGTTGCTGGCCAGCGGCGGTATTGTCGCCATCAAGGGCCTGGGCGGATTCCATCTGGCTTGCAACGCCGCCAACGAGCAGGCAGTGGTCGAGCTGCGCCGTCGCAAGCGCCGCAGCAACAAGCCGCTTGCCGTTATGGTGCGCAGCCTTGCCGATACTGAACGCCTGTGCCATGTCGATGATGCCGAGCGCGGCTTGCTAACCGGTAGCATCCGCCCCATCGTGCTATTGCGCCGGCGTGCTGTTGGCGAGGGAGATTCCCCCGACGCCCTTACACTCGCGCCATCCGTCGCGCACGTCCTTCCCGAGCTCGGCGTCATGCTCCCCTACACCCCGCTTCAGCATCTGTTGCTTGCCGCGGCAGAAGCCCGCGGTATGTACGCGCTCGTCATGACCAGCGGAAACCTGAGCGAAGAACCCATCGAGACCGACGATGACCTTGCCTGGGAACACCTCGTTGCCGCCGGCATTGCCGACGCGCTGCTCGGCAACGACCGCGCAATCCTCTCGCGCTACGATGATTCCGTGGTGCGCACGGTCGGTGGGGTCGTTATGCCCGTGCGCCGCGCTCGCGGATATGCGCCTCGGCCGTTGCCGCTGCCGGCACTCGACGCTGTCGCGCCCTGCGTACTCGCCTGCGGCCCACAGCAAAAGGCAACGATTGCGCTCACGCGTGAAGGGACGAACGGCGAGGCAACCTGTTTTGTGTCGCAGCATATCGGCGATGTTGAAAACGGCGGGACCTTCGATGCCTGGAACGCCGCGCGCACGCGCTTGGAAGATCTCTTCGACTTGGCGCCCGCCGCCTTGGCCTGCGATCTACACCCCAGCTATCTATCGAGCCAGTGGGCGCGCGAGCAGGCGCGAAAATGCAATCTGCCGCTCGTTGAGGTGCAGCACCATCATGCGCATATCGCGAGCGTAATGGCCAAGGCTATCGTCGCGGACCAGCTTACAACCGACGCGCGCGTCCTTGGCATCGCCTTTGACGGCACCGGCGCCGGCACCGATGGGACCATTTGGGGCGGCGAGTTTCTTGTTGCAAGCCTTGGCGGCTTTGAGCGCGCCGCGTATTTGCGCACCTGGGCGCTCCCCGGCGGGGCGGCCTCCGTGCGCGACGCCCGCCGCAACGCCTTTGCCCTGCTCAGCGAGCTCGGCCTGCTTGAACACCCGGGGGCTGAGCGGCTCTTGGGCGGCCTAGACGAGCAAACACGCAGCGTGACGGCAACAATGATCGAACGTGGCATCAACAGCCCGCGCACCAGCAGTATGGGTCGCTTGTTTGATGTCGCAGCCGCGATCCTGGGCATTTGCGGCCAAGCGACCTACGAGGGTGAACCCGCCATCGAGCTTGAGGCCGCCGCCTGGCGCGCGCTCGGCGGTAAGACCGTTCGTCTCGACGGCAATCATGCAGGCGTATTCACGTCTGCCGACGACTCCCCCATCTTGGACCCCCAACCGCTCATCGAAGCTCTTCTGAATGGAATCGAGGCAGGCGCGCCGGCCGACAGGCTCGCCCTCGGGTTTCACATCGCCATTACGCACGCTACGACCCACATCGCAAGCGAGATCTGCGCCCGTGAAGGCCTCGACACCGTCGCGCTCTCGGGCGGCGTGTTCATGAACCGACTTTTGCTCCAGCTCCTCACCCGTGAGCTCAAAAGCGTGGGTCTCACTGTCTTGGTTCCCCACTCCGTGCCCGTCAACGACGGCTGCATCGCCTACGGTCAGGCCGCCATCGCTCGCGCTCTCCTCGCGCAGACAGCATCGCGATAGGCGTTTTTCCAGCCTGCGCGCCACCGTCTCACAGGTGTAACGCGTTTGCTCGTGACTCCCGCGAGCGCTACCATCAACTGATGGGTAATTAGGCGCCTATCCAGCGCAAAACGTATAAAGGGGAACATTATGTGCCTTGCCGTTCCCGGTAAAGTGGTCAAACGCGACGACGACCTTAAGGCGACCGTCGACATGATGGGCATCGAGCGCCCCGTTTCGCTGCGCCTCGTGCCGACGGCACAGGTAGGCGACTATATTCTCGTGCACGCCGGCTTTGGCATTCAGATTGTCGACGAGCAGGAGGCGCAGGAGACGCTCGACCTGGTCAACACCATGACCGAATTGGTCGAAGAAGACCACCTGGCCAGCAACCCGGCCGAGGCATACTAGTGGCGGCGACGCAGCCGGCTCGCTCCGGTATCGACTTTTCGGTATTTCGCGATTCCAAGCTGGCCCGCGAGCTCATCGAACGCATCCGTGAACTCGTCGGCGACCGCACCATCAACCTTATGGAAGTCTGCGGTACGCATACCGTGAGCATTGGCCGCTATGGCTTTCGCTCCATTATGCCGACGGGACTCAAACTGCTGAGCGGCCCGGGGTGCCCCGTTTGCGTCACCGCCAACCGTGACATCGATCACGCAATCGCGCTTTCCAACATGGACGGCGCCATCATCACCACCTTTGGCGACATGATGCGCGTGCCCGGATCGTCCACCTCGCTTGCCGCGCAAAAGGCGGCGGGGCGCGACATCCGCATCGTTTACTCTCCGCTCGACGCACTCGACATTGCCGAGCAAAATCCCGAACGCCCGGTTATCTTTATGGGCGTCGGCTTTGAGACCACAACGCCCACCATTGCCGCCGCCATCCTGGAGGCCGACGCGCGCGGGCTCCAGAACTTCTCGGTCTACTGTGCTCACAAGACCACGCCGCCGGCTCTGCGCGCGATCTCCAACGACCCCGAGACGACCATCGACGGCTTTATCCTGCCTGGTCACGTCGCTACCATCACAGGCCTGGCACCCTTTGGGTTTTTGGTCGATGAGTTCGAGACCCCGGGCGTGGTCACCGGGTTTGAGCCGGTCGATATCTTGCAGGGCATCTGCATGCTGGTCCAGATGGTTGTCGAAGGCAGGCCGGCGATCGACAACGCCTACCGCCGCGGCGTCAATGCAGACGGCAATCCCGTAGCACGCCAGCTGGTCGAGCAGGTATTTGAGCCGTGCGACGCCACGTGGCGCGGGCTGGGACCGATTGCCAATTCGGGTCTTTCCATCCGACCCGAATTCGCGCGCTTTGATGCCGGCGCCCGCTTTGACGTGCCCATTGAACCGACGGTTGAGCCACGCGGATGCCGCTGCGGCGACGTGCTGCGCGGTGCCATCACGCCAAGCGACTGCCCGCTGTTCGGCCACGCATGTACGCCCGAACACCCCGTCGGCCCCTGCATGGTGAGCTCCGAAGGTAGCTGCGCGGCGTACTACCGCTACCGCGACTATTAGGTTCCGCCGTTCTAACGAATGGCGGACCGGTCGACGCTGCGCCTCACCCATATAATTCCACCCACGATTGGAGTTTTCGATATGTCCCGTACTGCCACCGATAGCACTGTCCTGCTGGGCCACGGCTCCGGCGGCCAGATGATGAAGCGCATTATCGACGAGGTCTTTCTGGATGCCTTTGGGTCGCCCGAGCTGCTTGCGGGCAACGATGCCGGTGTCGCCGCGTTGCCCGCAAGCGGGCGAATCGCCATGTCGACCGACAGCTTTGTGGTAACGCCGCAGTTCTTCCCCGGCGGCAATATCGGCCGCCTCGCCGTATGCGGAACCGTCAACGACGTCGCGACCTCGGGCGCTAACGTGCGCTACCTCTCATGCGGCTTTATCCTCGAAGAGGGCTATCCCATGGACAAGCTGCGCCAAATTGTGCAGACCATGGCCGAAACGGCGCACGAGGCGGGCGTGTCCATAATCACCGGCGACACTAAGGTGGTCGAGCGCGGCGGTGCCGACGGCGTCTACATCAATACCGCCGGCGTAGGCGAGGTTCCCGCAGGCGTGACGCTCAGCGGTGCCAACTGCCGGCCCGGCGACGCCATCCTGGTGTCGGGTACGCTAGGCGACCACGGCATCGCCATCATGAGCCAACGCGAGGGCTTGGCGTTTTCGAGCGACATCGAAAGCGACGCTGCGCCGCTCAATCATCTGATTGCCGACGTGCTCGCCGCCGCCCCCGACACCCGCTGCTTCCGCGACCCCACACGCGGCGGCCTAGCATCCACGCTCAACGAGTTTGCCCAGGCTAGCGGCGTTGCCATGGAGATCGACGAGGGCGCCGTGCCCGTGCGTCCCGATGTGCAGGCAGCTTGCGAGATGCTCGGCTATGACGTGCTGCAGGTGGCAAACGAGGGCAAGATGGTCGCCGTGGTGCCGGCCGAACAGGCCGATGCGGCTCTAGCCGCCATGCGTGCTGCCCGCTACGGCGAGAACGCCGCGATTATCGGCCGCGTACTGCCGCTTGCCGAGGGCACCCGCCCCGCCGTGCGCGTGCGCACCGGCTGGGGCTCAACCCGCATCCTCGACATGCTCGTGGGAGAGCAGCTGCCCAGGATTTGCTAGCGGCTGCTCTGCAAGCTGCCCAGCATCCGGCCACAATCGGCCCGCCCATTTTCACTGGGACGTTGGCCCACTCAAACTGCGGGGAGATGGAAGAGCCCTCCTGCCGAGCTGATCGGCAGGAGGGCCCTTCGCTTTGCAAAACCATACTCCTTGCAGTATTTACCTGTCAGGCAGACGCTCGCTACGCCGCGCGACGCTTGGTGTAGAAAAACCAGCCGCCGACGGCCGCGATACCGACGATGCCCACGGCAACACCGGCGATGGCAAAGCCGTTCGAGCCCGCGTCCGCAGCCTTGTTGGCGGCGCCGGCGCTCAACGCGGCGGTCTTGCCGGACGTGCCCGACTTTTTGCCGCTCTTGTCTGTCTTGCCGGCGACGGAAGACTCCGTCGAATCCTTCTTGCCGGATTCGGCCTCGGCCTTGGAATCGCCAGCTGCCTTGGCGCCCTCGCTCGAGGAAGCACCGGCCATCTTGGCGGCCACAGGAGCCATTACGCCCGCAAAACCGGCGGTCCCGTTGCCGGCACCGCCGTCCGCCCCGGCACCCGGCGTCAGGACGCCCGGCGCCACCGTGGGCTTCTGCGGGTCCTTGCTGCTCGAGCCCTTGCCCGCCGTCACGGCCGTCTTCCAGGCAATCGTCTCTCCCGAGGAGACACGATACGTCGTGAGCGCGCGGAGCGCCTGCTCGGTCGCCATGGCGTTGGCCGCGCCGCCCTTGCTGTGCGCATAGCCGTTGCCGCCGTCCACGCGGTACAGGTCCAGCGCGCAGACCACGTTGGTCACGGCATTTGCAAACCCGTTAACGGGGTTGGCCGGGTCACGGTCGAGCGAAAGCAGCGCGAGGATCACCTGGGCATTGGCCTCGGCAGAACCGAAATCACAGGTGCCCGCGCTCATCTTGCCCTTGAGGTAGGAGAGGCCGTTCTCGATGGCAGCATCGACCTTGGTGTCACCCTCATAGGGCGCCACGGCCTGGATCGCCATGGCCGTCAGGTCCACGTCGCCCAGACGCGTACCCTCCACGGCGTCGTCGCTGCCGAGAAGCTCGCAGACGGCGTCCGCGAGGCTCGCGCGCGTCCAGGCAGAACCGGCGGGTACATCCGAGCCGCTCGCATTAAGCGCCATCAGCGCAAAGATCTTCTCGTTGGCGCGCGTCATATCGGTGCGGCTGCAGATGAGCTCGACCAGGTTGACGCCGTCATAGTCGGTGATGTCCTCGCCGATGGCGGAGAGGGCCAGCGCCACACGCTCGGTCTCAGTCAGAGCGCAGGTCGCACTCCCCCACTCGGCCTTGTGCTTGGCCAGCGAGGCGCGGTAGTTGTCGAGCAGCTTGGAATCGATCTTGCGGCCCGCCTTGGCAAAGTCGTAGATCTCCCACTCGTCGCCGTACTGAAAGGCGTCGGAGCTGCGGCGCACGTCGATGAACGCAGCGGCAGCATCGATGCCCGCCGAGGCGGACTCACTCGTGGCGGGGCTCGCGGCCACACCGGCCACGGTGATGGTAAGCGTCACGGGCTCGGCACCGGCGGTCGTGTCCACCGGCGTACCCGTCGCGACCACCGTGCCGGCCGAAAGCGCAGTCACCGTGTAGTCACTCGAGGCCACGTACAGGCCGTCATCGGGAGCGCCGTCGACGTGCTTCCAGGCGCCCTTCTCGATGCGGTCGATGCCCACGATACCCGAGGCGTCCTTGCCGTCGAGCGTCTTGAACGTCCAGGTGAGGCCGGGCTCGGTCACGCTCCAGCCGTCCGCGTCGTTTTTACCGGTAAAGGTCAGGTCGAGCTTTTGCGCCGAGCCGGCCTTGAGGTAGAGGCTGTCCGTGCCGGCCGTCACGCTCGCAAGCGGATTTTGGTAAGCATAAGTCACGTCGCACGACGCGCTGATGACCTTGCCATCGGCGTCCGTGTCGGGCAGCGTCGCGGTAAACGTGGTGGTGCCAGCCTTGTACGCCGTGTAGCCGATCTCGCCCGCGGTGGCGTAGGCCGCCACGGCAGGATCGCTGCTCGTCACGGTAAAGTTGTCGCGGTTGGTGGCGTTGTCGGGCGCCACCACCGGGCGTGCGTGATCGGTCAAAAACGCGCCGCGCTCGGAGAGCGGGTTGCGGCCCTGCAGGTAGACGGTGGCGCCGTCCTCGTTATAGCCCATCGAGATGGACGTGGCGGCCACGGCTTCTGACGTCAGCGTCACGCTCTTGGAGCCAGCGCCCGCAGATGCGACGTCGCGCGGGGTAACGGTGATCGTGGCACTGCCGGCATGCTTGAAGTAAAAGCAGGCCGAGTAGTCGTTGCTGTAGATGGTCGTAGGATCGCTCGAGGCAAAGTGGAAGCGGCTGAACGAAACGGGCACGTACTCGTCCTTATCGGCGTCGACGTAATGCACGCGCACCTCGAGGTTGCGCACCTCGGAGCCCTGGACGGTAGCCGCACCATCGGTCACGTCGCTCACGGTGCCGTCGGAGGCACGATACCACAGCTCAAAGTCATCGAACTGTTTGGCCTTGGCCTTGATCTTGATGGTGGCCACGGTCTGCTCGGAACCATTGGCCTTATGCTCGGTGGCGGTCACCGTGCCGGTGGCGTTGTCGTAGATGTAGAGCTCGCCCGTGGACTCGTTGATACCGATGTTTCCGCGGTTGGCATCGTCGGTGCCCCAGGTGACGGTGCTCGTGGCCGGCACGCCCTTAAGCGCAAAAACGCCAAGTTTGCGGTAGGCGTTCACAGCGTCGGGCGAAACCTCGAGCATATGGTCGGCAACCGCCTGGCTGGCGCCGTCGTTGGCCGTGAAGCTCACGGTGTAGGTGTCGTCGGGCGTGGTATCCTCGGGCGCCTGGTAGCTGTTGCCCGAGCCAAAGACCGGCGTGCCATTTTTATCGATACCCCAGCTGCTGCCGTTGGCGCCGCAGTTAGCGTTGATGAGGTCGGCGAAGGCGTCGGTGGCCATGTCGGCCGGGTCGACGGCATAGGCGTTGACGAGCACCGAGGCGGGGGCGTCCATCTTGTTGGTGAGGAATGCGCCCCAGTAGGTGTTGACGAGCTGGCCCGCGATGTAGGTCGCGAACAGCGCGCCCGCCGTGCCCTCGGAGGTCGACACGCAGTTGGACACGATGCCGCCGTCGAGCGTGCGCGCAAAGCCCGCAACGCCCTTGCCGGTCACGCTCGTGGAGCAGTTGAGCACGGCGCCCTGCACACTGTTGCCCAGGGGGCCGAACGCCTTGCCGTCCGTCGCTTGCTTCAGTTTGCCGGCAAACGAGATGTTCTGCACCACGCCCGTGGAGGCAACGCCGCCCAAGAGCGACTTCACGCCACCGCCGTAGGCGAAGGTGATGGT
>CAJKZO010000064.1:0-10594 GCA_905204365.1 uncultured Collinsella sp.
TGATGGAACTTCGAGCTGTCGCACAGCACGTACGCCTTATTCGAATTCTCGCGCACGATGCGCTTCTTCGCCGCCTCAACGTAGGAGGGCGTCATGACGCCGCGGTCCTCGTCAATCGCGTTGGTCCCGATAAACGCCTTATCGAAGTACAGATCGCGCAGGATCGATTCGGTCATAGAACCGCAGAACGAGGAGTTCACATAGTTGAACTCGCCACCCACCACGATGAGCTGGGCGCGCGTCTCGCTCTTAATCAGGCACGCCGAGGCATCCGTCGTGTAAATTGTCACGTCGCGGTCGAGCAGCAGACGCAGCAGCGCCGTGCAGGTGGAACCCGAGTCCAAGTAGAGCGTGTCCCCGTCCTCAACAAAACGCAAGGCGACTTGGGCAATCTGTTCCTTCTCACTCCCGTGTAGGCCCGAACGCGTCGAGATACTCACCTCGTGGACAGCCGAGAGGAGCCTCACCGCGCCGCCCGAAAGATGCTCAACCTTGCCAAGCGCCTCCAGCTCCTTGAGGTCGCGACGTAGCGTCGAAATAGAGACGCCCGGCAGCTCCTCCTGCAGCTCGGAAATCCTCGCGAGGCCCGACTTCTGCAGGCACTCTACAATTCGCTCCTGGCGCTCATACGGAATCATATTGGGAACCTCTCCAAACCACTCTGCTTCACGCTCGTTCATTTCTTTTCGAAAAGTGTAACGCACAAGCAGAATAGCGGCCGCCACCTGTTGCGATGACGACCGCTTAATCGATTGACCTACCCTCTCGTTCACAATTTGAACGAGGTTGACACACCTCGCGTAAGCGCGACGCTCTTCAAGCGAAGAGAACGACCCTAGGAGAGGCGGCGCATCCGGGGCTCTTAGGCGAGCTGATCCTCCTTGCCGGTGAAGGCGAAGGCAAGAACACCGGCCACGACGGCGGAAATGAGCATGCCGACCATAGCCCAAGCGAAGTTCATGGGGTCGGAACTCACGAAAGCCGGGAACGTAGTGACGGAACCGAAGGTGAACGCAGTGGTGACGACCTTCATGATACCGAGGAACGCGCCGCCGACGGCACCGCCGATGATCTGCGCAAGCCAGACCTTCTTGTTCTTCACGAGCATACCGAACAGCGTGGGCTCGATGATGGCGGACAGGGCGATCGATACGACACCGGTCATCGCGAAGCTCTTGAGCTTCTGGTCGCGGGCCTTGAGGAACACGCCGAAGGCGCAGCCGATAACGGCGAAGTTGCAGGCGAAGGTGAAGGGGCAGATGTAGTCGAAGCCGTTCTGAGCGATGTTGTTGATCATGATGGGGTTCACGGCCCAGTGGATGCCCATGGACACCAGCACGGACCAGCCGCCGCCAACCAGCACGCCGGCGAACACGGAGCTGCGCTCGATCAGCCAGTTGACAACGAAGGCGATGGCCTCACCAGCGTAGCCGCCCAGGGGACCGATGACGAGCTAGGTGAGCGGAACCATAACGATCAGGGAGATGGCGGGCAGCACGACGAGCTTGAGCATCTCGGAAACGTGCTCATCGAGCCACTTGTACAGGTACGAGTAGACCCAGACAGACAAGATGGCAGGGATAACCGTGGAGTTGTAGTTCATGAGAACCACGGGGATGCCGAAGAAGTCCGTCATGGCGCCGTTGCCCGCGTCGCCCATGAGGGCGATGAAGTCCGGATAGAGCAGGCACGCGCCGAGCAGCGCCGACAGGTACGGGCTCGCGCCGAAGCGCTTGCCGGCGGAGAAGCCGAGCAGCACGGGCAGGAAGTAGAACACGCTCATGGCCAGGGTGTACAGGATGGTGTAGGTACCCGTGCCCTCAGCGATGATGCCGAGCTGGGCGGCCAGGATAACGAAGCCGCGCAGGATACCGGAGCCGGCCATGGCGGGCAGCAGCGGGGCAAAGATGCCGGAGATCGCGGAGAAGACCTGGCTGACGATGCTCTCGCCCTCGTCCTTGGTAGCAGCGGAGATTTCCACGCCCGAACCCTTGACCAGCGGCTCAAACTTCTCGTACAGCTTCGGGACCTCAGTGCCGATGAGGACCTGGTACTGACCGGCCTTGTTCAGCGTGTTCACAACGCCTTCGACTTCCTTGACCGCAGCGTCGTCGCAAGCCGCGTCGTCTTTGAGATTGAGGCGCAGGCGCGTCGCGCAGTGCGTCATGCCCGAGATGTTCTCGGGACCACCGACGGCGTCCAGAATCCCCTGAGCCATCGCGTTCCAGTCGCGTTTCATTGGTTACCTCCCCATTGCGCAGAAGAGCTCGCGGACAAGCTCGGCTGCCTTAATCGCGTCGTTTGCATCGATAACGGATTGGATCTTCTCCATGCTTACGGCCTCGATGGCGTCGTTGAGCAGATGGATCATCTGGTCGTTCTGTGCAGCCTCGCCGGCAGCGGGCTCGATGACCGGGAACGTGTCGAAGTAGATTGCGCTGTCGTAACCGTGCTTCTTCACGTAGTAGAGGAACTCGAGGGTCTTCACCGGCGTGGACGTACCAATCATAAGGCCATCGTCGAAGCGACCGTTGCCGTCGTTTAGGTGAATGCCGTAGAGCTTGCCCTCGCGGCCGAACAGGTCGGCGGCCATGGCAGGGTTCTCGTGCTTCATGAGCATGTGGCAGTAATCCAGCGTGACGCCCAGGTTCGGGCGGTCTGCAGCGTTGAGAATCATGCCGGTCATACCCATGGAGTCGATGAACGCGTACGCGCGCTCCTCGTAGGGTTTGTACTCAATCGAGATCTTGAGGTCGGGCGCGTAGTCGCAAACCTTCTGGAATGCGGCTACGAGCTGGTCGAAGACGCGAGCGTAGGCGATCTGGAAGCTGTAGTCAAAGCCGTCGTGGCCGAGCCAGATGGTCACCGTGTTGCCACCGGCAGTGCGGCAGTAGTCGCACGCCTCGTAGCAGAGCTCAAGGGCTTCCGCGGCAAGGGCATCATCGGCATTGCCCAGGTCACCGTTGAGGAAGGCGTTGCGGAAGCGCAGCGCGCAGCCGTTCAGCTGCAGGTCGTGAGCTGCGAGCTTGGCGGCCATGTCCTCAGCCGTGACACCTGTGCAGTGCTCGGGGTAGTTGAGGTCGACGTGCGTGAGGCCCACGCTCTGGAACTCCGCGAACACGCGATCAAGATTCTTGTCGCCATCGCGAAAATAGGAGTTGATACGAGTTGCAAGCTTCATGCTTCTACGTCCTTTACCTTCGTCCTTGATCGTTTCTGCCCGTTCGAGCACCTGATCTATATCCGTAATTCGATAAGGGCCGCCGCCTGCGCGCCGGGGCTTACCCTGTGACATGTAGATTACTGCCACATAAGTTCATTTTCAATCAGTATTTTTCACTCTTTTTCTCATTGTGTCAGAGTTTTTCACCGTATAAAGCCATCTACCTTGTGGTTTTGCTGTTAATCAAGTTTGACCATTCTTGAAATTACCTGATTTTTTCTGAATTAATTTGCCGTTTATCGGTAAAAATCGACCGCTCACGGCTGACGGCGACGCAAGATGGAAGATACTTGCATGAGGAAAAGCACTGAATTCCCAGCGCCGATTCGAATGACGCGATTGGTGACGCGAGCGTCGACGGCCCGAATCTGCCGTCGGCCCCCACTAACCAAAAACGGCGCCGCTCACGCGACGCCGTCATATTCCCTGGTGCCCCCGGGCGGATTCGAAAACTCCCCCCCCCGCGGGGAAATTGGTGACGCGGGTGTCGACGGCGCTGAGCGCTCCGTGTTTTGGTATGTGGATATGGCAGCCATCAACCTTTCTCGGCATGTGAAACTCTAGGCACATATGAGCATACCTGAGCGACGCAACACATGCGCTCCATCTATCCCAACAAGCTCCAGCGGTACCCGCACTTCCCATTTCGTGTAGAAAAGGGCCTGTATATACTTCCCATTTCGTGTATTGAATCAGGTAACCACACTTCCCATTTCGTGTATACAGCAGCTAGATTGGGCAATCATGTCAGTATTCAGACGTACGGCCTACAATAAACTCCTCGATCGGAAAGCGAGCAATGGATCCCGAGCCATCATGCTCGAGGGGGCCCGCCGCGTTGGAAAAAGCACCCTTGCCCAAGAGTTTGCGCAGTCCAAATACAAATCCCACCTCGTGATCGACGAATCTGTTGCGAGTGAAAAAAGAAGACCGGAGACTCAACTGGTCTCCGGCCTCAATTCTAAAAAACGTCTCGTGGTTCTACTCGTGCTGTCGGGCTTCTACCAGCCTGCAGAAGTCGTTGACGCTCATGAGCCATTCCCTTTGCGCGGGCGTGTAGGTTTCGAACAGCGATGAGGGCACAACGAGGCTGAGCCTGTCCTTAGCCATAGCTCGTGTGTAATCCTCACTTACGGCGGGCTCAAGTGTTACAAGATGCTTGTCCTCGATTCTGTCAGCCTCATCAAGCACCTGACGCCAACGCTCCTTGATGGTTGTCTTGGCACCGAGCATCGTCAGTCGAGCGACAGGGAACTTGGGGTCGTGGTAATCGTCAATAGAGGGAAAGATGAAATCCGGCTTTGATTTGCCCTCGGTGTATTTCTGCGCCGAGTAGCGTATGCCCCTAGCATCGAATAGCATCGAGAGTTGATTCTCGAACGCCGTCCCCGCACGGGACTTGCGGCGCTGGAAGGCCGACATAGTGGTGCGCAGCACGCCATCAACATCAAGCGCCGAGCCAAGGTATGGCGCGAGGTCGCGCTCCAAGAGATGCCGCTCGAAGACGCGGAACAGCATCTCTTCGCGTTCGTAACAAGCGACCAAGCAGCCATCCGGGTCGCCCGTCCAATCGAGCTTTCCAAGGGTGGAAGCTGAGTAGGCTGAGAAGTCTGCCCCTTTGGGGAAGGACTCGCCGAATTTCTCGATCATACCGTCGAGGAAGTTCTCCGCTGCGATCGGCATGCTAACTTCGATGCCGATGGACTCCAAAATCCTTGCGGCGATCGACGTGATGCGCGTATCCTCCCGAGCAGAGGGCGTAAAACCCTTCTCGCCAACCCCGTCGAGCGCGAAGAGCCAGCGAACTTGAGATTCCGCCGTACTCCCCGCTCGGGCAAATAGGATTACGACCTCCTTGGCTTCGTGTAGGGCCAAAACCATGAGGTCGCCCGGACGGGCCATGCCCATGGCAGCATTATCGTTGTAGTAGAGCCTATACTCAGTTCTAGTTGGATGCTTCCTGCGGGCGTCGTACCAAGTGGTATAACCATGGTCGAATATAGGGTCTGCACCATCATCGAGATATGCGAAGGTAGTTCGCATCCCCTTTATGTCATCGTCTCCGAAAAGCGCGCGCAAAGGCCCCACGCCGTTGAATTCGTGCTGGTGGCTTTTATTGGCCCCCATGATGTCAACGCCCGCGAGGGTTTTCGCGACAGCACCGTCAAAATACGCGCCAAGTACTCCATAGTCCATCCTAGAACACCTCCATCATCAACTTCGCGACCGAGCGCACGACCGGCACGGTCACGGAGTTGCCGAACTGCCTGTATGCCTGAGTATCCGACACCGGGATGATGAACTCATCGGGAAATCCTTGCAGGCGCGCGCATTCGCGGGGAGTGAGTTTACGAGGGTTTTTTCCTTCCTGCCCGACCAGAATCTCGCTGCCATCCTTGTGGTACCGGGCGGAAAGCGTCCTTGTCGTGTCCTCTGGGCCGACCATCGAGTATCCAAAGCCGTGGCCCGCCGCCTCATGCTTTTCGCGATAGGCGCGCAGATAGGCCCATAGCTTATCCGAAATGGTGTAGCGTTCGTTTGGTTGCTCTTCGAGGATTTCCCCTAGCGTATGTCCCGGTCCCGGCACCTCAAGGTCATCCCACGAGAAGGGAACTTCCTCCCTGAACCCCACGATGTAGATGCGCTCCCTGTGCTGGCACGTCCAGTTTTTTGAATCAAGCACTTTCCAGAAAATATGGTATCCAAGGTCCTCCTCAAGCGTCTGTCGTATGACCTTGAAGGTCTTCCCGCCGTCGTGACTCGTAAGGTTCTTAACGTTCTCAAGCAAGAAGGCCTTCGGGCGCTTGTCGCGTATGATGCGAGCGACCTCGAAAAAGAGGGTTCCCTGCGTTTTATCCTCAAAGCCGGTAGGTCTCCCCAAAGATTGCTTCTTCGAAACGCCTGCAAGGGAGAATGGCTGACAAGGAAAGCCTGCGAGCAGGACATCGAAGTCCGGTATATCGTTTGATGCGACCTGACGGATGTCGCCCGCCGGGGTCTCTCCATAGTTCATCCGGTAGGTTTTCTGGGCGAACTTATCCCACTCGCAAGAGAAGACGCACCTACCGCCAAGCTCCTGGAACGGCATTCGTATACCGCCGATGCCCGCGAAGAGATCGCAGAAGGTAAAAGGCGCGTCGCTGCGCTCCCCTTGGTCAAATGGAGCCCCCGCATCGAGCGATGCGATAAAGGCGCATTCAGCCGCCGTTGGACTAGTATCCCCAGACTCCCAGCGCCGAACGGTGCGTTCGCCAGACGAGCCCATACCAAGGGCGGCGGCGAACTCCTTTTGGGTGAGGCCGAGGTCAATTCTCTTTTGCGCTATATCAGCTGCATTTAGTTGCATGGGACGCCTATCTTGGTTGAAAAACGGTCAAACTGTCCTGTATTTACCACAGCGTTAGTCTATCACCCCGAGCGGACATGTCTTCCCCTTGCTTCAGTCCGCCTCTAAACCCCGTAGCATCAACTGGGCTTTAGGGCTTGGACACTCTACCGGAGGGCTCTAGACGCAATTGGTGACGCGGGTGTCGACGGCCCGAATCCGCCGGCGGCCCCCGCAAACCAGAAACGGCGCCGCTCCCGCGACGCCGTCATATTCCCTGGTGCCCCCGGGCGGATTCGAACCGTCGACACCCGCTTTAGGAGAGCGGTGCTCTATCCCCTGAGCTACGGAGGCATGTTGTACTAGTGTAGCAGATTTGCCCCTTGGCCATGTAGCGCATGGCCACTCATCAAGAAGGCTCTGCAGCGAATTATCGCCGTAGAGCCTTCTCAATAACGGAAAATTATAACCCAGAATAACGCAAAATAATGGGATGGGGTTTCCTCTAACCACATGTAAGGGAAATTCCATCCCGGTATTCGGCTAAAAAATGGGACAAGCTTTCCCAACTGGCGCTCAAAAGGAAAATGCATCCCGGAATGAGAACGAATTCCGGGATGCATTTTCCGCCATCTATCGCAGACGACTAGTCGCCTTTGTGAAAGAGGCTTTTGATGGCAGCAGGGATGCTCTTGGCGCCCTTGGTCGTTACGTCGATAAAGTCGGGCGAACGCACGAGTCTATCCTCGTCCACGTACTTGCGCACAGCGCGCAGCGTCTCTTTGTCGTCGCGCGTCGAAAACGTAAAGTGACCGTTGTCCTTGGTGAAGATGGCAAAACGCGTGATCTTCTTGGTGCCGCGCAAAACCTCGGCGGCAATATAGTCGACCTCGTCCCACGGGATTTGAATATAATCCTCGGGATTGCGCTCGTTATAGTACTCAAACGCCTTATTGCCCACCATCACGTTACCGTGGCTGGTAAGCCCCATCAGGCAGGTTGCCGGCGTTGCCAGATCGACCGTGCTGTTCTGAGATTGCGCCATGCGCACCTCGCCCTCCAAATAAAACAATCGGACCGCATCCAGTGTACCCACCGGGTGCGGTCCGTTTCAATGGCTCAAAAGCCCTTGCCTAGAAATTCTCTGTCTTAAGCCGAAACGTGCTTACATGAAGCCGCAGAAGCGACCGATGATGCCGACGGCGAAGAGAGCCAAGATGATGACGATCGGGCTGACCTTCTTCTTGAGGAGCTTGCAGACCAGCAGGGTCAGGCACACGGCGGCAAGGCCGGGGATGAGCTGATCGAGGTTGGCCTGAAGCGTGGTGACCTTCATCTGATCAAGGGCGGTAGCACCGACGGAGTTGTACATCGTCAGCGCTTCCTTGATACCCTCGGAACCGGAGGGCAGGCTAGCCCAGTCGATAAAGGCGCCAGCAGACTGCTTGACCGTGGAGACGATCGGGGTGAAGGAAATGGACACCCAGCGCTCGACCAGGGCGCCGATAATGAACATACCAAGGATGGAAGCGCCCTCGGTTACCTTGCCCATCAGACCACCGGAGAGGTCCTTGGCGATGGAGGAGCCGACCTTGTAGCCAAACTCCTGCGTGTACCACAGGAAAGCGTAACGGATGATGTTCCACGCGAAGAAGAACAGCAGCGGACCGACGATGCTGCCGGACATGGCCAGGGAAGCGCCCAGAGCGCCCAGAATCGGGCGAAGGGTGAACCAGAAGACGGGGTCACCGACGCCGGCGAGCGGGCCCATCATACCGACCTTGACGCCCTGAATGGCGACGTCGTCAATCGGAGCACCGTTGGCGCGCTCCTCCTCGAGAGCGAGGGTAACGCCAATGACGGGGGCGGAAACATAGGGGTGGGTGTTATAGAACTCCAGGTGGCGCTTAAGAGCGGCAATCTGGTCATCCTTGCTGGTGTAGAGCTTCTTGATCGCAGGGATCATTGCGAAGCACCAGCCGCCGTTCTGCATACGCTCGTAGTTCCACGAGCCCTGAAGGAACTGATGACGGAAGCAAACCTTCTTGCGGTCAGCCTTGGTGAGCTGAATCTTGTTCTCTGCCATATGTATCACTCCCCTCCTACTCGTAATCGTTCAGAATGTCGCCGAGCGGGTCACCGGAGCCGCCGCCCATGCCGCCACCCTGCTTGGCCAGATCCTTAAGGCCAAGGTAGATGAGGGCAAGGGAGATGCCGATGAGGCCAAGGGCGATCAGCGTGAGCTGAGGGATGGCAGCAAGGACAAAGCCGAGGATGAAGAACGGCCAGGTCTCCTTGGTGGCCATCATGTTGATGACCATGGCGTAACCGACGGAAGCGACCATGCCGCCGCCGACAGCCATGCCGCCGGACAGCCAGTCGGGCATAGCGTTAAGCGCGTTGGTAACGGCCTCGGCCGGGATGACGCACAGAAGCACTGCCGGGATGGCGATACGAAGGCCCTGCATGAGGATGGCAGCATACTGCCAGCGCTCGATGCCGGAGAAGTCGCCCTTCTCGGCGCAACCGTCCATGGCGTGAGCGATAGCGGTAGCAATGGTACGGCAGATCATGGTCAGGAACAGACCAGCGACCGACAGCGGGACGGCGACGGCGATAGCGGTGGTAACGGCCTTGGCCGAATCGGTGGCGCCACCGTTGAGGGCGAGCACCATGATGATCGAAGAAGCGACCGAGGCCAGAGCGGCGTCAGGCGCGACAGCGGCGCCGACGTTAGCCCAGCCAAGGGCCATCATCTGGAGCGAACCGCCCAGGAGGATGCCCTCCTGAAGGTGACCGGTTACGAGACCGATAAGCGTGCATGCCACGAGCGGCTGATGGAACTGGAACTCATCCAGAATGCCTTCCATACCGGCAAGCAACGCGACAATCGCAACAAGCAGAATAGTGATTGCAGACATGTATCGGACCCTCCTTTACTATGCTTGAGCGGCCAGTTCGGCCTTAGCTTTCTTCAACATGGCGTCGAGATCCTCGGAGGAATCCGAAGGAACCTTGCGGACCTCGAACTTGACGCCCTTGGCCTTGAGGGCCTCGAGAGTCTTGACGTCGTCATCGCCCATAGCGACGGCGTTGGTGACGACGACCTTGCCCTTGGAGTGAGCCATGGAACCGATGTTGACTTCCTTGATGTCGACGCCGGCCTCGATGGCCTTGAGCAGATCCTGCGGGTTCTCAAAGAGCAGCATGGCCTTGGTGTCACCAAAGCGCGTGTCCTTGACGACCTCGGCCATCTTCTTGATGGGCACGACGTTGGCATGGACTCCCGGAGGGGCAGCCTGCTCGATCATGGTCTTGCGGAGCTCGTCGTGAGCAACGCCGTCGGAAACCACGATGATGCGGTTGGGGTTGATCTGCTTGGTCCACGTGGTGGCCACCTGACCATGAAGCAGACGGGTGTCGATACGGACGTGGGCGATCTTGATGTGCCCATCGCCGATGACCGTTCCCGGAGGGATGGCGCCTGCAGGAGCAGCGGCGGCCGCAGCCGGCTTCTTCTCCTCGGGCTCCAGAGACTCAGGCTTGACGCGCACGCCAGCCTTAGCCTCAGTCACGAGATGTTTTGCGATCGCATGTGCAGTGTTCTTTGCGTCAAAGCGCTGCGAATATGCCTCGATGAGCATAGGCAGGTTGACACCGGTGACGATAGCCCAGGAATCGTGGCCCTCGATGAGCCCGTTGATCTGGTTGAACGGCGTGCCGCCCCACAGATCAACGAGGAAGAGCACCTGCTCCTGGTCCTCGAAGGAAGCGACTGCTTCCTCGACCTTGGCACGGAAGTCGTCGGGGCCCATGCTCGGCTCGAGCGAGACCACGGCAACAGACGGCTGATCGCCAAAGACCATCGAGCCCGTCTGCTTGATTCCAGCTGCCAAGTCCCCGTGGCTAGCAAGAACAATACTTACCATCACATAACCTCCTTTTTGTCTACGTATTTCCTACACGACATGAAAGGAGTATACCTGTTTGGATTGTGGAATTATAGCTAAATTCGCAAAAGGTTGGATTATTTGTTTAAACGTCTA
>CAJKZO010000065.1:0-10530 GCA_905204365.1 uncultured Collinsella sp.
ACGCTCGACAAGTTGCCCTTGTGGTAGTCGACCACCACGATCTTCGGTTCGCCCACGCGACCCTCCCTTTTCCCATTCAAAACCTGTCCCTTTTTGGCAGGTTACAGCGAGCCCTTGGTGCTGGGGATGCCCTGCACGCGGGGATCGAGCTCGCAGGCATGGCGCATCGTGCGGCCCACGGCCTTAAAGGCGGCCTCGATAATGTGATGCGAGTTGCTGCCCGCCAGCTCGCGCACGTGCAGCGTGAGCTTGGCGCCGCGCGCAAAGGCGTAGAAGAACTCGACGGCCAGCTCGGTATCGAAGCTGCCCACGCGCTCGGTCGGCACGGGCAGCTCGCAGTAGGCCTGCCCGCGGCCCGAAATATCAACAGCAGCCATCACAAGCGTCTCGTCCATGGCAATCGCCGCGTCGGCAAAGCGCGTAATGCCCGCCTTGTCGCCCAGCGCCTGGCAAAACGCCTCGCCCAGCACAATACCCGTGTCCTCGACGGTGTGGTGCGCATCGACCTCCACGTCGCCCACCGCGTGCACCGTCAGATCGAACAGACCATGGCGACCAAAAGCGTTGAGTATGTGGTCGAAAAACGGCACGCCGGTCGAGATATCGCACACGCCAGATCCGTCCAAGTCGAGCTTTACGACAATGTCGGTCTCGCCCGTCTTGCGGGTCACCTCGGCATAGCGGTCCATCTACATCTCCTCCTTCACCAGCGCGGCGAACGCAGCCAGCACCTCGTCGTTTTCCTGCGGGGTGCCCACGGTAATGCGTAGGCAGTCCGCGAGCCCCGGCGCATAGCTAAAGTCGCGCACCAAAATCGAATACTCGTCGCGTAGACGCTCGCGTACGCGCGTAGCATGCGGCGTGCGTACGAGCACAAAGTTCGCCGCGCTCGGCCATGCCTCCACGGGCAGGCCCTCGGCAGCCATCGCGCACAGGGCGCACAGCTCGCGCTCGCGCTCGGATGCGACCTGCGCCACCACGGGTGCATAGGCATCACGGGCACGCACGCAGGCAAGTGCTGCCGCCTGGCTCAGCACGTTGACCGAATAGATCTGGCGAATCGCCGCGAACACATCGATGACCTCGGGCGCCGCGATCACATAGCCCAGACGCGTGCCGGCGGCGCCGAACGCCTTGGACAGCGTGTGCAGAATCACCAGGTTGGGATGCTCGGCGATAAGGCCTTGCGCCGTGGTGGCCGCGCCAAACGAATCGTCCGCAAACTCAACGTAGGCCTCGTCGACCATGACCATGCCGGGGCACGCATCGCACAGGGCCGCGACAAAGTCGAGCGGTGCCACGTCGCCCGTGGGGTTGTTGGGCGAAGTCACGATGGCCAGGCTGCACTCCGGCGCCGCGGCAAGCACGGCTGCCTGGTCGAGCTCAAAGCTCGCCGGGTCGCGCCACACGTCGCGCACCTCGGTCTGACAGAGCGATGCAAAGAACGCATACTCGCTAAAGCACGGCGGGCAGTTGAGCAGGGTCCGCCCCGCGCCGCCAAACGCCAGCAGGTAGTTATAGAGCAGCTCATCGCCGCCGTTTCCCACGCAAATATTCTCACGTGCCACGCCATGCCAGGCAGCAAGCTCATCGCGCAGGTCGTTGGACATGGGATCGGGATAGCGGTTGAGCGGTGTGGCAGCCAAGGCCGCATCGATTGTCTCGCGCACGCCGACCGGCACGGGATAGGTGTTCTCGTTGGCCGAAAGATTGATGCGCGTAGGCGTAAAGTTGGGATCATAGGGCTCAATGCCGGCCAGGTAGGGCTGGACGAGTTCCTTCATGCGCGGCGTAAGTTCGGCCATGTTAGGCCTCCTCGCCGGTCGCGCCAGCGCCACCCGAGCCTGCAGCCGCCAGGTCCACACCCTCGGCGACCGTCGCCACAGCGTCGCCCGGCCAGGCGACCTTGGTCAGGTCGGCCGCAGCCAGCGACTCGGCACTCACGGCATCCTCGCCCTGCTCCAGCACGCGACGACGCAGGGCGGCAGAGAGCGCGTGCGCCCACAGGCCCTCGGCCTCGGCCAGGCGCTGCGTAGCGGGAGCGTCGGAGAGCAGGCCCTCAGGTGAATAGCAAATGACGCTCGAGCGCTTAACGAACTCTTCGACCGAAAGCGGGTTGGAGAACATGGCCGTGCCGCCGGTCGGCAGCGTGTGGTTGGGGCCGGCAACATAATCGCCGAGCGGCTCGGAGCTCCAGGCGCCCACAAAGATGGCGCCGGCGTTGCGAATGCCGCCGAGCAGGCCCATCGCGTCCTTGCAGTGCAGCTCAAGGTGCTCGGGCGCCACGGTGTTCACGGCCTCGACGGCGGCAGCCATGTCGGCGGCCACCACGATGGTGCCCTCATTGTCGAGCGAAGCACGCGTGATTTCGGCGCGTGGCGACTGCGCTACCAGAATGTCGATACCAGCCTCGACCTCGCGCGCAAACTGCTCGTCGCAGGTCACCAGATAGCAGGCTGCAAGCGGATCGTGCTCGGCCTGGGCCATTAGGTCGGCCGCGACCACCATGGGCTTGGCCGTGGCATCGGCCAGTACGCAGACCTCGGAGGGGCCAGCGACCATGTCGATTCCCACGTCGCCCGAGACAATCTGCTTGGCCGCGGCAACAAAGGCGTTGCCCGGGCCGGTGATCTTGTCGACGCGCGGAATGGTCTCGGTACCGTACGCCAGCGCGGCTACAGCCTGAGCGCCGCCCACCATATAAATCTCGTCCACGCCACCGAGCTTTGCCGCGGCGAGCGTGTAGGGACTGATCAGGCCGTCTTTTTGCGGCGGGGTCACCATAACCACGCGCTTGACGCCGGCGACCTTGGCGGGAATGGCGTTCATGAGCACGGTGGAGGGATATTGCGCGCGACCGCCCGGTACATAGATGCCGGCCGCCGCGAGCGGGGTCACCTTAACGCCGAGCATCGTGCCGTCCACACGCGTGGTAAACCAGCTCTGCTCGACCTCGCGCTGGTGGAACTCGCGAATCTGGCGCGCGGCCTTCTCAAGCGCGGCGACAAAGGCCGGGTCAAGGCCTTCGAGCGCGGCATCGATCTGCTCCTGCGGCAAGCGGAAGCTCTGCAGCTCAACGCCGTCAAAACGCTGACAGTAATCGCGCACCGCGGCATCCCCGTTGGCACGCACGTTGGCCACGATATCGCGGGCGGCGTCGATGATGTTTTGCGGCAGCACGCCCTTGCGGTTGAGCTGGTTGGTAACGAGGCGCTCACCGGGAGCAAGCTTGATGGTCTTCATATCGGTATCCCCTATCGGTCGAGGTTGTGTTCGAAAAACGAGAGGCCGGGTGGCGGCGCCAATCGGCCCGCAGCCCGTACGTTGGGGCGCCCGTGCGCGGTCGCGCTATTGTGCCGAGCCCGCGACGGGCGCAAAATGCTTGTCCTTAACGGCCGCGGCCAAGCGATCTGCCAGATTGCGTACGCGCGGATCCAAGCGAGCGGCACCCGGATTGACAAAGAAGCGGGCCGTGCAGTCCATGATGCGCCCGGTGATGACCAGGTCGTTGTCGCGCAGCGTGGCACCCGTGGCGGTAATATCCACGATGCGATCGGTCATGCCGACAATGGGGCCCAGCTCGATGTTACCGTGCAGCGAGACGATATCGGCGTTCACGCCGCGCTCGGCATACCAGGCGCTCGCGATGCGCGGGTACTTGGTGGCCACGCGAAGCGACCCGCGGCGGGCATAGTTGCGCTCGGCCTGGCCGGCGCGCCATGCGGGCTCCGCCTCGATAAACGTGCACAGGCCGTAGCCCAGGTCGACCAGCTGCAGCAGGTTGAGGTCTGCCTCAATGAGCGAGTCCCAACCGCAGATGCCGCAATCGGCACCGCCGCAGCCCACAAAGGCGGGCGCGTCGCCGGGACGCACGATGACAAACTCGATATCGCCGACCGTGCCCTCGCCGGCACGCGTGTCGCGGCCGCGCACGATCAGGTGACGGCCGGGGTCGCGCAGCTCAGAGACGTCCAAGCCCGCGGCCTCGAGCACGTCGAGCGTGTCGGCCTTAAGCGAGCCCTTGGGCACGGCGATGCGCAGCGGGCCCTCGGCGCCACGGCCCGCAGCGTGATCGCCGTCGGAAGCGGCGTCCTCGGCCGAGGTGCGCGCGGCCTCCAGGCGCTCGAGCGAAAAGGCGAAGCCCGCCGCCGGCACCTCGATACCGTCGCCAAATGCGCCGGTAAAGATAGAGTCGTAGCGACCGCCCGAGCCCACCGGATCGGGCAGGCCGCCGGCATAGGCCTTAAAGACCAGGCCCGTGTAGTAATCGAAAGAGTTCATGATAGAGAAGTCGAACGACAGCACCTGGGCGTCCTCGGGTGCCAGGCCCTCGACCAGGGCACGCAGCTCGCGCGTCAGCGGCGCGACGATACCGGCGGCCTCCAGCAGCGCGTCCACGCGGTCGAGCACCTCGGCACCGCCGTGCAGACGCGGCAGCTCGCTAATGGCGGCCTTGACGGCATCGGACTCGACGCTTACCGCCACGCGGGCATCGAGGCCCACAAAGTCGTTGGCGTGCACGCAGCGCAGGGCCTCGGCAGCCAGCTCACGATCCTCGCACGCCGCAAGCAGCTCCTTAAACGGACGCACGCTACCTGCGATAATGCGCGCATCGGGCAGCGCCAACTTGCGCACGGCCTCGGCCACGAGCGAGACAATCTCGACATCGCCCGCGGTATCGCCCGCGCCGATAAGCTCAAAACCCAGTTGCGTAAACTGACGCGAGCCGCCGGCATTGCGCTGACACTCGCGGACCACCGGCGCCTCATAGCGAAGGCGCAGCGGCAGATCGGCCGCGCGCATGCGAGTCGAAACCAGGCGAACGATCGGCAGCGTGTTGTCGGGACGGACCACCAGCAGGCGACCATCATCGTCAAAGAGCTTAAACGGCGTGTCCGCAATGCGGCCGCCCTCCTCGAGTGAGCCCTTGTCCTCGAGCAGTGGCGTCTCGACCGGCAGGTAATGATGCCCCCTGAAGCAGCCCTTCACCGTCAGCGCAATCTCCTCGCGCGCCTGAGCCTCCTCGGGCAATATGTCCCGGAATCCCCACGGTGTGGCCGTCATCTGGTGAGCCTCCTCATGCTGTGCCTCGTATAGAACAGAAGACCGGCATAGCTCCGCCGGTTTTCTGGGTACTTTAGCATACTAGAGTGTTTGCGGGGAGAATCGTCCTCCTCGGCTCACACCGTATTCATTTGGAAACATAGGGCAAGCGGTTAGCAGCAGTCTCTTGTCACAACGCAAAAAGGGCGCCCGCGCAATTGCGGACGCCCTTGTGCAGGATCGAGATATCAACCAGCCAAGATATCGGACCCGTGACCAGCTCTTAGTAGTCGAACTGGTGGTAGTAGCGGCGGTACTTGAGGTTGTGCTTGGTGACCAGCTCGTAGTTGCGCGCGAGGCGGTCGGTGGTCAGCACGGACAGGATCCACGGCGACACGATGACGCGGAAGTCGTCGTCCAGGCCCGGGATCGCGTACTCGGCGGTGTCGATGATGACGTAGTCCTCGTCGCCGGTCACGCCGCTGGTGAGGAAGGCGCGGACGCGCTCGTCGAGGGCGCGGCACTCGTCCTCGCCCATGAACAGGAACACCGGGACGCCGGGCTCGAGCAGCTCGAGCGTGCCGTGGAAGAAGTCGTGCGAGGTGATGTGGCGGATGCGCTTCCACTGCATCTCCTCGAGCAGGCACATGGAGTACAGGATGGTCTCGCCCCACAGCGCGCCCGAGCCGATGAACATGGTGTAGTCGGCCAGCGCGTACTTCCTGGCGAGCTCCTCGGCGCGCGGCTCGAAGCGCTTGCGGATGTCGAGCATGTCCTTCCAGACGTCCTTCGTCTGCTCGATGAACAGGTCGAACTTGGGGAAGCAGCCGCGGCGGTTGAGCAGGCGCAGGCCGAAGCAGTCGGCGAGGTAGTAGCCCTTCTCGCAGCCGCCGGCGCCGTGGTCGGAGGCCATCATGACGCAGTTCTCGGCGCCCACGGCCTGGCCGATCTTGCCCTCGGGGTTGGTCATGGCGAAGACGCGCACGCCCATCTCCCTCATCTTGCCGACGGCCTCGAGCACCTCGGGGGTGGTGCCGGACTCGGAGGCGGTCAGCACGACGGACCTGTCGGTCATGCGCTTGTGGCCCATGACGTTCCACTCGGCGGCGTGGATCAGGTAGACCTCGAGGTCGCGGTCGCCGAACTTGTTCATGAGGTACTCGAGCTGCATGAACTCGTCCCAGGTGCCGCCGACGCCCATCAGGAAGACGGCGTCGTAGCCCTCCTCGTGCACGCGGTCGGCCAGGGCGGTCATCTTCTTGCCGGCCTCGTAGACGTTCCTGCCGTCCTCGAGGTAGCCCTCCTGGTCGAAGTGCATGATCTCGATCTTCTCGGTCTCCTTCATGTGTGTCCTCCCATCACATGTGCGCAATTCTATACATCGCGCTTCTTGCTGATACCAATTATAGCCATACGATTGCTTGTTATTTAATACCAATCCAAACTCACGGAGATTTGCGGCGAACGGTCGGTTTCCTCGCCCGAGTGGTATTACAACGCCAATAGTTGTCTATTTCGAGCGCTACTGCCAACGGGTTCCCCACAACTCGCCAGCTATAAAAGCGTTGCGCCAGACCCGCCCAAGCGTTTCCGGCGCAACCGCGCAGTTTAGTTATTCGGCTTCCATCTCCGCTGTCACACGGCGATACATCTCGATAACCTGAGTCGTCGCCTTGGACGGATCCTGATAGTAGCGGCCATCACACGTCTCGGCCGAGACATAGCCCGTATAGCCGTGGCGCATGAGTGCCTCGAGGTCGGCACGCATATCACGCTCGCCGTCGCCCCAGGCAAGATGCGTCGTGCCGCCGCCCACATCTACAAAGTGGGTGTGAACGATCTTGTCGCCCAAAACCTCAAAGTAGCCGTCGATCGTGTCGCCGGCAACTTCCATGGCGCCAAAGTCGATACAGGCCTTCAGGTTGGGACGATCGACCGCCTCGAGGATGCGCGCGACATCCTGTGCGGTGTTGACCAACACGGACTCCGACGGCTGCAGGGCCTCGAGCGCGACGCGAATACCGCGCGTATCGGCGTAGTCGCACACCGAGCGCAGCATGGCAACGCTGCGGGCCCAGGCGTCCTCAGCCGGCTCGTCCAGATAGGCCCAACCACTCGTCACCAGAATCTGCGGCACGCCCAACTCAACGGCAACGTCGATCACATTCTTAAAGTACGAGAGGATGCGTTTTTGGCCCGCCTCACCGCGCACCGCGACGTTCCACGGCTTGGGGTTGTTCTGCTCGGGGCACACGCACACGATCTTGATACCGTATTGGGCGGCAAGATCGCGAATCTTATCCACCGAATCGTGCTCATGGCAATCCACATACAGGTGCATCGAGCCGGTCCACAGCTCGATATTGCGATAGCCGGCCTCACCTGCAGCCTTAAAAAACGTCTCGATGCTGTAGTAACGATGGTTGATGTTCATGAGCGAAAGCTCGGGTATGACCATAGCCCTCCCCTTTCGTACGGAGTTTTAAAAAACAGGGGGCCGCCGCAGATGCGACAAGCCCCCAAAGATCGACGCAACCGTTAGACGCGATGGAAGCGCGATTCGAACATATTAGGCAAGCACGCCAAAGTAAGCGCCGATGATGCCCACGACCATGGTGCAGAGGATCAGGACCATCGGGTTGACCTTCTTGGAGAGCAGCCAATAGTAGAGCCAGAAGGCGGCCATGCCGAGCATACCGGGCATGATACCGTCCAGGATGTCCTGGAGAGTCTGGGCGGAGTCGCCCTGACCAATGGCGATGGGCAACGAAGCCCAGAACATGTCCTTGCTCATGGCGCCGACGACCATGACGCCGACAATGCCGACGCAGGCCATGATCTTTTGCATCAGGCCGGTCTTCTGAGCCTCGTCGAGGAAGCCAATGCCTAGCTCATAACCCTTGATAGCGCCAAAGATACGAATCAGGAACGCCGGGATGTTGTAGACGAGCAGGAAGGCGATGGGGCCAAAGACGTTGCCGGCCTGGCACAGGCTGATGCCCACGGCAGCGGCGACGACGCGCAGGGTGGACAGGAAGAAGGAGTCACCCAGGCCGGAAAGCGGACCCATGAGGGCGGCCTTGATGTCGTTGACGCTCTCGGGCTCAACCTCGCCACGAGCGACCTTTTCTTCCATGGCCATCGCGATGCCGCCCACGAAGGGAGCGAGCTGCGGGGTGATGTTGAAGAATGCGCTGTGACGGTGCAAGGCCTCGGCGTAATCATCGGGACGGCCGGCATAGATCTTCTTGAGCATGTTGGCGACCATCAGGCAGAAGGCAATGTTCATCTGCTTGTAGTAGGTCCAGGAGAATTCCATGCCCAGGGCGCCGGTGTTCACGGCGCTCTTAATGAGGTCGGAGCGAGTAATCTGGTTCTCGGAATTAGAAGTCATCGTCCTCATCCCCTTCCACAGAAAGCTGGGACTGGGCGCCACCAAGGCCCAGCAGGTCGTACTAGTCGATGACGGTGCTGCTAGCGCTCAGGGCGCCGCCGCGGACGGGCACGTTGGCATAGGAGCAAAGCAGGAAGCCCAGGAAGTAGAACGGCACGAGCTGCTTGGTAAGCACCAGACGGCCGAGCATGGCGAAGCCCATGGCAGGCAGGATGTTGGCTGCGACGCCAAAGCCATCGAGGACGAACGTCGGGATGAAGTCGAGCAGGCCCTGAACGGCGTCGGCACCCAGATAGAAGGAGACCGAGCACAGGATAAAGGCCAGGACGACAATCACGAGACCGATAATCCAGTGCATAGCGTAGATACCCTTGAGGTTACCCTTGCTGGCAAAGACGTCGGCACGGTCGACCAGAAGGGGCATACCGGCGTTGACGACGTTCTTAATGGCCAGGCACAGAGTGGCGATGGGCATCGCGAGCGCGATAGCGGCCTCGGTGCTCTGGCCCAGCTGAATAGCGAAGGCGCAGGCGAGCACACCGCCAATACACTCATCGGGCGGCACGTAAGCGCCGATGGAGATAGAACCCATGAAGAGCAGCTCGAGGCTCGCACCGATGGCGAGGCCGGACTGCAGGTCCCCGAGGACTATGCCGACGAGCGGGCACAGAACGATCGGGCGGAACGCATAGAGCGTACCGAGCTGATAATCGAGCTTACCGAAGGCAGCGATAAGTCCGATGAGGATCGCTTGAACAAGCATTGTTCCTCCCTTTGATCCCTCTTGGATCCGCGCGGCGATTCCCGACTTGTCAGCGCGCCCTTTTCCATGCCGACAATCGCCTAGACAGATCCAGCTTGTACCGGTGTGCTGTTAACACCTAAACCGGTGCAAATGATTTGATACCAATTATATAGTCATGCGAAAACTATTTAATACCAATCGCTCAACGGGCGTGTACTCCCGGTGAACGGTAGATGGGGGTAACGGGTAAAGCGTTTATCCGGTACGCCCACGAATAGGGGCGGCGCCGTGCGCGCCGCCCGTGGTTCCCAATTAGAGGGCGCTTAGGGCATCGACCTTGGGGTCGTCGGCCAGAGCGCGAATCTCGACCTCGACACCGCGGCCGACGAGCTCGCGAATGTCCTCTTCCTCGGCAGCAGTCACAAAGATCTGGCGGGAGATCTTACGGGCATCGGGACGCTGCTCGTCCTTGGACTTGGTGTTGCCCAGGTTGATGGAGGTGATCTGCGGGCAGCCGTCGACAAGCTGCTTGGCCTCGGCGATGCTGGCGACGCAGATGATCATCTTGTACTTATCGGTAACACCGGAGTTGATGGCCTCGATGGCGTGCTCCATGTCCTTGATGACGAGCTTGACGTTGGCCGGCTTTCCCATCTTGAGCGTAGTCTTCCAGACGGGATCGTTGGCAACCTTGTCGCCAACGCAGAAGATGCAGTCAGAGCCCAAGCCCTGGACCCAAGAGACGGCCACCTGGCCATGAAGCAGACGATGGTCGACGCGAAGCAGTTGAATCATGATTGACCCCCAAAGGTCTCATGCCGGAAACCCGGCCCCATTAATAGCAGGCGGTGACTAGAACTCTTCCTCGTCATCCGCATCGGTCAGCAGGTCGTTGACAAACTTTACGCGCGTGTCGTCAGCCGCGAGGATCTCGCGGATAACCTGATCGGCGGGAGCCTCCTGGTCCGAAAAGAGCAGCTGGATCAGCAGCGGCAGATTCATGTTGGCAACCAGGTAGGTGTTGGGGCGCGTCTGGACGATCTTGGTGAACTCGTTGTTGACGCTGCCGCCAAACAGGTCGGTGCACACGATTACGTCGTCGGCGGGGTCGAAGGTCGCCAGGAGCTTGGCGGCCTCCTCGGCGACGTCGGTGCGGCCGTCGACAAACATCGACAGGTCGTGGACGTTATCGCGCGCGCCTGAGAGCAGCTCGGTGCTCTCTTTGATGCCGGTCGCAAAATGCGCGTGGCTGGCAAAGATGTATTGCCTCATTGCGGTTTCCCCCAAATGAAATTAGTAGTCGAACTGGTGGTAGTAGCGGCGGTACTTGAGGTTGTGCTTGGTGACC
>CAJKZO010000066.1:0-10369 GCA_905204365.1 uncultured Collinsella sp.
CTGTCCAGAGAGGGGGAGTAGCCGGTGGCCGGAATCGGTTTTGAGCTCCAGCGCCTGTTTAGGCGCAAGGGTCTGTTTGCCACGATGCGCGCCTATGGCTACGCCGGCATTGTGTGTACGGGCCCCATGCTGCTGGGCGTGCTGCTCCAGGTGGGTATCTTGGTGCTGTGCGGTCTGTGGGGTGTGGGCCGTGCCAACCAAGATCTGCTGGTGTGCATGGTGACCTATACGCTGCTGGCGTCGCTCACGCTCGCGAGTTTTTTCTCTATGCCGGTCACGCGCTTTTTGGCCGATATGCTTTTTGCCGAGCGCGAGGATGAGATCCTACCTTCGTTTTGGGGCTCCAACGCCATTATGCTCGTTGCGGGCACGGTGCTCTACGGCGTCTTTTTGCTGTTCTCGGGCGCCACGCTGCTGCAGGGGCTGCTGTGCCTGTGGCTGTTCAACATTATGATCGTCAACTGGAACGGCATGAGTTACCTCACGGTCATCAAGGATTACCGCGGTATCCTGTGCAGCTTTGCGGCTGCCATTGGCGTGGCGTGCCTGTGCTTCCTGGCCGCGCTGGCGCTGGGACTGCCGCCGGTCGAGGGCCTGTTGGCATCAATTGCTCTGGGCTACGGCGTCATGCTCGCCTGGGACGTGGTGCTGCTGTACCGGTATTTTCCGCAGAGCGATCGCAGCCCCTGGCTCTATTTACGGTGGCTTGATCAGTTTATGCCGCTGGCGCTCACGGGCTTGTTTACCAACCTGGGCCTCTTTGCGCACTTGGTGATAATATGGGCCGGTCCCATTGGTGTGCAGGTCAAGGGCTTGTTTTATGGTGCGCCCTACCACGATGTGCCGGCGCTCATCGCGTTTTTGACGATCCTGGTCACGTCCGTCAACTTTGTCGTCTCGGTCGAGGTCAATTTCTATCCGCGCTACCGCGACTACTACAGCCTGTTCAACGACGGCGGCGTGGTGGGCGACATTGTGGTGGCCGAGGAGGAAATGCTTGCCACGCTCAACCGAGAACTGCGGTTTTGTGCGCTCAAGCAGCTGTTTGTGACGGCGGCGGTCATCTCGCTCGAGACCACGGTGCTGTCGGCCCTACCGTTGGGCTTTAATAACCTGATGCACGGGTATTTTCGCACGTTGTGCGTGGGCTACGGCCTGTATGCCGTGGGCAATACGGTGTTGCTCATCTTGCTGTACTTTACCGACTACAAGGGGGCCGTGCTGGCCTCGGGGTTGTTTGCCGGTGTGGCCGGGCTGGCGACTGCCGTTTCTCTGCTCTTACCGCAGCAGTTTTACGGCTTTGGCTTTTTGTTGGGTGCAGCAGTGTTTTTTATCGTGGCGCTGCTGCGGCGCGATACCTATACCGCCAACTTGCCGTATCGTATCCTGAGCCAGCAGCCCATTGTGGCGACCGTCAAAACGGGTCACTTTACACAGCTGGGCCGCTTGCTCGACCGTGCCGAGCAGCGCTATGAGGAAGGTCGCCATAAGGGTGAGCCACATGGCGCGTTTGAGCGCGCAGTAGTTCACGTGTATCGCAAGCATTGGGGAGGTTCTGATGACCGATAGAATGATGTCCCGCCGTCGCCTGTTTGAGGCGGCTGCCGGTGCGCTGTTGCTTTCGGGCTGCTCGGTGCAGGAAGACTCCTCGACCAAAAAGGTCAAAAAGCAGGATAAGATAAAAAAGGCCGAGGCCTCCGACCAGTCCAAGCACCTGCGCGATAAGGACGAGCTGTACGAGGTTTACGACGACTCGGGCATTGTGACCATGTACCTGACGGTCTCGCGCGGCAACAGCTCCGAGAACACCGACCACAGCTGGGCAGAGATCAATACGTACTCGGTGTATGACTATGCCGACATGGGCGTGACGCGCTATCAGGTTATGGGCCTGCTGCAGCCGGGCGACGAAGACGGTCCGGTGGCCAGCGAGGTTGGCTATGGCGAGGAAGCGCCCAATGCTACCGTGCAGGTGCGTGGCCAGACGTCGAGCATGAACTCGCAAAAGAATTACAAGGTGGAGCTCAAAAAGGGCAAGGGTACCTGGCGCCAACAGCGCGCGATTGCACTCAACAAGCACATGGGCGAGGGTGTGCGTTTTCGCAACAAGATGGCCTACGACCTTATCCGTGGGATTCCCCAGATGATGGGCCTGCGCACGCAGTTTGTGCATCTGTGGGTGTGCGACCAGACCGAAAAGTCCAACGATACCTTTGAGGACTACGGCCTGTTTACGCAGGTGGAGCAGCTCAACAAGACGGCGCTTAAGGCGCATGGCTTGGATAAGAACGGGCATCTGTACAAGGTGAACAACTTCGATTTCCATCGCTACGAGGACACCATTAAGCTTGCCGACGATCCAGACTACAGCCAGGTAAACTTTGAGGGCATGCTCGAGATTAAGGGCGATACGGACCACACCAAGCTCATCGAGATGCTCGATGCGCTCAACGACGAATCGCAAAAGAACGACGACGTGCTCGACACCTACTTTGATACCGAGAACTTGGTCTATTGGTTGGCGTTTCAGATCCTGACGGGCAACTGCGATACGCAGAACCGCAACTGCTATCTGTACAGCCCTCTCAACTCAAATACCTGGTACTTTTTGGATTGGGATAACGACGGCATGCTGCGTAAGCTCGAGCTTTCTCTTACCGGGTTTTCGGACTACGCGAGCTGGGAGCGCGGTGCAAGCAACTACTGGGGCAACGTGCTGTTTAACCGCGCGTTGCGCAGCAAGTCGTTCCGCAGCGAACTCGACCGTGCCGTCAAGGACTTGCGATCGTATTTGACCGAGACTCGCCTGACCAAGATGATCAAGCACTACCGTGAGGTAACTGAATCCCTAGTCTTTTCTTCGCCCGATATCGATAATCTTCCTGTCACCAAGGATCAATACGAGCAGATCGCCGCGGCGATTCCCTCCGAGATCGAGGAGAACTACAAGAGCTTTCGCGAGAGTTTTAAAAAGTCCATGCCGTTCTACATCGGCGTGCCGCAGATCGATAACGGTAAGCTGCGCATTAACTGGGATGCGTCCTACGACTTTGAGGCGCGCGACATTCGCTACACCGTAGAGCTTGCGCGCGACTATGCCATAAGCGACGTGGTCTTTAAGGCCGAGGACGTGCTGCTTCCCGAGGTGACCTGCGATGCGCCCGATGCCGGCCAGTATTTTGTGCGCGTGCGTGCCGCCAACTCCGACGGCTTTACGCAAGATGCGTTTGACTACTATGTGACTGACGACGGCAAGCACTACGGCATGAAGTGTTTTTACGTGCAAGACGGCGGTAAGGTCGTGGAGGACACGTATGAGGAGGGCTAGCGCGCTGCTTGAGCGCTTGGCGGCTCCGCCTGTGCGTACCACGCAGGAGCGTTACCGCCACGAGCTCAAATATCTCATTAACGAGGGCGAGCACGCCGCGCTTGCCTGTCGCATGGCGCCGGTGTTTAAGCTGGACAAGCATGCGCGAGCGGGCGGTTACACTATTCGCAGCCTGTATTTTGATGACTACTGCAACTCGGCCTACGAGGAAAAAGACGCCGGTATTCTCATGCGCAAAAAGTATCGCGTGCGCATCTATAACGGCAGCGACAAGGTGATTAAGCTCGAGCGCAAAAAGAAGTACGGTAGCTGGATTTACAAGGAGGATGCGCCACTTACGCGCGGTGAGTTTGAGCAGATTCTGGCTGGCGACTACGACTTTTTGCTGAGGAGCCCTTATCCGCTCTGTCGCGAGTTCTACATCGAGTGTATCTGCAACATGATGCGCCCGCGGACCATCGTGGACTATGAGCGCGAGCCGTGGGTGATGGACGAGGGCACTGTGCGCATCACGTTTGACATGAACGTGCGTGCCGCGGTGGGTAGCTTTGACATCTTTGACGCTACCTTGCCCGCGCTGCCCGTGCTGGAGCCCGGCAAGCTGGTGATGGAGGTCAAGTTTACCGAGTTCTGCCCGCAACTGGTGCGCGATTTGGTGCCTCCGGTCGCAGCCGAGCTTACGGCGGTCTCCTAGTACTGCCTGTGCTACGACAAGACCGCCTACATTCGCGGATTTAACTACTGGGAATCGGATTTTGGGAACCGAGGGGATATTTAGACCATGAGCACTAGGGACTTTTTTAAGAACTCCGTCTTGGAGGCGTTTGGCCAGGTTGACCCTGCCAAGATTGGCCTTTCGCTGCTCGTGGCGCTCGCCATGGGCATCCTGATCTATTACGTGTACAAGCGCTTTTTTACTGGTGTGGTGTATTCGCGTAGCTTTGCCGTGACGCTCGTGGGCATGTGTGTGCTCACCTGCATGGTCACGCTCGCGATCTCGACAAACGTGGTCATCTCGCTCGGTATGGTCGGTGCTCTGTCCATCGTCCGCTACCGTACGGCGGTCAAGGACCCGCTCGACCTGCTGTATCTGTTTTGGGCCATTACCACGGGCATTACGGCCGGCGCCGGCATGTACGCGCTCGTGGGGCTCACGGCGGTGGTGATCGTGGTGATGATCGCCGGCTTTGCGAGTCACCAGGACAAGTCGCGCGTGTACATGATGGTCATCCACTACACGGGCCAGACCACCGGCGACGATATCGTGCGTGCATTTGGGCGCACCAAGTTCACCGTCAAGTCCAAGACCATGCGCGGCGACAAGGTCGAAATGGCCGCCGAGGTGTTCTCGGACGGTGTGGATATGCCCTATGCCGACGCTATCCGTGCGCTCGACGGCGTTGAGGACCTCACGCTCATCCAGTACAACGGCGAGTACCACGGGTAGAACCCTAGCGAGCAAATGGGCGCTCCTGGTCGAGCATACGTCAGCGAGCGGGCGGCTGTCGTGGCGAGGTGCCGCGAAAGAGGAGCGACGCGTACTTCATGTACGCGAGCGACGGTTTGAGCGGCAGATCGTCCGGCAGATACCCGCGCAGCGTCGAGTAGTCCGGCGTTCGTCAGAACGCCGGAACGAACAGGTATTATGGTGAAAGCGATTTCAACGACAGGGGTTCTCGTGGTAAAGATGAAAGATGTGGCCGAGCTGGCCGGCGTTTCGAGCGCCGCCGTCTCGCGCTACCTCAATGGTGGGTACATATCGGCGGACAAGGCCGAGCGCATTAAGCAGGCGATTGAGCTGACCGGATACGTGCGTTCTAGTCAGGCTCGTGCGCTGCGCACCGGCTCCACCAAGCTCATCGGCGTCATCGTGCCCAAGATCAACTCGGAATCCGTGAGCCGCATTACCGCCGGTATTGGCCAGGTGCTCGGTCGCCGTGGCTACCAGATGCTGCTTGCCAATACCGATAACGCCCCCGATCGCGAGCTCGAGTACCTCGATTTATTCCAAAACCACCCGGTCGATGGCATTGTGCTGGTGGCAACCATGATCACCGACGAGCACCGTCGCGCGATTGAGTCGTGCCGTGTGCCCATTGTGTTGATCGGCCAGCATGTCGAGGGTGCGGCGTGCGTCTATCACGACGATTACGAGGCTGCCTTTGAGCTGGGCCGTGCGCTTGCGGGTCGCGTGGACGGCAAGATTGCCTACATTGGAGTTACCGAAGAAGACCGCGCGGCTGGTTATGAACGCCGTCGCGGTTTTGAGGCCGGTTTGCGCGCCGCGGGTAACCCACTCGATGCTGCCTTGATTCGCCTGGGCTCGTTTACGCTCGACTCGGGCTATCGCGCTGCGCGCGAGCTGCTTGCCGATGCCCCCGATGTTTCGTTTGTCGCCTGCGCGACCGACACCATGGCGGCGGGCGCGCTGCGTGCCATCGATGAGGTTCGCGGTATGGGCGAGGGCATACACCGCGTGAGCGGTTTTGGCGACAACGCGTTTTTGCGCGCGCTGACGGGCGGCATTCCCACCGTGCATTATGGCTACCTGACCAGTGGCGTCGAGGCGACCAATATGTTGCTCAACACGCTCGATGGCGTGGAGGGGGAGAGTGGTCTAAAGACGCTCAAGCTCGGCCATCAGCTTATGAATGTCTAGGCTTTGGGCACGTCTGTCTGCCTCTGAGCCGCCTCTTTTTGCTTTAAAACTACCTTTCGCCGGCTTTTTCCTACCGTTCACCCTACTGTGAAAACGATTACAGACATATGAGACTGAAAACGATTACAGTGTAAGTGTCAAAGATGGCCGGGTGCAGATGCGCCCGTTGGAGGAAAGGGAAGTCATGGACTACCGCAAATCAGCCCAAGAGGTGCTCGACAACATCGGTGGCGCCGGCAACGTTGTTTCGGCCGCACACTGCGCCACGCGTCTGCGCCTTGTGATTGCCGATAACGCTAAGGTCGACAAGGAGGCCCTCGAGAATATCGACGGCGCCAAGGGCGGCTTTGAGGCCCAGGGCCAGCTCCAGATTATTTTTGGCACTGGCACCGTCAACAAGGTCTACGACGAGTTTATTGCGCTCAGCGGCGTCGAGGCTGCCACCAAGGCCGAGGTCAAGGAGGCAGCGGCGCAGCAGCAGAACATCTTTATGCGTGCCATTAAGGTGCTCGGCGACGTCTTTGTCCCCATCATCCCCGCCATCGTGGCTTCGGGCCTGCTGCTGGGCATTATGAGCGCCCTCAACTTTATGGCCTCCAACGGCTTTATCGCGCTCGACACCAATAACTTTATTTATAAGATCGCCGACCTAGTCTCGGGCACGTCCTTTGGCATTCTGCAGATCCTGATCGGTTACTCCGCCGCCAAGGCCTTTGGCGCCAACCCGTATCTGGGCGCCGTCGTCGGTGGTGCATTCATCAACTCCTCGCTGCAGAGCGCCTATACGGTTGCCTCCGAGGGCGTGCAGACCATGGTCAACGTCATCCCCGGCGTGTACAGCTTTGAGTGGGTCGGCTATCAGGGTCATGTGATCCCCATCGTTATCGCCTGCGCCATTCTGGCCTTCCTCGAGAAGCGTCTGCACAAGATCGTTCCCGAGATGTTCGACCTCTTTGTGACCCCGCTTGTCTCGGTGTTCGTTACCGTGCTCGTGACGCTCGTTGCCGTCGGCCCCATCTTTGTCTGGGCCGAGAACGCCATCCTCGGTCTGATTCAGGCCCTTCTGACCCTGCCCTTCGGCATCGGTTCCTTTATCGTCGGCCTGTTCTATGCCCCCACGGTCGTTACCGGTATCCACCAGATGTACACCGCCATCGACCTGGGCCAGCTTGCCCAGTACGGCGTGACCTACTGGCTGCCCATCGCCAGTGCTGCCAACATCGCTCAGGGTGGCGCCGCACTCGCCGTTGCCTTTAAGACCCGCGATGCCAAGATCAAGGGTCTGGCGCTTCCTTCGGCCCTGTCCGCCTTCATGGGCATTACCGAGCCTGCCATCTTTGGTGTGAACCTGCGCTTCTTTAAGCCCTTCATCGCCGGCTGCATCGGCGGCGGTTGCGGTGCCCTGGTCTGCGCGCTCACTTCGCTGGCTGCCTCCGGCACGGGCGTTACCGGTATCTTCGGTATCCTGCTGTGCCTGGCCCAACCCGTGCAGTACGCGATCATGTTTGCGGTCGCCGCGGTCGTGTCCTTTGCTATCTCGTTTGTCTTGTACAAGGACGAGCCCAAGGCTTCCGAGCAGGCCTAAGAGCTTTTGATTGAGGGGTGCCCGCGGGTTGTATGCTCGCGGGCGTTTACCGTATCTGGTGCCGACCTCTGGCGCCTTGTTACTTTCGATCCGTTAGGACTTTGATATGTCTAATGCACTTGGTCGCGACCTTGCAAAGCTGGTTGCCGCTGTTGACGCCGCCGCCTCTGAGTGCGGTCATGGCGCGTATGGCCAGCACTTCCATATTATGCCGCCGGCGGGTTGGCTCAACGACCCCAACGGTCTTTGCCAAGCAGGCGGCGTGTTCCACGCTTATTTTCAATATGCGCCGTTTGATGTCGATGGCGGCGTTAAGGCCTGGGGCCATGCGACGAGCCGCGACCTTATGACGTGGGACTATGTTGGCGCTCCGCTGCTGCCCGACGAGCCGTTCGATTGCCACGGTGTGTATTCGGGCTCCGCGCTTGCCGAGGACGGCCGCATACGCGTACTGTACACAGGCAACGTTAAACTTTCCGATGCAGACGGCACGTACGACTACGTCAATACCGGCCGCCGCGCCGATACCGTCTATGTGGAGAGCGCCGACGGTCAGGCGTTCGGCGCCAAGCGTGTGGTGCTGGCTTCCGAGGATTATCCCGAGGATTTGACCTGCCACGTGCGCGACCCCAAGGTGTGGCGTGACGCGGACGGGCGTTATCACATGGTGCTGGGCGCGCGTCGTCGCGTGGATGGACCGCATATCGAGAGCCGTTTTTGTGCGATGCACGGCGAGGGTGCCGGGCGCGATGTGGGTGAGATCCTGGTGTATGGCTCGGCCGATATGTTGAGCTGGGAGCTCGAGAGCCGCGTTTGCACGCCCGAGCGCTTTGGGTTTATGTGGGAATGCCCCGGCTATATCGAGTTCGATGCGAATGGCGATACCGCTGCATTTTTGTCCTTCTCGCCCCAGGGCCTTGAGGGCGGTCGTTGGGACCGCGGCAACGTATACGCCGCTGGCTATATGCCTGTAACAGGTGACATCACCGGTGGTGACAGTACCTATGAGCTGGGCGAGTTCCGCCTGTGGGACGCCGGTTTTGACTTCTATGCTCCGCAGGAGTTTACGGCCGAGGACGGTCGCCACATTCTGATTGGCTGGATGGGCATGCCCGATGAGCCGACCTATGACAACGCACCCACCGTGGCGTGCGGCTGGCAGCACTGCATGACGGTACCGCGTGAGCTCACGGCCGGTTCCGACGGCGTGGTGCTGCAGCAGCCGGCGCGCGAGATCGAGCTCCATTATGCCTCGGTGCGTGTGGGGGAGGGCTCGTTGGAGGTTGCTGGCGATACCTGCTTTGACGTTGTTGTCGACGTTATCGACGGCGCGTTTACCGCGACCGTTGGTGGCGAGCTGAAGCTGGCGTTTGTGCCCGCTGGGGACGAAATGCCCTCGCGCTTTGAGATGCGATTTACCGATGAGGGTCGCGCTTCTGCCGGCTGCGGTCGTACCGTGCGCTGGGAGCACGTCGATGAGGTGCGCAACGTGCGTATTGTTGGCGATGTCTCGTCGGTCGAGGTGTTCGTGAATGATGGCGCGCTCGTGTTTTCGACGCGCATCTATCCTGAGGCCTATGGCGTGACCGTTGACGCTCCGGGTGCGAGCGTGAACTATCACACGCTCAACATCTAGGCGTTTCGTCGCATATCGGCGCTATACTGCAGCCGTTGCCCACGATGCGGGGAACACCCGCATCGTGGGTTTTTGCTTATGAAGGGACGGTGCCGTGTGGATGTACAGCAGCTAGAAGAGGCCTGGGCTTTGAGGTCCAGTGCGCGCGAGGCGCGTCTTGTTGCGGCCCCGCATGTGCCGGCGGCTCTGTCGCTGCTGGGTATTGTGCGTCCCGGTGACCTTCTGGTGGCCTTTGCGGATGACTTTGCCGATGCGTTTGCGCACGGCTTTGAAGGCTGTGATGTTGTGCTTGTGGACCCGCCGTCGGTTGCGACGTTTACTGCCGCGTCCGAGGATTTTGATGCTTCGTTTGATGCCGAGGGGCCGCACCTGTGGTGGTTTGTGAACTCCATCGGCGGGTTTGGTCTGCGTGTGCCCGATCTGCGCGCTCTCGGCCGCGCTGCTCGTGAGGCCCATGCGCTGTTTGTGGTGGATAACACAGTGGCGTCGGCTTTTGGCTGCGATCCGCTGCGGTTGGGTGCCGTGCTGTCGCTCGAGGCGCTCGACCGCGTGCGCGACGGCAAGGCTCCGCGCAAGTTGGTTGCCGTATCGGTCGCGCGCTCGCAGCTCAAGCGCCATCGCGTGGATGCCGCGGCTGAGTGCGCGCATGCCCTGCTTGAGGGCTGTAGCTTGGCCAAGCTTGATATGCCTGCTGACGAGGCCGGTGTACTGGAGCGCGGGCTGGACTCGCTCGATGTCTGCATGCAGGCGCATTTCGATCGCGCCCGTGCGCTAGCCGAGTATCTGGCCGCCAACGAGATGGTGCGCAGCGTGCGCTATCCCGGACTGAGCTCGCATCCCGATCATGCCATCGCGACCGGCACCTTGGAGCACGGTTTTGGCCCGGCAGTAGAGTTTGACCTGATGGACTGCACCGCGGGCGAATTCTTCAGCATACTGCCGGACGAATTCCGCACATCGCCCGCCGGCGGTGCAACGACGCGTCTTTCGGCCCCACGTGGCAAGCAGGGGAGCACCATCCGCCTCTTCGCCGGTACCGACGACCCCTTGATCGTGGCCGCCACCCTAGATAACGCCCTCCGCAAATTAGCTACTCTTTGATGCTGGCGATGAGGTCGTTTGCTTTGGTGGCAATGACGTTGTTGATGTCGGCCTGCAGCT
>CAJKZO010000067.1:0-10276 GCA_905204365.1 uncultured Collinsella sp.
CTGTCCCCTTTGCGGTGGTTTGGGGCGGGCGGATATCGGGAAGTGCCAGACGGGGGAGGCTGCCGGGCGTCTTGCCGTCTGCGGATTTTGGGACATGCGGCCCGCTTTTTTGACCCATCTGTCGATACACTAAAAGTACTATGGGTACCCGCGAGCGACATATCGGCCACGCGGCCGCCCGGACCGCGCCGGTTGCGGATCCCAGGGGTGGCAGGCTCTTCGCCATGCCGCGATTCCTTGTTGGCATAACACATCAGGTGTACCGTCATCGCGTCTTTGCTATCGCCGGCGCCATCACCGCGCTGTTCCTCATGCTTTTGGCGGTCTTGCCGGCGCTGTTCGCCTTCGACCCCAAACTTTCTAACGCCGTGCCCGCCTATAGCAAGGTGTCCGAAGAGGTCGTGGATGCGCTCGTCCATTCGAGCTCTCTGCCGCTGCTTGTCGCCGCAATTGTATTTTCGATCTGGGGCGTATCGGTCTATCTGCGCTGTTTGGACTATGTGTTGCGCCGCCGCCTTGTTGCCATCGCCACCATCTGCGCCCTGTGGATGATCGAAGTCATTCTCAAGTACAAGTCGTTCACGCCGTTCTATGCCACTGTGCTGTGGTACCTGTACTACGTGCCCATGACGCTCATTCCGCTGCTCTACCAGTTGTGTGGTCTGCGCCTTGCGGGCCTGGAGCAACACCGCCTGGGTCGCCGCTACTGCGCTGCGCTGTGGATTGTGGCCATCCTGCTTATCGGATTTGTGCTCACCAACGATTTTCACCAGCAGGTCTTCCGCTTTGACCGTACAAGCGACACCTGGAGTAACGATTACACGTACGGCTGGGGTTATTTCGCCGTCCTCGTGTGGACGGCTTTTGACTTTGTGGCCTTTTTTATCCTGGTGGGCCGGTCCTCGTCCTTTCGCATCCAACGTTTCTCGGGCACGGCGGCGCTCGTGCTGCTGGGCGGCGCGTTCTTTGCCATCTCATATGCGTTGCGCGTGCCCTGGGCATGGAGGCTCAACTTCTCGCTCATCTATTGCGTCTTGTGCGTGGTGGCGATGGAAATCTGTCTCGATTGCGGTGTCGTTCCGTCGTATCACGACATCGCCGGCATCTTCGACACCTTGCCGCTTGACCTCAAAGTTCTAACGCGCGACCTGCAGGAGGTCTATGCCACGCCGGTGTCAAAGCCAACGCCGGTAGGCGTGCGCGAGGAGTTGCGGACCCAGGAGCACGGCCGCGCCCATGCCTTTGCCGTGGCGTCCGATCCCGATGTGATGTACCGTGCCTTTCCACTGCTGGGCGGATCGGCCCTGCTCGCCCAAGACGTGTCGGAGCTCAACGAGCTTAACCGTGAACTGGCACATCGTCGCATGGAACTGCAGCGTCAAAATGAGCTGCTCGCCGCCGACTACGACCTTAAGACGCATTTGGCAGATCAAGAGGCCGAGACCTTGCTGGTCCAAGACGTGGATCAAGCGCTTGCCCGCGCGCTCGAAGGGATGTATGACCTGCTGAGCTCGCTGCCGCCGTTGACCGACGAAGTGTCTTCGCACGAGCGTTACCGCATGCTGCAGCGCGCCAAGATGCTCGTCGCCTATTGCAAGCGCAAGGGGTCACTCACGTTGGCGCAGCACGGGGAGAGCGGCTTTGATCGCGACCGCATTCAGCTCATTGCCAACGAGCTCGCAAGCGACCTGCGCACCATCGATATCGATTGCGCCTCGATTATCGCCATACGGCGCCCGTTGCACGCCAGTACGGTAAGCGCCCTGTACGACTGCGTGTATGACTTTGCGTTTTTTGCCTACACCACCGACCATCCGGCGCTTATGTATCACTTGGGCGACCATGACCGGTGCAGTGTCGAGCTGCGTGCCACGCTTTTTTCCAACGATGATGAAGATCTTTCGCAGACGCCCGCTGCGCAAGAGCTCGAAAGCGCTCTGCAAGGGCGCAACGTGGCATACCGCCTTGAGGGCGAGCCCGGCCAGCTGCGCATGATCGTCTTGATGCCGAGGGCGGGTGAGTGACGATGCAGATTTCGCTCATCCTTCCCCAAATCGTTGCACTCGATATTGTCTTTGCCCTGGCTGCGTGCCTGCAGACGATCCACGTTCCGCTCATCGCATCGCGCCGCTCGTCCTATAACCGTAAGGCGGTTTGCACCTACGAGGCGAGCCTCGTGCTTCACCTGGTGGTTTCGGCGCTTATCCTGTTCGCGTCGTCTGGCTCGTATCTGGTGGCGCCGCTTGACGTTTGCGCCAGGGCAATGGGCGGAGTGCTGTGGCTCAATGCCGCAATCTTTGCCTATGGCGTGGTGCTTATGGTGCGCTATCGTCGCCCCGTCATGCTGGTCGAGCTGCTGCTTGTTGTCGCTGTGACGCCGCCGGTGGTTTTTGCCATGGGCTCGGCGTGGACCGTTGTCCTTATCGCAGAGGGAGCGTTCTTCCTGTTCCGTTCCATCGCGGCGCTCTTGATGGACGTCCGTAACCGCCAGGAGGATATCACCGCGTTCTCGACGATTGAGACCATCAACGTGATTCCCGTGGGCATCCTGTATCTGGACCCGAGGGGCCGTCCGCTGCTCATGAACCGCTGCATGCGCAAAAACCTGGTGGAACTTCATATGCCCACCGATCTAGGTGACATGAGCGGCACATGGAACGACCTGCGCAAACTTAGCATGCAAATGCCCGAAAGCAGTAGGAACCGCGTGCGGATTAACTTGGACCGTTTTGGTGAGGCTCGCGCGGTGATCGAGATTTCTCCCGCCGAGATTCGCCTATTTGTGCACGACGAGGTTATGGTTTCGGGCCGCCTCTTTGAGCGCATTATCGGACTGGACGTGACGGAATACGCACACGCCTACGACCGCTTGGCGCAAGCAAACCACCTGCTTGAGCTTGCGGGCCAAGAGCTCCAGTCCCAGATCGAAGAAGTTAAAAAGGTTGCCGACAATGCGGCCTACCTACGTATGCGAGCCCGCGTTCACGATGTGATCGGGCAGCGCCTGTCCATTCTTCATCGCTATTTGGAGGAGGGGCGTCTGGACGATGAGTCACTCGAGCAGATCGACCCGCTGCTGCGCTCAATCGCTGCCGATCTGCGCAGCGGAGGCGACACCGAACCGGCAGAGCAACTGGGCGATATCGTCCATGCCTTTGGCCTGGTGAGCGTGCAGATCGATGTGGAGGGTGAGCTGCCAAGCGACGCGCGTGTCGCCGCAGCCTTTCTGCAGATTATCCGCGAGGCCTCGACCAATGCCACCAAGCATGCACAGGCCCATCAGGTCCATGTGCGCCTGTGGCAGGAGGGGACAGAAGACGGCACTGTCGCGCGGATGGTCGTTTCTAACGACGGCGCGCCTGCACCCGTATCGTATCGCGAGGGAACGGGTATCCCAGGTATGAGGCATGTCGCGCAAGATCTGGGCGGCTGCCTGGAAATCCATGCCGCCCCGCCCTTCACGCTTACGGTGTCCATCCCGCTCGCCTCCAACGCTACGGTCCAAAGGAGAAGCTCATGATCCGCGTCCTTATAGTCGAAGACCAGGCCATCCTGCGCGAGAGCCTGGCGCGCTCCGTTGGCGACCAGCCCGATATGACCGTTGTTTCCGCCATTGCCGATGCTTCCGAGGCCTTGGGTGTCGCGCTCAAGGAGCGCCCGGACATGATACTGATGGACGTATGCACCGAGCATGATTCCAACGGCATCGTGGCGGCGGCGCGCATTAAAGAACAACTGCCCGAGTGCCGCGTCATTATCATGACCGGCATGCCCGAGATCACCTTTGTCGATCAGGCCCGCGAGGCGGGCGTCGATAGCTTTGTGTACAAGAACGTCGGTATCGACGAGTTGTTCGCCGTGATGCGCTCCACGCTGGCGGGCTATTGCACGTTTCCCAAGCCGCCCGAGAGCATTTTTTCGGGTACGGCGGCACTCGACGATGTTGAGCTATCGATTTTGCGCCTTGCCTGCGAGGGCAAGAGCCGTCGCGAGATCGCGGCCGAGCTGTTTATGAGTGAGGGCACCATCAAGCGTCGCATCTCGGAGATCCTCAACAAGACCGGCTACGACAACATCATGCGCTTGGCCGTGCGCGCAGTAACGGAGGGCAGCATCGTTCCCAATATGGAGCGCTAGCGCTCGTTACGCATCGGCACAAAAACGACGGGGCCGCAGGATCAACTCCTGCGGCCCCGCCTGACATGTGCGCGGATGTGTCCGCCAATCCGCGGCTATCGGTGTCCGCCGTTACGCGATGGTTGCGCTGTAGGAGGCGACGTCCTCGTAGGAATCGGTCAGGTAGGTGTCGATGCCGATGGTCGTGTTGACCAGGTCGTCAAGACTGTCAAGCTCGCCGCTCGAGAACGTGAATTCCTCGGTGGCGCTGGTGCCGGGCATCAGGTTAGCCGAGAACCAGGGTTCCTTCATGGTGCCGTTGACGTTGGTCTTGCCGGAAGGAGCGTAGAAGGTCAGGTCCTTGTCGCTCTTGTTGGTGATGTTGACGACAAAGCCGATGTCGCCCCAGTCGTCCTTGAACTTCTCGGTGATGGTGATGGTGCACAGATCGTCATCGGCGACGGTGACGGCGGGGGAGATTTCGACGTTCTGGACATCGTCGTCTTCGACGGCCTCATCGATCTCCTCTTCCTTCTCGGCCGCCTCGCGATCCTTCTTCACCGTACCGGACAGGTCCTTGTCGGACTTGGTAAAGACAAGATTGCCGTCATCTTCTTCGAGGATGAGTTTGCCGTCCTTGAGCTTCATGTCGTGCGACTCATCTTCGGCGGTGATAGTTACGGTGGTGGCGTCCTTTGCCTCCCATTTAAGGTCGACGACTTCAAGGAACAGGTCGAGGGCGCCTGTACCGTCCTCATCGAGAATCAGGACGCAGTGGACACCCCAATCCTCGAGCATCTTCATGTACTCATCGGTCAGCTCTTCGCCATCCACGGTTCCACCCGAGAGTTCCCAGCTGCCGACGAAGTTGGCCTTGGGGTCTTTGCCGCCGCCGCTGCAGCCCGTCAGGGCAAAGGCGAGCGCCAGGACGCATGTCAGGAATGCGAGTACGGACTTTTTGAACGTTGTCTTCATGGTGTCCTCCTTCTTGTGTGAAAACCCATAGAAGCAAATGCGGGGGTGGCGGATCCCCCGCCAATTACCAGATAGAGGGGCTAGGGCCGGGGCGTTCCGCAGTTGCTGCAGAACTTGCCGCCGTTTTCGCTGCCGCAGTTGGGGCAGAACCACTTGGTCGGTGCCGGGGCGGGTGCGGGACTGCCGCACTCGGAGCAGAACTTGCCGGTGTTGGTGGCACCGCAGCTGCAGGTCCACGTGCCGGCCGCGGGGGCAGCGGCAGGAGCCGGCGCGGGGGCGGGTGCCGGAGCCGGAGCCGGCTGCGGGGCGGCCTGCTGCTGTGCCTGGCCGGCGGCGAACAGCTGGCTGGCGTTCATGCCGCCCATGCCACCTGCCATGCCCATGCCCATAAAGCCGGCCATCGCGCCGTTGGGGTTGGCGGCTGCCGCGCGCATCGCGTCGCTCTGGGCACTGGCGATGTTGGCGGCCGCCATGGTGGGATCACGCATGACCGCGGCCTTCTGCAGGTCCTTGATCATCTGCTCGTCCTCTTGCGAGGCGGCGATGGAGTTGACGCCAAAGCTCACGATCTCGACGCCGCGCAGGTCACGCCAGTCGGCAGAGAGGACCTCGTTGAGCGCGCGGGCGAGCTCGGTGGTGTGGCCGGGGATGGCGCTGTAGCGGATGCCCATCTCCGAGATCTTGGCAAAGGCGGGCTGCAGGGCGGTGAGCAGCTCGGACTTAAGCTGGCTGTCGATCTTGTCGCGCGTATAGCTATCGGTCACGTTGCCGCACACGTTGGTGTAGAACAGCAGCGGGTTGGTGATGCGGTACGAATACTCGCCGTTGCAGCGCACGGAGATGTCGACGTCCAGACCGATGTTGTTATCGACCACGCGGAAGGGCACGGGCGAGGCGGTGCCGTACTTGTTGCCGATGATCTCCTTGGTGTTGATGAAGTAGACACGCTGGTCCTTGCCCGCGTCGCCGCCAAAGGTAAAGCGGCTGCCGATATTGGCGAAGGTCTCCTTGATGGAATCGCCCAGGTTGCCGCTAAAGACGCTCGGCTCGCTGCCGGTATCGAAGACAAACTCACCGGGCTCCAGCGCGACTTCGATGATCTTGCCGTTTTGCACCACGAGCATGCCCTGGCCGTCGTTGACGGCGATGACCGAGCCGTTGGAGATGACGTTGTCCTCGCCGCGCGTGTTGGAGCTGCGGCCACCGGTGCGTTTGCTGCCCTTGCAGGCCAAGACGTCAGCAGGCATCGATTCGCAGTAGATAAATTCCTTCCACTGGTCGGCCATGACGCCGCCGGCAGCTCCCAATCCAGCTTTCAAGAGTCCCATGGTGATCTTCCTTTCTCGTCAAAGGCCAGGTGGTATTGGTTGGATTGCTTAGTCGTCCTTGTCGTCTTTCATGACAACGGTGGTCTCGGTGTGGCTGAAGGTGTCGTGCTTCTCGGTCAGGTCGAGCTCGCCACAATACTCATCGGCACAGGTTGCTTCGTTGGCCGTCTTGAGCTGGCCTACCAGTAGCACGTCTCCGATAATCACGATGATCAGCGGCGCGATGATATTGATGAGGATGCCCTCGATATCAAAGGTGAGGTAATCCGGATCGAAGGCGTTCTCACCCATGAAGAGGATCTGGGAGAGGACAAATCCGATCACAAAGAACAGCACCGAGGCGATAGCGAGCTTGGGCTTGGAGCAAGGAAGCTCGCCGACCATACGGCCGGTCTGGCCGTTCATGGCAAACAGGTAGCCCTTGCCGTTCCACGAGGTGGAGAGCATCCACACGGGGAACAGAGCATAATCGTTTTCTTCCCAGGTGTAGTCGAGCTGCTTGCTTTCGACCGTGGCGTCGTCGTACTCGTCGACGACGGTCTCGCGCAGGGCCGAGATCGTGCTCTCCTCCATGCGGCGCTCGGCGCGCGCCTTGCAGGTTTCGCAATCCTCGTCATAGCGGTTGGCGATGTAGCCGGGCATATAGGCGACCGAGAACGGGCGCAGCGCGTCGTAGTCAAACGGCTCGATGGCGTCCATGTGGCCGTCGGGCATCTTGGACGATCCGTCGACGGGCACGCGCTCAAACGAGATATTGCCCTTACGGTAGGCGTCGTAGTGGTCGGGGGGCGTGACGGTGCGGTCGGATTCCTCGGTCACGGTCTCGTTGGTCGCGTCAAAGTACACTTCGCCGTCAACGCGGGCGCCGTAGAGCCAAAACGGCACGTAAACGCCTTGGACCTCGTCGATGTGGTTGCCGGTGACAAAGCTCTTGGGCAGCAGGATTTTACCCTTGTAGTGGTCTTTGAGCGCGGCCATGACATCGTCGCGCCCGAGCTTAAACGGAATCACCAGGTCGGGTGAGAAGTCGCCCGAGAGCTGGCCGGGTGCCACGGCGGAGTTGCCGCAGTACGGGCAGGTGGTGACGGCGACGGTGCCGTCGGACACGAGCTCGGCGCCGCACGACGAGCAGATGTAGCCGGCGTTTTGAGCCAGCTCCTGCACGGCATCGTCGACAGCAGGCTTGGGGGCCGCGGCTGCGGCATCGGCTTTGGCATCTGCCTTGTCCTGGCGCTCGCGATAGAGGGCCTCGACTTCTTCGACTTCAAAACGCGAATCGCAGTAGTCGCAGACGAGCTTTTGCTTGGCACTGGCAAAGTGAAGGGGGCCGCCACACGCGGGGCACTGATAGTTGACGCTCTCGAAGGCCATGATCGGTCCTTTCGCTGCCGGAGGCTATGCGCCGATGGCGCCGCCGCAGTATTCGCAGCGCCCGCTGGCATCGGGAATGGTGGTGGCTCCGCAGAAGGGGCAGGTGACCGCGGTCTTGGGGGCCTTAGCGGCCACGACGCTGTCGCGCGTTTCCTGACGCAGCTGCACCAGCGCGTCGCGGACCTCGGTTGCCTGGCGCTTGGCCTCGCGGTATTCGATGGAACCGCGCTGATCGATGGTGGAGTCGTTCACGCGCAGGTTGATCTCGGTAAAGTACGGCGTGTTGACGTGGATGGTCAGGTTAAAGTCGTAATCCAGGTCGTAGCGCGGCGGATTGTAGCTCTCGCGCTCGCCGTCTTTTGTCTCGCGATAGATTTCGGTGCGGTGCTCGTCGATATCCATATCGCAGCCGAGTACCTGCGAGAACTCGATGATGTCGGGATTGGCGTCGCGCCAGCGGCTCTGCGAAGTGATGATCAGCAGGCCCGCGTCTTCGTCGAGCATGATGTTGGTGCGCCCGGCCGAGAGTGTGCGCGTGGGGTTGAACGACGCCAGGCGCTCGGCATTGGCCTCGCGGTAGGCGAGTTGCTCGCGGATATCGTCCGCGGTGCTGGAGCGATAGCCGTGGAAGTAGGGGGAGAGCTTGCCGGCACACTCTTTGCACAGGTAGCCTTCGCCGATCTTGGTCTTTCCCAAAAGTCCCAGCTCGGTACCGCAAATCGCGCACTCTTTCTTTTCGAACATCTTGTCAAAGAAGCCCATGGCTGCCTCCCATCAACAGGTAGCGTGTGTCACTTTTGATGATGGGGGAGTGCGCGATCTTTCACGATACCCAGACGGCTCAAGGAGTCTCCACAACTGGGACACATGGCCCATTTTTGACTGGTCATTGGGGACGTACTTAAATGAGTGGTCTCTACGAGGGAGACGTCGCGGGAACGATCCATCGCGGCGGTGCGCTCACGTTTTCGCTCGGCTCCCCTCTGGGAATGCGCATGCGCGAGGCGCTGTGTGTGCCGGTTGCCGTCAATAACGACGGTAAGTGCTGTGCACTCGGTGAGTATGCGGCTGGCGCTCTGCGTGGGACGCGTTTTGGCGTGGTGCTCGCTATTGGCACGGGTATCGGCGGCGGTATCGTCATCGACGGCAAGGTCCTGCGCGGCGCGCACTGCTTTGCAGGAGAGTTCAGCTTCTTGCGCAACGATGTCACGACTGCCGCGGGCACGGAAAACTCCTTTGCGGGTTCGGGCGGTTGGCGTGCGCTCCGTGATGCCGTCGTTGCCGAGAAGGGCCTGCCTGAGGGTTCTCCGGTGGACGGCCGCCGCGTCTTTGAGTGGATCGCGGATGGCGACATGGCGGCGCGGCGCGCGCTCGACCGCTACGCTCGCTCATTTGACGGACAGCTCATCAACCTGCAGGCTGTGCTCGACCCCGAGGTCTTTGTGATCGCAGGCGGCATCTCGTGCCATCCCGAGCTCATCGATGCCCTGCGTGCGCAGATACCGCTGGCCCTCTCGGGTTACGAAGGGACTCTTGCCGGCATTCCTGTGCCGCAGATAAAGGTGGCCGAGCTCGGCAACGACGCCAGCCTTTACGGTGCTGTCCAGGAGGCCATGCGCCTGGTGTAGCGCGAGCCAAACGAGGCTGTCGAAAAAGATAAAGGCCGGCGTGAACCGCCCCCATTTCCTTAGCACAGGAAATGGGGGCGGTTTAATCTCGTACCCCTTTTAATCCGCCCGTATTCTTGAAGAGGGGGTTTGCAATGTTAACCCCATTGTTCAGAAAACCATTGCCCCTGACAAAGCCTTTACAGAATGCCGTGGCCTCAAAGCGCGCCCGCATCGACGCGTCGTCTGCGCTAAACTGGAGGGCACGTACGCAATTACGAGAGGAGCCCGCATGGAGGCTTACAAGCAAGAGTTCATCAAGTTTATGGTCGAGTCCGACGTCCTTAAGTTCGGCAGCTTTACGCTCAAGAGCGGCCGCCAGTCCCCGTTCTTTATGAACGCCGGCGCTTACGTGACGGGCTATCAGCTCAAGAAGCTGGGCGAGTATTACGCCCAGGCCATCCACGATAACTTTGGCGACGACTTTGATGTGCTGTTTGGGCCGGCCTACAAGGGCATTCCCCTGGCCGTCGTGACCGCGATTGCCTACCACGAGCTGTACGGCAAGGAGGTCAAGTACTGCTGCGACCGCAAGGAGGCCAAGGACCACGGCGCCGACAAGGGCAACCTGCTGGGCTATGAGCCCCAGGACGGCGACCGCGTGGTCATGGTCGAGGATGTCACCACCAGCGGCAAGTCCATCGACGAGACCTATCCCAAGGTTAAGGCTGCTGCCGACGTCGAGATCAAGGGCCTGATCGTGTCCCTCAATCGCATGGAGGTCGGCAAGGGCGGCGTGACCACCGCACAGAAGGAGATCGAGGCCAAGTACGGTTTCCCCGTCGCGAGCATCGTTTCCATGGCCGAGGTCGTCGAGAC
>CAJKZO010000068.1:0-10189 GCA_905204365.1 uncultured Collinsella sp.
CGAGATCAGCGAGGTCGATTTGTAGGAGAGTGTTGCCATCGCCGTGAGGTTGCCGGTGAAGGAGAGTTCGCCTTCCAGGATGGTGGTGAGCACCAAAACCGTTACGAGCAAGCACATGCCCAAGGCGCCCGCCCTGTCCGAATCCATGACATCGGTAACGTCGCGGAGCAGTCCGCCGATCAAAAACGCGACTACGTACGTGGTAGCGCTCATGAGCTTTTGGAGCCAAGAAAACTCGCCGGCGCTTGTCGCACTCATAGCGGCTAAATACCCGTTAACAACAAATGCGAGGATGCCAACGGCGATGACCGTCGCCGTGTAGCTCTTCTTAGAGAGTCGGCTCATGGCCAGCCCAAACAGCGGCGCCATGAAGACCGTGGCGGCATAGACTCAAATAAACTCGAGCCCCAGGGTGTACCAGTAGTGCGTGGCCAGGGAAACGTCGGGAATGGGGGAGACGACCGTGGACCACGCGAGCGCCACGAGGCAATAAAACGCAGTGGGCATAACGACCTTGCCCAGGCGCTGCGCCGTCCGTTGCATTTGCGACTTCCACGTTGCCCCACCGTCCCAAGCACTCGCGGCCGAGGCGATGAGAAAATAGCCCGAGATCATAAAGAAGACCTCGTTGGCCCAGCAGCCAAGCAGGTTAATAAAACCGAGCACGCCGGAATAGGGGGACATCGCAAGTGGGGCATATTCCACGGCGCCGACACAGGTTGCCTGGAAGGTCCACTGAAAGGTGTGGAACACCGCGATACCGGCGACTGCGACCAAGCGTAAGGCTTCGATGGGTATGTTGCGTGCGGCTTTGGGCTGCATGACGTCCTTTCTTATCGGTTTGCCTCTGCGAGCTCCATAGATTATATAAACGCCCGCTGGCGCGCTGACCCTTTGGTACCATGAAACGACAGGTATTTCCTAAGGAGCACATTTGTCTACTAACGCCTCTGGCAGCCCTGTTCTGTCGCTGCTTATTCCCATTTACAATGTTCAGCGCTACCTGCGCGAGTGCCTCGATTCCGCCCTGGCGCAGACGCTCAAGGATATTGAGATCATCTGCATTAACGACGGGTCGACCGACAACTCGCCGGCGATTATCCGCGAGTATATGGAGCGCGATAGGCGCGTCAAGATGATCGACAAGGCCAACAGCGGCTACGGCGACTCGATGAACCACGGCCTGGAGATGGCGCGTGGCAAGTACGTTGGCATCTTGGAGTCCGATGACTTTATGGCGCCCGACGCACTCGAAATGCTTGTCTCGGCCGCCGATAGCAATAATGCCGACTTTGCGAAGGCGAACTTTGATTTCTACTGGTCTAAGCCCGAGGAGCGCCGTTCGCTGCACGAGATGTTTAAAGCCAAGGACTGTGGCAAGCCGGTGCACCCGAGCGATACGACGCAGTTCTTTAAGCAAAAGCCGTCGATTTGGTCGGCCGTGTACCGTCGCGATTTTCTTGAGCGCAACGGCATTACGTTCCTGTCGACTCCGGGGGCATCCTTTCAGGACACGTCATTCGCCTTTAAGGTGATCGCGTGCGCCGATAAGGCTGTTTACCTGCATGATGCCGTGTTGTCGTATCGCCAGGACAACGAGAATTCCTCGGTCAATTCTTCGGCTAAGGTCTTTTGCGTCAATACCGAGTATGCCGAGATTGAGCGTTGGATTCGAGAGGATTATGCCCGTGATCATGCAAGTGATGACGTCGCGCGCATGCTCAAGTTCAATCAGCTCATTAAGTACGATTCGTACATGTGGAACTACGTGCGCCTGGCGCCCAAGTTCTATAAGGAGTTCCTGGTTCAGATGGCCAAGGAGTTCCAAGCGGCCTTGGACGCCGGGGACTTTTCGCTTGACGACCTCAAGCCGTGGAAGCGTGCGAATCTCGCTGCCATCCTCAAAGATCCTGAGGGCTGGGTTGACGAGCATCCGAGTTTTGCGACGGATGGCGCCTTGGGGCGTGCTATGTATTACGCCTCGGTTGGAGGCCCAGGCGTGGTTGCTGCCCTCCTCATCGAATCGCTGAGGGGGTAGGTCGGCATGGGAGAGGCCTCGTGTCCTAAAGCTACCATTGTCGTCCCCGTTTACAACTCTGCGCGCTCCATTCAGCGATGCCTCGATTCGCTGTTGGCCCAGTCCGAGCGCTCGATTCAGGTTGTCTGCGTCAACGACGGTTCGACCGATGATTCGTTGAACGCGTTGTGCCAGATTGCGCAGGCCGACGATCGCGTGCTGGTGATTGACCAGGAAAACGCGGGCGTCTCGTGCGCTAGAAATGCCGGTATCGATGCCGCCAAGGGCGAGACCGTCTTTTTTGTGGACGCCGACGATTACATCGATGCCCAGACGGTCGAGCGCGTGCTGCATGCCATGGAGTCTGCAGATGCCGAGGTCGCCGTTTTTGGTGGCGTCTGCGAGCCTGCCGATGCTGCCCCCAAACGCGTCCAGCAACTCATGAGCCCCAAAGCTGGTACCTTTGGCGCCCGTGATCCCCAACTGCTGTTCCATTCGAATGCGCAGCCCTATGCCTGCCGTGCGGCCTTTTCGCGCGAGCTGCTCAATCGCAAAGGCATTCGCTTCGCCCCCGGTTTGGCTTTGGGCGAGGACGTCGTCTTCCAATTTGCGGCTTATGCGCTTGCCCGCAAGACCGTCGTCATGCCGGACAAGTTCTACCACTACGTGATGGAGAGCGAATCGGCGACGCACGAGTTCAACAGTGCCGAGGCTCGCGCCAAAAAGCTTGACGCCCACATGAGGATGCTCGAGGAGGTCTTGGAGGACTGGGCGGCCTACGGTCTTTTGGACCCGTGTCCCGGCGAGCTGATCACCTGGTTCTTGGACCTTATCGTGTTTGATTTGGCGCGCTTGGATTCCGATGACTTCCATCGCGTGGCGGCTCGCGTCAACATGGACCTCACGACATTTTTGGGAACGGACTGGGCAGATATGCCTGCCAAGGGCGCCGTTTGCCGTGTTGCCCACAAGTTCGTTGCGACGACCTCGGGCGTTTCGATGGCAGACGCCACGTTGTTCTATCTTTCGACTCGCGGTCTCAAAGCCTGCCTGGAGCGCTTTATCTAATTCCAAGCGCTGCCGCCCGCCGCAACTCGGCTGCTAAAATAACCCTGTTACACGCTATTCAACAGGAGGTTCTCTTGCAGAACTCTGATACCCCTAAAGTTTCGCTGCTTGTCCCCATCTGCAATGTCGAACGCTACCTGCGCGAGTGCCTCGATTCCGCCGTGTCGCAGACGCTCAAGGACATCGAGATTATCTGTATCAACGACGGTTCTACCGATAGCTCGCCGGATATCATCCGCGAGTACATGGAGCGCGACCCCCGTGTAAAGATGATCGACAAGGCCAACAGCGGTTACGGCGACTCGATGAACCGCGGCCTGGAGATGGCGCGCGGTGAGTACGTGGGCATCCTTGAGTCCGACGACTTTATGTTTGAGGATTCGCTCCAAAAGCTGGTCGCCAAGGCCGATACTGAGCATGCCGATGTCGTTAAGGGCGACTTTTACCTGTACTGGTCTGCGCCCAGCGAGCGCCGTGAGCTGTTTGGAATTATCGACGAGCATATGACGGGCGCGGCGTATCGCCCCGTCGATCGCCCGGGTATCTTCTACCGCAAACCTTCCATTTGGTCGGCTATTTATCGACGCGAGTTCCTCAACGACAATCAGGTTCGGTTCCTTCCCACGCCGGGCGCCTCGTATCAGGACGCAGGCTTTAACTTTAAGGTTTGGGCTTGCGCCGAGCGTGCCGCGTTTATTACGGACCCCATTTTGTGCTATCGCCAGGATAACGAGAAGAGCTCCGTTAATTCGCCCAACAAGGTGTTTTGCGTGTGCGACGAATATGCCGAGATGCAACGTTTTTTGGACGAGCGTCCCGAGCTCAAGGCTCAGCTTCAGGGTATTTTAATGCGCATGAAGGTCGATACGTACCGTTGGAATGATGAGCGCCTGGTCGATGAACTGCGTGAGCAGTTTTGGAAGAAAGCCTCGTCCGAGCTTAAGGCCGATTGGGATGCCGGTCGCTTTGACCTGTCGCTCTTCGACCCGCGTGGCGAGACCGACCTGCGTTTGATGGTCAAATCGCCCCGTGCCTATATCGATTCGCGCTTTGATTTTAAGAAGCCGGGCAAGCTCAATACGTTTAAGCATTACTTTAAGATTGGCGGCCTGCCGCTGGTCTGGCGCGTGCTGACGTATCAGCGCACCTACGGCGACAACCCGCATCCCGATGACGTTCCGGCTGCACAGTAGGAGCGAGTGATTATGGTTACCCCCAAGATTTCCGTTGTCGTTCCCATCTATAACGTGGAGGAGTGCCTGGCTTGGTGCCTGGACTCCCTGCTTGCGCAGGATATGCCCGATTGGGAAGGTGTGCTGGTCAACGATGGCTCGCCGGACGGATCGCGCGATATTGCGGCTGCCTATTGCGAAAAGGACGCGCGCTTTATGCTGGTCGATAAGGAGAACGGGGGCCTGTCGAGTGCGCGTAATGCAGGCATCGCTGCGTCCACGGCGCCTATCGTCGCGTTCTTGGATTCCGACGACCGCTTTACGCCCGATGCATGCCGTGTGATCGTCGATGCCTTTGAGCGCGAGGACTGCGACGTTTTGACCTTTGGCGCGAACCCGTATCCGCTGGAGGCGGGGTATCCGTGGCTTAACTATGTGCTGAGCCCGCGTGATGTGTCGTTTGTGGGCTATAGCTCTGACCTGCTGTTTAAGGAAGCGTCTCGCCCCTTTGCATGGCGCACCGCCTGCAAGCGTGAGTTTTTGCTGGGCAACGGGATCGTGTTCGACGAAACCGTTAAGTATGGCGAGGACCAGGTCTTCGATTTTGCCGTGTACGGTCGCTCGCGCAAGACCGCGCTTATTTCGAACAAGCTGTATGACTACCGCGTGGCGCGCAAGGGTTCGCTCATGGACACCATGCGCTACGACGACGAGACGCGCCTGCTGGAGCACGTGAAGATTTACTCCGCGGTGCTGGCTGACTGGCAGCGCGACGGTCTCGATGCTCAGCATGCCGATGACCTGGCGTACTTCCTATGCGATCTGGTGCTGTACGATGCGCTCAGGTTGTTGGGGACGGACTGTGGCAGGGTGTTTGCTGCCGTCGCCGCGGCCCTTTCCGGTTCTGCCGTGGGCAGCGATGCTGCGCTCGCACAATGCGCTCCTTCTGTTGCTGTTATGGTGCGTGCAGCGCTTACCAGCAAGGCCCCCAATGCCCGTGAGTGCAAAAAGCTCATGTTCGATTACGACGTCTTGAGGTTTGGGCGCTTGGGCGCCTACAAACGCATGGCAGCGAACGCCCTGGGAAAGCGAGAAGTGTAGATGAGTATCAAGCGTTTGGCACTTTGCCGCAGTCAGGGCCGTCTGTTTGTGCTGCTTCGTTTTGCCGGTCAGGATGTCGCCGCGCTTATTGAGCGGGAGGGTTCTCAAGCGTTTGCCCATGCGACGGCGAGTGGTTCTTGTGTGCCGTCGCTGGTGCTCCCGGTCGATCATGGCCGTGTGCTGGCGCTTTGCCCTTCCGTTTCCGATTACGAGCGCGAGCTCGCCATTTTGGTGCTTCCGTTTTTGGATGGCGCGTCGATGGATGTCGTTTTTGCATCCGGTGGCCAAAAGCTTGGCTCCATTCGCCTCGATAGCCGCGTGGCCAAGCTGGAATCCAAGATTAACTACAAAGCAAAGCCTGCGATGTGTGCGCTCGTTCGCGATGCACAGCGCAGCGAGTGCTGCGGTCGCTATGAGATCGATGCCGTTCGTTATTTACCGGCAGACGCCGGCGCGGTGTGGCGCTATGAGGTTACCTGGGCTGGAGACCTCCAGTGCGCACCTGAGCTCCAGATTTTCGATACGCATATGAATGCCATCGATGTCACCGTGCATGTGTTTGAGTCGCAGGTCGATGTTCCTCAGCGCAACGGATGCCGCGTCAATAAAACGTATCTGAGCGTTGAGATGCCTCAGGATATACGAGATTTTGTCGCGATTGTGAGCGATCCCACAGAGCAGATCCAGAGCGGGTTTTGCGCCATGGATGGTCGCCTGTACAACGGCATGCTCGATGATAGTTGGAACCGCATGAAGGACGCGCGTGCAGACGACGCAGCTTATCGACGTTGGTTTGAGCAACATCGCGCAAAGCCGGGCGATTTGGCGTGCCAACGTTTCGCTTCGGCGGCCTTTGCCTATAGGCCGCTCGTGAGCATTGTGGTGCCGTGCTACAAGACTGATCGGGTCTACCTGCGCGAGCTGCTGGACTCGGTGCTGGCCCAGAGCTATGACAACTGGGAATTGCTCCTTATGGATGCCTCGCCCGAATGGGATGCTGTGGCCAATCTTGCGGCAGCCGCTCACGACGAGCGCGTCCGTCGCATCGAGCTGCCCGGTAACGGCGGCATCGTAGTCAACACCAACGCCGGTATTCAGCAGGCGGCGGGCGACTACATCGCGTTCTTGGACCACGACGACATCCTGGAACCGGATGCGTTGTTCCACTATGTTGCCGCTCTGAACAAGAGCGCTAAGGACGAGCGCCCCCAGGTCCTGTTCTGCGACGAGGACATGTTCCAGAAAACGGGGGAGTGGGGCCAGCCGGTCTTTAAGACGCGGCTCAACGTCGACCTGCTCTATAGCCATAACTGCGTGACGCATTTCCTGATGGTGGAGAAGGCGCTCATCGATCGTATTGGCACGTCCCCGGAAGACGTTGCGGGTGCCCAGGACTACGACTTGACGCTTCGCTGCCTTGCGGCGGGCGCACGGTTTGAGCATGTTGCTCACGTGTTGTATCACTGGCGCGTGCACCCCGGTTCCACCGCCGACGGTTCTGCCGATAGCAAGCCGTATGCTATTGAAGCTGGGCGCCTTGCGCTGCAGCGCCACTTTAACGCGCTGGGCATTTGCGGAACAGTCGAGGAGACCGAGACGCCGTTTGTCTATCGCATGCGCTATGCGCTGCCGGAGTCTGCGCCGCTGGTGAGCATTGTGATTCCCACCAAGGACCACGTTGAGACGCTCGATGCCTGTGTGATGTCGATCGCCCAGAAGGCAACGTATGTCAATTACGAGATCGTCTTGGTGGAGAACAACAGCGAAGCCCCGGAGACGTTTGCGTATTACGAAACCCTGCCAGAGCGCGTGGCTGCAGCATCCGAAGGCAAGGGCATCGCGCGCGTTGTGTACTGGCCGGGCGAGTTCAATTACTCTCAGATCATCAATTTTGGTGTGAAGCACGCCAAGGGCGACTACCTGCTGTTGCTCAACAACGATACCGAGGTCATAAGCGCTGACTTTATTGAAGAGATGATGGGCTATCTGCAGCGTTCCGATGCGGGCGTGGTGGGCGCCAAGCTCTATTTTGCCGATCATCTGGTGCAACATGCTGGTATTTTGGTTGGCGTACGTGGCGCACTTGCCCATGCCAACCAGGACTTCTTGGCAAAGCGCGAGGGCTATCTTGCCCGTGCTGTGCGCCCGGGCAACTTTAGCGCCGTAACGGGTGCCTGTCAGATGGTCCGACGCGACGTATTTAAGCAGGTTGGTGGCTATAACGAGGAATTCGCCGTCGGCTTTAACGACGCGGACTTTTGCCTGCGCGTGTGGGAGGCGGGCTTCCGCACCATCTTTACGCCCTATGCCGAGCTGTACCACTACGAGTTCACCTCGCGCGGCAGGGAAGAGGCCAACGAGGAAAAGCTGCGCCGTTGGAAGCGCGAGCAAGCGCTGTTCATGCAGCGCTGGCCGGAGTTCTTCCTCGATGGCGACCCGTGGTTGGGGCCGAATCTTGGCAGTGAGAGCGAGTATTTCTCAATCTAGCGCGAAGTGATTCCGAGTTTGGGTAGCGATTCAGCAATCGTGTTGAGCTCATGTTGCTGTAGGTAGGCGGGATTGAGAGCTTCTTTTCTATAGGCTAGGTAGCTGTCTCTGGTCAGTTCCCTAAGCTGTTTAGTAAAGAACTGTTCCCAACTGAAGAACTTCTCGCAGTCGATGAAATCGGCAGGATGAAGGAGCATATCTTGCGTTTCGACATCGTTGAAGAGTCCCGATCTCAGCACAAGCCATTCAAACGATTCCGGCAAAAAGAGCTCGATCTCCTTAAATCTTCTGAGCGAATAGACATAGGGCATCTCGGGCCCAAAAGCGGCCCCATCTGCAATTACGAGCAATTTTTGGGCTGGGGAGCTCAGGGCGGTTTCGTATATGTTTGATTTGCCACCGGCACTTACGCAGCGAATTTTACTTTTGGCGCACAGGACTTTAAAGAACTCATAGCCGGCATTGCTGTCTTCGACGATGACTTCTTCTGGCCGATCTCCATCGTAGAGCTCGTCTCCGTAAATGCGGTAGGTAGAAGTGTACGTGCGTGTGTAGACAGGATATTTTGTTGTGGCCCTGTTGGTGTTTTTGAGACCATAGATCTCATCCACGCTATAGGGGAGCTGGGGCAATTCGTCCCTCGCAACGATGACGTAATAGTTGGAACTGTGTCGAGCTGCATGCTGGAATGCATGGCTCCTTACGAATTTTTGCGTATCGTCCACAAACACTATGCTGTTATCGATGCGGCCGAGTTGCGCTTCCCAATCTTTGCCGCCGATGACGCGGCAGGGGGCTGCGCAATTAACGATTATCCCGCTTTGGGCTCCTAGGTTTTCGTATGCACGGAGGCTGTCCAACAGGGTGGTTTTGCCTGTTGCGCTTTTGCCTTGGATGATGGTGAGGTTTCGGCGAATAGTGAGTTTGACCTGAACTTTATTGGTCCTTACGGTCAGCTGGTATTCCCCTCTCATGCTCGAGCCTCCCTCAGACATTTTGCCGAGATAAGGACAAGCTCATCCATGGTATGAACAATCTGTCCGGAATTGATGACACGGGCTGTAAAACGCGCTTTGCCAAAATCCATCATATGGTAGAGGTTGATTGTGATGTCATGTTTGGAGGCGATGCGCAAGATCCAATAGGCGCAATTATCTCCGCAGGTTGAGGCGTTGTAGAGGTTTTGAGGCATAAAGAGCATCAGTAGAAGTGTTTTGGTGCCCGTTGATAGTTTCTCTGGCGGAATAACGCCAAGCACCTTGGTGTCAATTGCGTTTGCGCCAAGAACAGTGCCATTATCAATAGATTTGATAATGCGCTGTGACAGGGGATCTTGCAGCCAAGAGGGAGAATAGCTGTAATCAAAGAATGTCGACGTGTCATAAATCACATCGTCTCTGTCGCCGTAGTGAATGCTGAGCATTGTTCCTCCATGGTTGCCTGTTGCGTCTACTTTACCATTTTGGGGTCGATTTCCCTCAAGCAGTGGGTAACGGGTCAATCAACATGTCTGTTAGAACGAACCGATGACTTTTACAGGTGTAACAACTTTCTATCCTGCGGTAATTGCCTGTCTCGATATGTTGGATTTAGCAGGTCGAAACTAACGATATTCCACGATAAGCTTATACAAATTTATATATACCGATAGATCTCGATATAACTTACGATAGGAATATAATTCTACGATTTGACGCGAAACGACAGATTGAAATGCTTGAGCTTCTTAAGCAGCTTATCGTACGGGAGCATTTTTGCTAATGAAAATGACAACTCATACACTTCTTTTTATCTTTATTTCTATAGTGATATTTCTATTATGTGCTCCTTTGTTGGTGAATGTTCTATTTATGTATAAGGCGCCTTGTGCTGTCTTTGAAGCGCGTTTTGACTCAGGGGATTTGCTTGGATATATCGGCTCTGCCGCTGTTGGCGTCGGTTCCATTTCTCTGGTGCTGTATTCGGTCTATCAGACCGAGAAACTGAATAAGCTTGATCGTAATCTGCAGAGGCAACAAGATGAGTTTAAAAGGGAAAATACTAAGCGTCCGTTTTTTATAATCGATAAGGTGTTGGTTGACGATAAACCTGTCGACATCGATGGAGATAAGGGTATCTGGAAAAGCACGGTAAATGAGGCCGTGCGTCTCTCTATCGAAATTCGCAATGTTGGGGATGGGCCGGCCTGTCGACTTCGCCTGAGGGATGATTCGGCTTTTGGCAAGGCTTCGTCTATGGATCAGCATCGTCTATGCGTTCCTCGGGACGTGATTTATACATTTACAGCTTCGTTGGCAAGCTTAAGAAAAAAAGGAGTCGTACTGCTTTTATTCAGATATGAGAA
>CAJKZO010000069.1:0-10127 GCA_905204365.1 uncultured Collinsella sp.
CCCACTTTGAGCCCCCAAGCAGGCCAAAAACGGGAGATTATCCACGCGCATTCTGCAGGCACTCATTTAAGTACGTCCCCAATGAGTACCTGCCGATGCTTTGGCAAAGTCAGCGAAAACGCCCCTAAGCGAGCAAGGTGACGTGAAAGAGGAGGGCATTGACCTTCTGGTCATGCCCGACGATTGAACGTCAGATTGCCGCTTAGGGGCGTTTGCAGCGTCGGCCGGTTACGGCGTTTGGAAAACGCCGTAACCTACTGAATGAGCATCGCGTCACCAAAGCTGAAGAAGCGGTAGCGCTCCTCGATGGCGGCGGCGTAGGCATCCATGATCTGGTCGCGGGTGGCAAGTGCGCTCACAAGCATCATGAGCGTGGAGCGCGGCACATGGAAGTTCGTGATCAGCGCGTCGACCACGTGATAGGTCGAGCCGGGCATGAGGTAAAGCTGCGTCGTGGCGTTCTCGCGCACCACGATGTCACCGCGGCCAAGCGTATCGGCCCCGTCCTCGCGGCCTTCAAAATAGCGCGCCGTCACGGCCGGATCGGACACCGGCGCGTCCGTGTCAAACGCGCTCTCGAGCGAGCGCACCGCGGTAGTGCCGACGGCGATCACACGATGACCCTCGGCCTTGGCCTTATGCACGGCGTCGACAACCTCCTGCGACACGTGGTAGCGCTCGGTGTGCATGACGTGCTGCGTGGGGTCGTCCTCCTCCACCAAGCGGAAGGTATCGATGCCCACCTCGAGCTCGACGGCGGCAAACTTGGCACCCTTGGCCTCGATAGCGGCCATGAGCTCAGGAGTAAAATGCAGACCCGCCGTGGGAGCGGCAGCCGAGTGCTCCTCCTTCATGGCGTACACGGTCTGATATTTCTCGGGATCGCCCTCGTAATCGGTAATGTAGGGCGGCAGCGGCACGTGGCCGGCAGCATGGATGGCCTCGTCAAGCGTGCGCGGCTCGCCGGCGGCATTGCAACCGGCCGGCTCAAAACGCACCAGGCGGCCGCCGCGGCTATCGGTGACAAAGTCGACGACCTCGGCCGTCAGCACTACGGGAGCCCCCTCGGGCGCATGGGCGCCGCCCGCACGATACTCAATCTGAGCACCGGGCTTCAGGCGCTTGCCCGGCTTGACCAGGCACTCCCAGACGTGACCCAGCGGGTCAACATCCTCGCGGCGCTTGAGCAGCAGCGTCTCGACCACGCCGCCCGAGCCCGTCTTGCGGCCAATCAGGCGAGCCGGCATCACGCGCGTCTGGTTGATGACGAGCACGTCGCCCGGCTCGATATAGTCGATGATGTCACGGAAGATGCGGTGCTCGACGGTGCCGCCATGCTCTAGCGGCGTTCCTGTCTCGGAGCCTTTGCGATCAACCACCAGCAGGCGGCAGGAGTCGCGCGGCTCGGCAGGCGCCTGGGCGATGAGCTCTTCGGGCAGGTTATAGTCAAAATCATCGGTACGCATAGACACGTCGGATTCTCCTTATATAGCTAAAGTCCGCTCTACATCCTAGCAGGCTGACGTCCCAAGTGAACTACTTTTTGGCGGCTTTGCGCTCGTCGCGGATGCGGGCGCGGTCCATGGCCGCCTCGACAGCCGAGAAGCGGCAACCACAGTAGTTCTGCCGATACATGCCAAGCTCGCGCGAACGGCGTGTCGCCTCGGGGTAATACGGGCGAAAATCGCGAATCACCGGGGTGAGCCCATGTGCCGCCGCCAAGCGCTCAAGCACGTCATTGCAGGTATCGAACAGCTGGTACGGCGAGACGGCGAGCGTCGTGCCCACAAACTCAAACCCGCGCTCCTGGGCCACGCGGCACGCCTCGGCCAAGCGCAGGGCATAGCACGCGCGACAGCGACGAGGCCGATCGGCACCCAGCGGTGCCACGCCGGTCTCCCAGCGATCGCGGTCCTCCCCCGCCTCGATAAGCTCGATGTCGCCATCGGCACACCACCGGCGCAGCTCGTCCAAACGCCGTTGCCATTCATCGTGAGGCTGAACATTGGGGTTGGCCCAGCAAATCGTGGGCTCAAACCCCTCCTCGCGCAGCAGGCGGACCGGCTCAAGCGAGCATGGTGCACAGCACGCATGCAGCAACAACGGCTTCATCGACATCTCCTCACCCGAAAAAGCGCACGCCGAAGGACGTGTCCTCGCAGGCGACAATGCGGCGGTCGCGCAAGATGGTCCGCACGTAATACCAGTCGCCTACACAGCCCGACAAATGCAAGCCGGCCGCCAGGTAGCACAGCAGCGGATAGCCCGAGAACGCAAACCCCAGGGCAAACGCTGTCGTCACAACAACCGTCGGCGCCAGGCAAACCGCCACGTACCGCCGGCGCGAATACACAACGCCCTCGGCGCAGGCATAGATCATCGCCGTCTCGCGATTCGCCCCAAAGGTCACCTTCGCGCCCGCAGGCGCCAGCAGCTTAAAAAACACACCGTGCACCAGCTCGTGCACGGCAAATGAAGCCGCCGAAACCGCAGTCAAGCCGACCATCCAGCCCAAGACGGCCATCCAGCCGCCCGCGTCAGCCACATCCAAGTCTGCAGGCCCGCCCAGCAGCATAAACACCGGCACCAGGCACACGGCAAACACGCCGACTACGACCATCCCCCACACGAAGCAAGCGTGCAGAAAATCCTCGTCCTCAAACGCATGTATGTTGGAAATCTCATTCATAGCATCTTAGGATAGCGCCCCTGCCACGTACCCGTCCGCATGTGCGATAATGTCGAACGATATGCACGAATTGACCACCGCGTCGCCAGGCCTTGCGCCCGGCCGCGCTCTCACCATATGCGAAGGAGTCCCATGGCATCCAAATACTCCATGAACGACCGTCCCAGCTGGCCTCGCCGCGCCATCGTTACCGCCGGCGAGCCCTACGGCAACAAGGGCCTTCACTTTGGCCACGTCGGCGGCGTCTTTGTCCCTGCCGACTTCTTCGCCCGCTTCCTGCGCGACCGTCTGGGCCGCGAGAACGTCATCTTCACCTCGGGCACCGACTGCTACGGCTCGCCCATCATGGAGAGCTACCGCAAGCTCAAGGAGAACGAGGGCTACGATAAGTCCATCGGCGAGTATGTCGAGTCCAATCACTCCCGCCAGGCCGCGACCCTCAACAACTACAACATCAGCTGCGATATCTACGGCGGCTCGGGCCTTGAGCCGGCTGCGCAGATTCACAACGAAGTGACCGCCGAGATTATCGAGCGCCTGCATGAGCAGGGCACCATCTCCAAGCGCTCCACGCTGCAGTTCTACGACGCCAAGGCCGGCACGTTCCTCAACGGCCGCCAAGTGATCGGCCGCTGCCCCATCCAGGGCTGCAAGTCCGAGAAGGCTTATGCCGACGAGTGCGACCTGGGTCACCAGTTTGAGCCCGAGGAGCTCATCGCACCCAAGAGCCAGCTCACCGGCGAGGTGCCCGAGCTGCGCCCGGTCGACAACCTCTACTTCGACCTGCCGGCCTACCTCGACTTTATGAAGACCTACACCGCCAAGCTCGCCCAGAACCCGCAGGTTCGTTCCGTGGTCTCCAAGACCATGGAGGAGTGGCTGCTGCCGGCCCAGCTCTATATCCAAAACAAGTTCCGCGAGGCCTTCGATGCCGTCGAGGACCAGCTGCCCGAGCACACCGTGCTGGAGCCCGAGGGAAACAAGAGCAGCTTTACCGTCACCTTCCCCAGCTGGAAGGAGCGCGACGACGCCCATGCGGTGCTCGCCAACGGCGGCGTGCGCTTCCGCAGCGGCAAAGCGCTCGTGCCTTTCCGCATCACCGGCAACATCGACTGGGGCGTTCCGGTGCCCCAGGTCGACGGCGTTTCCGACGTCACCTGCTGGTGCTGGCCAGAGAGCCTGTGGGCGCCCATCAGCTATACGCGTACCGTGCTCGCGCGCGATGCCAAGGCCGCCGGCGTGACCGAGGGCGTCGCCGCCCAGGATGCCGCCCTCATGGGCGAGCCCGCTGCCGACTCCACACAGGTGCCCGCGCCCACCTACCAGCACAGCTCGCTCGACTGGCGCGACTGGTGGTGCTCGGACGACGCACAGATCTACCAGTTTATCGGTCAGGACAACATCTACTTCTACTGCATCGCGCAGACCGCCATGTGGGAGGCCCTGGGCTGGGACCTCACGCAGAGCACCGTCAGCGCCTGCTACCACCTGCTCTACATGGGCAAAAAGGCCAGCTCGTCCTCGCAGACGCCTCCCCCGCCGGCAGACGACCTGCTCAACCACTACACCTGCGAGCAGATGCGCGCGCACTGGCTGTCGCTCGGCCTGTCCGAGAAGCCGGTGAGCTTTAGTCCCAAGGCATACGACACGCGCGTAACCGGCAAGGACAAGGACGGCAACGAGGTGCGCGCCTGCGACGACAAGCGCGTTATCGACCCGGCCCTTAAGGAGAGCGCGCTGCTGACCGGCGTGTGCAACCGTCTGGCCCGCAGCTGCTTCTACGGCGTCGCCGTCAAGGAAGGCGACGAGAGCCCCTACCGCAACGGCTGCATCCCCGCCGGTGCCGCTTCTGACACCGTGGTCGAAGCCGCCCAGCAGGCAGCCCTCGCCTTTGAGCAGGCCATGTACAAGTTCGAGACGCACCGCGCGCTTGCCGTGTGCGACGACTACCTGCGCGCCGCCAACAAGCGCTGGAGCGACGCCTCCAAGGCCGCCAACAAGCTCGAGGGCGAGCCAGCAAACGCCGCGATGACGCAGGCCCTCGTCGACGCCTTTGCCGAGCTGCGCGTGGCGACCGTGCTCATGCACGGTATTGTGCCGGCCGGCTGCGAGCTCATCTGCGAGTACTTCGACGTCGATCCGGTCGCCTTCTTTAGCTGGAATAACATCTTTGCCTCCACGGATGAGTTTGTGGAGAGCCAGGGCGAGAAGCCCGGTGAGCACCGCGTGAAGCCGCTGCCCCCGCGCTTCGACTTCTTCAGCAAGCACGAGAGCCAGTACTAAAACAACACTCGACATGTAATGGAATGGGAAGGAAAGACGGATGTCCAAGCCGCGTCGTCGTAAGCAGAAAAAGCAGGTCAAGCCCGAGCTCAAGCTCAGGCAATTTGCCGCCACCGAGCTTTCCGACCAGCTTGCCGCCCAACACTCCGCCGCCGACCTGCCGCGCTTTATGGTCGATACGGTCGCTGGCGCCTATGCCCTCACCGATGCCGAGCTCATGATCGAGGGCTTTGGCGCCGCGGCCACACGCCCGGTCACGCTGCGCGCCAACACGCTCAAGGCAACCGCCGAGGACATCGCCGCCGCGCTCGATGCCGCCGGCATCGCGCACCAAACCGTTACCTGGTATCCGGACGCCTTTATCCTGCCCGAGGCCCAGGTTTCCGATCTGTGGGATCTCGACACCTACCGCGACGGCAAAATCTATCTGCAGAGCCTGTCGTCCATGATGCCGCCGTTGGTCCTGGGCGCTCAGGCCGGCGAGGACATCCTGGACATGTGCGCAGCCCCCGGCGGCAAGACGACGCAGATCGCCGCCCTCACCCAGGGCCAGGCACACCTCACGGCCTGTGAGATGAGCATTCCCCGCGCCGAAAAGCTTGAGTCCAACCTCCACCGTCAAGGTGCCAAAAACGTGCCCGTCATGCGCATCGACGCACGCGAGCTCGACGAGTTCTTCCGCTTTGACCGTATCCTGCTCGACGCTCCCTGCACCGGCACGGGCACCGTCATCAGCGGCAACGAGAAAAGCCTGCGCGGCCTGACCGAGCAGCTGCTCGTCAAGTGCGCCCGCTCGCAGCGCGCGCTTCTGGACCGCGCCATGGGAGCCCTCAAACCGGGCGGCACGCTCGTCTATTCGACTTGTTCAATCTTGCCGCAGGAAAACGAGGACGCCCTGCAAGAGGCCCTCGACAAGCACATGGACTGCGAGCTCATCCCCCTCGACGGCACGCCGAGCGAAAGCGAAACGCGCCGTGCCCAGGATGCCGGCGAGGAGCCGCATATCGAGAGCAACGCTCTCACCGAGGCCATCGCCGCCGGCCACGTCTCGTCCGTCGCCAACGGTATGCCCGGCACGCTGACCATTCCGCCTAGCCGCGACTTTGAGGGCTTCTACATTGCCCTGATCCGAAAACGCAGCTAGCGCACGGATCAAAAACTCAACAAGCTATCTCCGTGCGCGTTTGCCCTGCTGGTCGCGATGCTGTTTAAGCATCGTGCGCTCCTTGCGCTCGGCCCTTTTGCCCTTAATGGCCGTGACCACAAAGTAGATGACCGCGGCGGCAACGATTGCGCCCACACACAGGCCAATCGAGCCAAACATTGCTGTCAATTCCATACCGCGTCACCTCTCTTTTAAACGGGACTTTCAAGATAGCACCTCGATACCCGCCACCACAGCTCCTTCACGTTCGCCGGCCCTTCGGTCTAACGGATGACGCGGCGGGGAAAAATCAACTCGTCAAACGATTTAGCATTCGCAATTCCGGCTGCATAGCGCCGGCCGTTATCACGTAGAATCGAGCCTCCATGGATACCCTCAACGATCTAAATGAGCGCGTCGACGCCTTCGTCGGCACCAGCTCCTTCGACACGCCTGCCGCGGCAAACGACCAAGCTCCCATCGATGTGCCCGCCGAGGTTCACGAGGACATCGTCGCCTCGGTCGATTTCTCCGAGGTCGAGCTCGCAAACGAGTTCACCGAGCCCCAGGTAGCCGTGACCCCCAACGGACTGCTCCCCATGGAGCCCCTGCCCATCGACGGACGTTTGCGCAAGGCGGCCCTCCGCATGCCCGACGAGATCGAGGAGGCCAGCGGCTTTACGCTCTTCGGCCGTCGCATCAAATCGCTCATCTACACCACCGACGTGGCTGTCATCCGCAACTCCAATGCCGATGCCGTCTTTGCGGTCTACCCTTTCACGCCGCAGCCGGCCATTACGCAGGCGCTGCTGACCGTCGCCGAGTGCCCGGTCTTTGTAGGCGTGGGCGGTGGCACCACCACCGGTAAGCGCTCCGTACAGATGGCAGCCGTCTCCGAGATGCAGGGCGCGGCGGGCTGCGTGGTCAACTCCCCCGCTACTGCCGAGATGGTCGAGCACATCACCAACATCGCCGACATCCCTGTCATCGCCACAGTCGTACGTTGCGACGATGATGCGCATGCCAAAGTGCGCGCCGGAGCCAAGATTCTCAACATCGCCGCCGGCAAAAACACGCCCCAGGTCCTACGCGAGCTGCGCGAGCACTATCCCAACCTGCCGCTCATCGCGCCGGGCGGCAAGACGCCCGAGAGCATCCGTGAAACCATCGCCGCCGGCGCCAACGCCATCATCTGGACGCCGCCTTCGGCCCAGCAGCTACAGACCGACATGATGCAGCGTTATCGCAAGATGAAGGAAGACGCCACACCTGTCATCTCGCGCGACGATGTGCCCATTATCGACCAGGTCGCCGCCGCCGAGGTCAGCCAGGTCGAGAACATGAATCCCGACGTGCCGATTCCCGACGAAGTCATCGAGCGCGTCGCTTCGATCCACGAGCGCGTCGAGGAGCATCGCGCCAACCGCGGCCTCAAGCCGTCACTGCACGGCTTCTTCTTCCGCGGAAAGAAACGCTAGTAAAACATCTTGGCCCGCCCCACAAACGTGAGGCGGGCCGTTTTCGCTTGAACAATCATGCAGCGATGTGATGGGGCAAATTAATCCACGCGCTTGTCGCCCATAAAGAAGAGCGCCACCGTACCAGGTCCGGTATGCGAGCCAATCAGAGTACCGATGTCATTGATCTCAATCTTGCCTTTAAGCTGCGGAACCTGTTCCTCAATCAGCGCCGCAACTGTCTCGGCATCCTCGCGACACGCCGAGTGCGACATGATGCACTTACCCGAATAATCCGCACCGTCCTGCACGTGTGCCATCATGGTCTTGGCCATCTCGGAAATCGCTCGCTTCTTAGTGCGAATTTTCTCACGTGGCGACAACTTACCTTCACAATCGACCGTCATAAGCGGGCAAATCTTAAGCGCCGTGCCGATGATCGCGCTCGCAGCCGAAATGCGACCGCCTCGTAGGTAGCTCGACAGATCGGTCGAGAAGAACCAGTGGTGCAGGTTGAGCTTGTGCTCCTCGATCCAGGCAGCCGTCACGTCGAGTGAAGCCCCGCTATCGCGCACGTCGGCAGCATATTCCAGCAACAAGCCAAAGCCCGAAGACGCCGCCAGCGAATCGATGACGCGCACCTTGCCGCCCTGGGGATAGCGATCCGCGAGCATCTGCGCCGCAACGCAGGCCGATCCATACGTGCCCGAAATACCCGACGACAACGCCAGGTGCAGCACGTCTTTACCCTCGGCAACAAACGGCTCCCAAAACTCCTCGTACTCACCCACGCTCACCTGAGACGTTTTGGGCATGGCGCCCGCGGCAATCTGGGCAAAGAACTTGTCCGGCGTAATCGACTGATACAGATCGTCCGTATAGACAACATCGTCGATCTCGTAATGAAAACACACGACAGGGATATTGCGCGACGCAAAGAACTCACGGGTTCGGTCGGCGGCGGATTCACAGGTCAGGACAAAATCACTCATATGAGGCTCCTTACTCATTGCTGCGCAAATTATCGCACAGTAAGCCTACATACGGTACATATGTCCACTATTTACCAAATCGAACCAAAAATAGTGAACATCTTTACCACCATCGTCTCCACCGGCCCCACGCATAAATATCTGAGAAAACACCCTCTGTCGTCTCCACCCAACCGACACATCTACCTTCACTAAATCGATTTACCAAACCATTCAGCCGACAATTCAACCGCTGGCGCAAAATCGAAACAAAAGCGGCGCATACTGATAAACGTTTGACGCTGTTTATCAGTTTTACCAGCTCCATCGGAAGGTGTTTCATGGTCGCATTCGATCGCAACCCGCAAGACTTCAAGTATCTGCGCCTGCTGTCGAGACAGTTCCCCACCGAACAATCCGCGTTTACCGAAATTATCAACCTCTCGGCCATCCTCAACCTGCCCAAAGGCACCGAGCATTTTATGAGCGACGTGCACGGCGAGTACGAAGCCTTTATGCACATCCTCAACAACTGCTCGGGCGTCGTGCGCGAACATGTCGACGAGATCTTTGGCGACACGCTCACCTTTGACGAAAAGGGCGAGCTGTGCACGCTCATCTACTACCCGCGCGAGAAGATCGAGCTGGTCCGCAGCCAGCGCGAGGACTCGCCAACCTGGTACAAGACGATGCTTGACCAGCTCATCATGGTCGCACGCTCGCTTTCGAGCCGCTACACGCGCTCCAAGGTGCGTAAGGCCATCCCGCGCGATTACGCCTACATCATCGACGAGTTGTTGCACACGCACCCGGACGAGAACAACTATCGCGTGCGCTATCACGAGCGCATCGTGGAGTCCATCTTGGAGACCGCCAGCGCCGACGACTTTATCGAGTCGCTCGCCTCACTCATCAAGCGCCTGGCCGTCGACCACCTGCACCTGGTGGGCGACATCTTCGACCGCGGCGGCGGCGCGGCCAAGATTATGGACCGTCTGCTCACCTACCATTCGCTCGACATCCAGTGGGGCAACCACGACCTGCTGTGGATGGGTGCTGCGGCCGGTGAGCCCGCCTGCATCGCCACGGTGTTGCGCAACAACCTACGCTACGACAATTACGAGATCCTTGAGAACGATTACGGTATCTCGCTGCGTGAGCTTGTCGCCTTTGCCGATGCTACCTACACCGCCGGTGAGTCCATCACCCCGCTGATCAAGGCCATCAACGTGCTGCTCTTTAAGCTCGAGGGCCAGATTATCCAGCGCCACCCCGAGTTCGATATGGTCGACCGCCTGCTGCTCGACAAGATCGATCACGACACCGGCACGGTCACGCTCGCCGACGGCAGCGTGTGGCCGCTCACGACCAACGACTTCCCCACCGTCGACCCGGCGGACCCCTATACGCTCACACCCCAGGAGCAGCATATCATCGACAAGCTCGTGTCCGAGTTTGTCACCGCCGATCACCTGCATCGCCATATCGATTTCCTCTATTCCCACGGCTCGATGTACACGGTCGCCACCGGCAACCTGCTGTTCCCCGCCTGCGTGCCGCTCACCGAAGACGGCACCTTCAGC
>CAJKZO010000070.1:0-10089 GCA_905204365.1 uncultured Collinsella sp.
AAGGGAAGAGGCGGGGCATGCCCCGCCTCTTACACCACATCTCTGCGCGCTACCGGGCATCGGACGTATCATTTGCAAAAATGAGTCCACTCCACTCGAGTAAAGCGAGGTCCCTCATGTACGTTCCACATCCCCGTATCCGTAGGCTGTCGAAAATCCCGCTTGTTGGGACGGCGGCGCTTGCTGCGTTGATCGCCACGAGCGTCGCCTGCTTCACGGCCACGCCCCAGGTTGCCCAGGCGGCAGACGCGCCCGCAATCACCGATATGACCGAGCAGGATTATCAAGCCCTGGGTCTGGGCACGAGCGAGGACATTCCGGCCGATACCGTTGGCCCCTATTCCACTGATACCCCCACGACGTTTGCCACGCGCAGCGAGGTCTATATGGCAGCTAACGGTAGCCATGGCAATCGCTACACTCTGCGCGACAAGCTCGAGAACGTCGAGCGCGGTGACATTGGCGGCAGCAGCAAACTCACCGATGGCTATGGAAGTGTGTGGGGCGCCGCAAAGTTCTGGCAAAACGTCAACAACTTCGATACGAACAGCGATCTCTACAAGCATAGCGACTACGGTGGCGGCACCTGGTCGTACCTAAGCAACAATGAGTCCTCAACAGTACTCGCCAACGACAACAACGGTTTCTCGGGCATTCACGCCACGAGTGTTGAGTTCTGCAGCGACGCCAGCACGGGCAAAAAGAGCCGCGTTGCCGAGCTCCGTGCCTACGGCGACAGTTCCTCCACGACGATTGACGGCAAGTCATACGCCGGAAAGGTTGAGCTGGTCCTCTACTCGTTTAGCAACGGGCGCACGCGCACTCTCGACACACACCTGCCGGTGACGGTCAACACTAATATGATGTACGAAGGCCGTTTTAAGTACCTGGATGCCGGTTACCTGCAAGAGCACGATGCCGTCTTTGATGTCGAGGCGGGCGATGTCGATGGCGACGGCGTCGACGAGCTTTTTGTCTACGCGGGCTGCTATGTCGACGAGAACGGCGTGCGCAAGGCTGTAGTCGACATGTATGACTTGGAGGGCGGCAACTGGAAGCAAAGCGTCGTCAAGATCGATGCCGGTAACGCCGCAGACTACACCACGCACAACAAGGGCGGGAACGACTCCTGGACGCAGCTTCAGTCAGCTCCTGTCGTTTCGCTAGCGGCCGGCGACCTCGATCGCGATTTTTGCGATGACCTCGCCATCGTGGTCTCGGCACCCTACGGCAAGAAGAATATTGATAAGTCGACGCATTGCGAGCTGTTTTCGTGGGATGCATCCAAGGGTGCGCTCGTCCATGTCGATGCTCTGGGCGACGCGGGCGCAATCTCCCTCTCCGCGAATGGCAAGACCATGGTCGCTGCGAATGCGACGTTCGGCACGTTTGCCGCCTACGATGAAGAAGGAAAGAAGACGGGTGAAACCGTCACGGGCCTTATTCTTGCGGGCTATGACTGGCAACGCAGCGCTTTTGATTACGGCGCTTCTGACGGCAGCAAGGGGCTGTACGGCGCGCTGTACCGCTACGCGTATTTTGACTCGGAGTCTGGCGAGTTCAAGCTTTCCGATTGCAAGGAATACAGAGACGGGCTCCTCGCCTCCCATGGGCTGATGCATGTGCCCAACAGCGCATGGAAGGATAGCGCTCAGGATAAGCGCTATCCGTGCACCTTGGCGCCTATTGCCCTTGCCACTGCCAACCTTGACGGCCTGTCCGAGCAGCTGGCGGTCGACGAGGTGCTCGTGGGCGGCGATGTGTTCCGCGACTTTGCCTGCAACACGGCACAGAGCGGGGCTCAGGGCTTGGGGTCCATGGTCGGAACCATGAGCATGAGCGGTCAGCAATACAACAGCAGCAACAAGCATGACCACAAGGGTATAGAGCAGGTGTGGATCAGCGACGTCAAGGCGGGCAGCGTCTCGGGTTCGGACCGCTATAACGAGAGCTTTATCGCCGTGGTGGGCAAGCACCGCGACGAGGACCTGCGCAAGAACGATGACTACTATTGGATGACCGCCTCGCATTTTTCGCTCGACGAGAACGGAAAGGTGCGCCGCGGCGAGGAGCAGGTGATTAGCGAGAGCAACCGTCGCGGCACTACCTACGGCACATTTATCTCGCTCGCGCTGCCCGATGTCGACAACGACAGCGTCAAGATCACGTACAAGGACCGCTACAAGGTCTATACCAACCCGCGCGTGCTTGCCGTGCTGCAGGATGCGCCCTATGTTGAGGATCTGGAGCAGGCATACGGCTATCTGGTGTTGGGCGGCACGTCATACGGAGAGGAAAAGGGCACGGGGACATCCCAGGGCTATACCATTGGCGCCGAATTGGGCGTTGCCGTCGAGGTGCAGACCGGTCCGCCCCTGGTCGCGATGAATGCTTCAGTCGATTTTGCCGCCGAGGGATGCTATGACTACCGGAGCGAGCGCACGGTCAGCGCAAGCGTAAGCTATGAGTCGCATGCCGGCGAGGGTGACAAGGCCGTGCTCTACACGATTCCGATGGTCTATTACGAGTATGAGATCGAAAATGAGCAAACTGGTGGCAAGGGCGTGATGGCGGCGCCCGTGTCGCTCGGCGCGCAGACCTCGGTCGTTAATGTCGAGGCCTATGACCGCATTGCCAAACAGCACAATATGACGCCGCTCAGCTACTTTTTGACCAACCGGTCGGGAGAACCCGGAACCTATCAAACGACGCTCAACGGCGAGACTCCCGTTGGGGATTCCTTTGGCCTGGGCAAGCCTGGCGTAACGCGCGCCTACACTCACGATGGGTTTAACGGCGCCGCCGCGCAGTCGGGGGCGAGCATTGAGCAGACCATCGAAGTCGAGGAGGGCAAGGAGCAGGAGCTCGAGCTCGGCTTGACGCTGAACGGCAGCGTTGTCATGGGCGCGAAGCTTGCAAAGCACGAGTTGTTTGGCGGCCTGTGCTTTGGTGCCAACGCCGGCTTTACTGCGGGTAACTCCTCGAGTGAATCGACCGAATACGGCGGCACCGTCGACAACCTGCCCGAGGCCGCGCAGGGCAAGTACGGTTTTGTGTGGCGTCTGGGCGTCAACGCGGTGGATGTCGACAAGTTCGAGGCAGACTCGGGCGACAAGCTCGGCACCAAAGACACCGACCAGTTCTGGATCGTGGGCTATGACGTTAAGGACGTCGAGATGCCCGACGCGCCGGCCGTGACGGGCTTTACGGCAAACGCCGTCGATTCGACCAGCGTTACGTTTAGCTGGGACGATGTACTCGCAAACAAGAGTGGCTTTAGCTACGGCGTGGGCATGCTGCAGAGCAATGCGGCGGATGCGGTCGTCAATAGCTGGAAGATTGCCGACAACACGCAGACCTCGCTCAAGTGGGATGGGCTGCAGCCCAATACGGAGTATCGATTCGCCATCGCCGCCGTTAAGAATGGATCCACGACCGAAACAGGTATTCGCTCGGCAATCATCACGGTCAAGACCATGCCCGATGGCATGACGATGACCGTGAGCGGACCTGCGGCGGATGCTGCGGAGGGGTCGGATCTTGGATACGACTCTTCGGTTGAGCGCACGGCGGGAAGCCACCTGACGCTCTCGGCGATTGGCCATGTGAAGCAACTCGGTGCCGACGATAGCGAAACAGGGCTGGCACCGACCTATATGTGGTACCGCAAGGGCCGCGGCGAGACAGAGTTTAAGCTCGTGGGTGCCGATGGCAACCTCGCGGCTGGAACGGCCTCAAAGCTCGAGATTGACCTGACCGCAGACGATGACGGTGCGCAGTATTACTGCCACGTGGGATACAACGACGTGGGCCTCGACACCGGCACGACGCTCGTGAATATCGAGGCCGAGGAGACGGCGCCCACAACGGTGAACGCCACCCCGATCCGCACGCGCCGCCTGTTCTCACAGGCAAGTGCGGGCGCCAAGAAGTTCCTGGACCATACGCTGGTAAACACCGCCGGCCCAACCGATTCCGAAGGCTCAAAGGACCCCGAGACTCCTGAGACCCCGACGAACCCGGACAAGCCCAAGTCCGACAACGGAGCTAAGACCGACACCAAGGTCAAGACTACGACCACAGCGAAGAACCTCGCAAACACCGGCGACCAAACATTCGCCCTAGTCGCCACCGCAGCAGCAGCGGGAGCAACGCTCGTAGTGATAGCCCTCATCATGCTGATCAAGCGCCGCAAGACCCACTAGTAGCCAGTCGAACATATCGACAACCCAAAAACCCGGGTAGCCAAAAAACAGGCCACCCGGGTTTTCTGTTGAGTGGAGACTCCGCAAGCGGAAACTGCATCCCACAATTAGCGCCCGGAACGGGACACATTTTCCGTCAAGCCCTCATCCGGAAAATCCATCCCAGTTTGAGCGCCCAGACCGGGACGCACTTTCCCAAAGGGTCCTCAACGGGAAACTGCGTCCCATAATTAGGCCGAGAAATGGGATGAACATTCCCAATGAGAGCCAACCGGAAACCACGTCCCAGAATCAGCCCCCAAAGTGGGACGCACTTTCCCAACGAGCCTCAACCGGAAAATACATCCCGGAATCCAGCTGAATAGTGGGACACACTTTCCCAATCGGGTCCCAAGCGGAAATCGTATCCCATTCCGAAGGTAGATTTTGGGACACGCTTTCCGGATACAAAGAAGGCCACATTACGTGGCCTTCGACTTTCATATGTTTCAGGTGTTCCCGTGACAAGCCACGCCTCAACATCGAGGCGTCTGCCCGGGCGGCGCGGAATGTAAGGTTCATCGCGAGTTCCGCACGAGCCGGAGAGCACTTAATGTGCTCTCCGTGCGAGCAGGACTGCCCGAGCAGGGAATCTTACATTCCGCGCCGCCCGGGCAGACGAACCGGGATACAGGCCCGCTACTTGATCTTGGTCGTGCCCGGCGCCAGGTTGGGGTCGGTCTCGTTGGCCTCGGTCTGGAAGTGCTCGGTGTAGACGTTCTTGCCGTCGCGGAACATCTCGTAGTACTGCATCTTGGCGTAATCCTCGCGCGCCTTGGTGGCGGCTGCTGCGGCGGCGTCGTCACCGGTGACGTTGGAGGAGAGCGCCCAACGCAGGCTGGCGTCCTCGTAGCCCACCGAGTTGATGGCGGGCAGCGACTCGCGCAGCGTTACGTGCGCCTTCTGGTAGTCGGAGAGGGGTGCGCCGATCAGCTGCATCAGCTGCGTGGACAGGTAGTTGGTGGACAGGTCGTCGACCTCGCTTGTCTGGTCGCAGCCGGCAACGTCGTAGTTGGCCCAGATGATGTAGTCGGTCTGCCACAGACGTTCCTGGTGCGTGGCATCGTCCTCGCCGGTAAACCACTTGTCGTTGAACTTGGACGGGAAGAACGGCTGGTGGTCGCCCCAGAACACCACGACTACCTTACGGTCGAGCTTGCTCAGGGCGTTGAGGAAGTAGCGAAGCGCCTGGTCGGACTGCTCGATGCACGAGACGTACTCGTCGACATCGGAGAGCGTGCCGTCCTCGATGGTCTTGGCGTCTAGGTCGGTCGTGTCGATGTTCAGGTGCATCTGCTTGTCGACCGGCAGCAGGCCCGTATCGTAGCCCGAGTGGTTCTGCATGGTCACGTCGAAGATAAACTGCGGATCGGCGTTCTGGTTGAGCATCTCAAGAATCTTGTCGTAGGTAGCCTGGTCGGTCACCATGCCGCGCAGGGTATCGGCGCCCTGGAAATCGTTGATGGACAGGAACTGGTCAAAGCCAAAGTCCTTGTAGACGTTCTCGCGGTTCCAGTTGGTGGCGTGGTTGGGGTGCATGGCCGTGGTGGAATATCCGAGCGACTTGAACTGCTCTGCCAGGTTCCCGGTCGTTTCCATGTTGTAGATGGTGTAGGGGTACACGCCCGAGCCCAGGTTGGCCATGGAGTTGCCGGTCATAAACTCAAACTCGGTATTGGCGGTGCCGCCGCCGTAGGCGCTCACGTAGAGCTTGCCGCGGCTGAGGCAGTTGGACAGGTTCTTAAAGTACTGCGGGCCTTCGTAGCCGGCGCGCATGTTCTGGTAGATCGAAAGATCCGAGAAGGTCTCGTTCATGATGGCGATGACCGTGGGCTTCTCGCTGTCGAACTGCTCCTTTGCGGCGGCGCGCTCGTCGCTCTCGGCCGCGTCGGACTTGTCGTAGGCCTTGGCGTACTTTTTGAGCGTGGCCTTGGCATCGTCGACGGAGTAGTCGGCGGGTTTGGGCGGCTTGATGGACTGCGCTGCGCTAATGAAAGCGGGCAGGTAGCCCTCGCGCCAGTAGCTCTCGAGCGGGCGCCAGGTGTAGACGGTGATGCCGAGGGTGTTGTAGTAGTCGATGAGGGTGACATGCGCGGTCACACCGCCCAGGCACAGCACGGCGACGAGCAGGTTGGTGAGCAGCATGCGCTTGGCGTTGGCGGCGCCCTTCTGACGGTGCGGTGCCACCAGGCCGGCGTACTCGCACAGCAGCATGGCGATGGCGGTAAAGCCCATGGACAGCACGCAGAACAGTGAGATCGAGAAGGTGTAGCCGGTGCCGGCGACCGCGGCGGCGGTGGAGATGGCCGAAAGGTCGCCCGGCTGGATGGGCATGGATTTAAACATGATGACGAAGAACTCGGCAATGCCCAGGACAAAGAGGGCAAAGGCCAGGACCGCGGGAGCTGCGCCGTGGCGCTGGAACAGGAAGAACAGGCCGGTCATGAGCGTGGTGATGATGGCCCACTCGAGCAGGATGCACAGGGGGTAGACCCAGGTAAAGTCGTGGTTGGACGATACCTCCATGCCTAGCAGCGCAAAGACGCCGGCGAGCAGCAGGCACAGCACGGCGGCGACGAGTGGCTTGCCCACAAAGGCGCCGCGCAGGCGGGCGAGCTTGCCGGTGGGAGCGGGGGCGTCGGGCGCGGCGAACGCAAAGACGCGCGGGGCGATGCGGTCGCGTGCGATGCTGGCCCAAGCGCAGCCGGTGAGGATGGCGTTGGTCAGGATGAGCATCACAAAGGCGAGCGGCTCGTTTTGGGCGACGAGGCCAATGGCGCCCCAAATGGTCAAAAAGAGCTGGAACAGGCCGAAGGCGACGCTCCACCCAAGAGCGCTTTTGGCAACGGTGCCCGACTGAGCGCGAATGGCCTTGGCCTCGCGCAAGACAAGGTAGACGGTCGCCGCAAGACCGACGAGCGAGATGGCGGCAGCGAACATGCTGAGACTCCTCACAAACTAAAACGTACGAAAGCGGGGGTTTACCCGATTGTTACCAAGATATGCGCTGCAATTGGTGTCTGAGCACAACAACCAGCCATATTAACGCGCACGTGTGGCGGTGTGGCGCAATGTAGTGGCGACCTGCGCGATAATGGACGGGAATTACACGGAAACGTAAAGGCTTCTTAAAGAATTAGCGAGGATAGAGCTATGGGCGAGCAGGTTTGTATGACGGGTGCCGAGTACTGCGGCGGAGCTGCGGGCGTGGATGCGAACGGCTATCCGGTCGAGACGACGGGCAATGCGGTGCTGGACACGTTGGAGCACCGTTCCTCCACGCGTGCCTTCGCGCGTGATGACGACGACCGTCCCGTGGCGGTGACCGACGAGCAGCGGGCGGCGATTCTGCATGCGGCGAGTCGCGCGCCGTCGGCGGGCGCCATGATGATGTATTCCATCGTGAGCATTCGTGAGCAGGCTACGCTCGACCGTCTGGCCGACCTGTGCGACCACCAGCCCATGATCGCCAAGGCGCCCTGGGCACTAATATTTGTGGTCGATTATGCCAAGTGGATCGATCTGTTTGAGCACGTGGGCTGCTTTGAGCCCGAGTTTGTCGAGCGCACGGGCAAGGCGCCCCGTCGTGCACCAGGTCTGGGCGACTTTGCCATCGCGGCCCAGGACGCCGTGATCGCCGCGCAAAACGCCGTGGTTGCCGCCGAGGCCCTGGGCCTGGGGAGCTGCTACATCGGTGATATCGTCGAGAATGCCGAGGAAGTTGCCGAGCTGCTCGATCTGCCGCCCTATACCATGCCGCTGTCGATGCTCATCATCGGCACGCCCCGTAAGGAGCGCCCGGCAATCGCGCACCCCGTGGTGAACCTGGTGCACGAGGAGCGCTACTGCCGCGCCGATGCTGCGACCATGGACGCGCAGGTGGCCGAGATGGATGCGATGTTTCGCCCGCACGCCCGCGAGGTGGGGGAGCGCGTCGTGGATATCTACACCCGCAAGCACACGAGCCCCTTTATGGCCGAGATGAGCCGCTCCATGGAGTGGTGGTTCAAAAACTGGCTCGGAAAATGACGAATGTGACAAGGGGATAGTCCCTTTGTCACACTTCATATCGCCGCGGTGGCCTAAAGACTGTATAAATCTTTATCTAGCTGGGAAAACAGTGCATTAAAACATGGGCCGATTACCTATAATCCCTTCGAACATTAAAGTTGGGAGGAAACCGGCTTATGGAACAAAAGGCCAAGGAGGCAGCCTCGCACGCTGCGATTCCTGTGAGCATCTCGGCGATGCTCGTCACGCTGGGCGTGGTGTACGGCGATATCGGCACCAGCCCTATGTATGTAACCAAGGCGCTCGTTGCCGGCAACGGCGGCATCGGAAGCGTCACGGAGGAGTTCGTGCTCGGCGCGCTCTCCCTTGTCGTGTGGACGGTCACGCTGCTGACCACCATCAAGTATGTGCTCATCTCGCTGCGCGCCGATAACCATGGCGAGGGCGGCATCTTTGCCCTGTACAGCCTGGTCAAGCGTTGCGGCAAGTGGCTTATCATCCCCGCCATGCTGGGTGGCGCCGCGTTGCTCGCCGACGGCATCCTGACGCCGGCCGTTACCGTTACCACGGCCATCGAGGGCCTGCGCACTATCCCGGCGGTTCATGCCGTGCTGGGCGATGACCAGGGCCGCGTCGTCGCCATTACGCTCGCCATCATCATCGTGCTCTTCTTGGTACAGCGCATCGGTACGGCCAAGATCGGTCACGCCTTTGGCCCCATCATGACGCTGTGGTTCCTATTCCTGGGCGGCACGGGTCTGTTCTTTGTCTTACAGCACCCCGCCGTGCTGCTGTGCCTCAACCCGCTCCGCGGCATCGCCTTTTTGTTGAGCCCCAACAACCACGCGGGCATCATGATTCTGGGCAGCTGCTTCCTCGCCACCACCGGTGCCGAGGCGCTCTACTCCGACATGGGCCACGTCGGCCGCGGCAACATCTACGCTACCTGGCCGTTCGTTAAGTGCTGCCTGCTGCTGTCCTATATGGGCCAGGGCGCTTGGCTTATGAACAACGCTGCCAACCCCGAGCTCATGGGCATTGCCGATCTCAACCCGTTCTACCAGATGCTCGCCCCGGGCCTGCGCCCGTTTGCCGTCGGCCTTTCTACCGTCGCGGCCATCATTGCCTCGCAGGCGCTCATCACCGGCGCATTCTCGCTGGTGTCCGAGGCCAGCCGTCTGGACCTCATGCCGCACATGCAGGTCTTCTACCCTGCCGAGACCAAGGGCCAGCTCTACATCCCCATGGTCAACAACGTCATGCTTGTCGGCTGCGTCATTGTGGTGCTGCTGTTCCAGAACTCGGCGCATATGGAAGCCGCCTACGGCCTTGCCATTACGCTGACTATGATGTGCACCACGCTGCTGCTCTTCTTCTACCTGCACGAGGAGCGCAAGCTCAAGGTCGCGCCGTGGATCTTCGCGGCCTTCTTCCTTTTGCTCGAAGGCTTCTTCTTCGTGAGCTCGCTCACCAAGTTCTTCCACGGCGGCTATTTCACCATCCTCATGGCCGCGCTCATCATGGGCATCATGGTGTGCTGGTACAACGGTACGGCTGTTGAGCAGCGCCAGTTTACGCTGCTGCCGCTGCGCAGCTACCTGCCGCAGCTCAAGCGCCTGCGCGATGACGATCGCTACGAGCGCCTGAGCGACAACATCGTGTACCTGACCAAGGACACCAATACCGACTACATCGACCGCGATATCGTCTACTCGATTCTGGACAAGCATCCCAAACGCGCCCGCGCCTGGTGGTTCGTGAACGTCGAGACCATGGACGAGCCGCATACCTTTGCCTATTCGGTCGAGACGTTTGGCACCGACTACGTGTTCCG
>CAJKZO010000071.1:0-9998 GCA_905204365.1 uncultured Collinsella sp.
TTAAAGGAGGGATCACCATGTTATTCGACGTGTACGGCCCGAACGCCGGCTTCCAATGGCTCGGCCTGGCGATGGTGCTCATCGCGCTCATCCTGCTGAACGAGTTCGCCCGCCGCACCAAGGCCGGCGGCATCTTCATGTTCTTCGGCGTCTGCGGCGCCATGACCGTCTACTGCCTGGCCGTGGAGATCGGTGCGGCGTCCGGTGCCGAGTGGGCCGTGAACAACCCCACCCACACCGATATGAACAGCTGGTTCCACTACGCCAAGGTGTACGCCGCCACCGCCGGCTGCATCGGCTTCATGATGCTGAAGTACTCCTGGGGCAAGATCGGCCGCTCGCATTGGTTCAAGGCCTTCCCCTTCGTCATCGTGGCCATCAACATCCTCATCGCTGTGGTGAGCGACTTCGAGAGCGCCTTCCGCGCCTTCGGCACCACGTGGGTTTCCACCGAGGGCGTCACCCTGTACGGCGGTTGGCACAACGTGTTCAACGGCATCGCCGGCCTGCTTAATATCGCCTGCATGACCGGCTGGTTCGGCATCTATATCTCCAAAAAGCGCCAAGACATGCTGTGGCCCGACATGACCTGGGTGTTCATCATCGCCTACGACCTGTGGAACTTCTGCTACACCTACAACTGCCTGCCCACCCACTCCTGGTTCTGCGGCTTTGCGCTGCTGCTGGCGCCCACCGTCGCCGCCTTTATCTGGAACAAGGGCGGCTGGATTCAGAACCGCGCCTTTACGCTGGCCATTTGGTGCATGTTTGCCCAGGTGTTCCCGTACTTCCAGGAGGAGTCCGTCTTTGTGACCCACTCCACGCTCGACCCCGGCGCCGCTACCGCGGTCTCGATCGCCGCACTGATCGCCAACGTCGCCGCGATCATCTACATCGCCTACCGCGCCAAGAAGCTCGGCCGCAACCCCTACAAGCAGGATGTCTTTGAGGGCACCAGCGATTGGGAGAAGGCTACTGCTCGCCGCGCCAAGGTTGATTACGCGCACGCCGAGTAACATGCCCGGTGCAAACGCCGCTTGAATGTGAAGCCGCCTGGCCGACTCCGCGCAATGCAACGTATTGCATGCCCCCGGAAAGCGATTTGTCCGCTTTCCGGGGGCTTTTTGTTGTTGCGCGCATCCGCACACATATTCAAAACCTCTCGCACAGATAAAATCAGATTTCCAATCGCCTGACAGCTCTATATGACCCTGTTTTTGGGTACATTGTTGTCCCGATATTGAGCTTGGGGGACGTATGAATGATGAGACGATGGGCCAAGAGGATGCGGCCCAAGATGCAGAAGCTTGCGCTGAGGCCTTGGAGAGCTTAGACCGGATTTCACTCGATGAGATTGCGTTTGACGATTCGGGCGTTGATGTGCAGGATGGGCCGGAAGCCGAGGCGCAGTCCGATGGTCAGGATGCAGACGACGTTGAGCCTGCCGAAGATGAGGCAGGTCACGAAGACACCGAAAGCGAGGCCGGCAATCAGCCCGAATCCGACACGGGCGAGGAAACCGTCTTGCTCGACAGCTTGCCGGCCGAGGATTCGCTGACCCGCGAGCTTCCTGGCCTGGGTTCCGCACCAGCCGTGGACGAGACCATCGCCATGGGCGATATTCCCCTGCCGTCCGTTCCCTCGGCACGCGAGGCCGAGGTTCGCCATCGCAAGATGTCGCCCAAGCGCCGCAATCTGATGGTCGCCGGTGTCGTGGCCGTCGCGCTCGTCGCCGGCGGTGCAGGCTATGCTGCCTGGAACGGATATCAGCAAGAGCAGGCTGCCGCTGTCGCCGCCAATGCCCACACGATGATGTCAGTGCAGATTGGCGTGCATGCCGCGGGCCTCGACTGTTCCACTGGCTCCAAGATTCCCGTACAGGTGAGCGGTCAGGATTCTGACGGCTCCTCCGTGAGCGAAACGCTCTATGTTGACGAGCACGGCCGCGGCATCAAACTGCTGCCCGGCGATTACACGCTCTCCATCGCTGCCTCCCCCATCGCGGCCGACGGCACCATCTATACCGTCCCGACCACCAAGACGCAGGTCACCGTTAAGAGCGATGGACAGGATTTAAGTGCCCAGGCCGCCTTTAAGCTTAAGGTACCTTCGGCAGACACGGTGACCGACGACCAGATCGATGCCGCGGCCAAATATGCCGAGGAGGGCGGTTGTAGCTCCGCCGCGGCCGCCAAGATACTTCAGCAGGCGGCAACCGCGCGGCGCGACGCCGCCGTCAATGCCGTGAGCGCGCAAAAGGCACAGGCATCCCGTGATGCTGACGCTCGCCACAAGGCAACCGACCTCTACCAGCTCGATATTCCGGTTGAGTGGTATGGCAAGGTCGCAACCTGGCAAAACGGCGACACGCTGTGCATTTATCTGGACGGCGACACGAGCACGCCGCTCGTGACGCTCGTCACGGTGCGCGACGGCGAGAGCTTTACGCCCGATGAGGGCGATACGGTTTTGGGTGCGGCAAACCTTGGCAACGGCTACACCGTCTACGCCAGCGGCCCCGTCTATCCGTATGTGGTGCCCCAGACCATCAACGGGCGCACGCAGAACCCCGTGTCAACCTACCCCATGGACACGGCCATTGAGCTTGTCGAGCTTACGACCGGCAACCGCTATACCTATAGCCAGATCAAGAACGTGCTGGTCGGCAAAGACGGCAAGGCCGACGCCGCCACCAAACTCGAGACCGACTACCTCGCCCAGATTCTGATGCCGAGCATCAAAGCCCAGGACTAGCCTGGCGCAGCAAGGTGCTCCCCAGCCGTGATGAAGGAGCCAGGAGGTCCTGACCCCACAGGTCCATAGATGATTAGGCAAGGAGCCACTTCCATGCGGGCATAACGTGTACCACACCGTGCTCGCATGGAATATCGGTCTGCTCATCCATGGTAACGATTGTCGACTCGCCAAGATCGAAATGGGCCATCGAGGCATCAAGCGCGGCAATTTCGCGCTCGCGCGTTTTCTCACGTGCCATATCCGCACTCACCTGAATCAGGCTATAAGCCCGCATGAGAAGCGCGTCCCCGGCCACAAAGTCCACCTCATGGCTTTTGCTCTTCTCTTTGATCAGCAGGCGGCAGACCAAGCCGGTCCTCACCGCGGGAGTCTTTCTTCTTAGCGCATTGAACACTGCGGTCTCGAGCCTCTGGCCCTGGTCCAATGCCGATGCCGGAGAGAATGCTCCAAACATCGCAGGGTCGACAGCGTAGACCTTAGACGCAGACCGCATGTTATTTGCCAGTGAACGCGTGAACTCCGGCACAGAAAATAACAGGTAGGCGTCCTCATAATACTCAAGTAAATCGCTGAGCGAATTACGACTGACGGGTATCTGTCTGCTCTTGAACTCGTTGTACACTTTGTTCACTGACAGCTCTCGTCCCGAAGATGCCATACACCGCGTCAAGAACAGCGATGCCAGGCGAGGGTTCTTGACGTCGTAACGTTCAACGACGTCCATGGCGACCGTTCGCGAAGCATATTCCTGTAGCAGCTGAATCGCGTCTGCAGGCGTCTGCTCAAGTGTCGCGATGAATCCCCCTCGTTCAAGATACCCGATCAGATGATGCCGAAGCAGCGCCGCATCGCTCGGAGAAAAGGTCGCATCTGGCTCGGGAACGCTCCCCGTCTTATATCGAACGTATTCCAAAAAGCTCAATGGAAAAAGCTCTCGCTCAAGAGAACGACCCCTGATCTCGCTCTTAAGTTCTGAGGACTGCATCTTAGAAGTAGATCCCGTCACATAGACGGTCGCTTTCTCCGTATCGACTACACGCCGCAGAAACGCACCCCATTCGGGAATTTCCTGGATCTCGTCAAAGAAAATGTAAGCGCCCTCGGTTCGAGCAGCAGGATACAGCGCATAGAACGTGTCGAGCACGTCCGCCAGCAGCGATGGCTCATACGGGCGCAAGCGCTCATCCTCAAAATTGAAGTAAAGCATCCGGTCAAGCTCAACGCCCCGGCTCTGAAGCCGCCGCATCTCCTGATACAGGCGATACGTCTTTCCACAACGGCGGGCCCCCACAATCACATTTACGATGTTGTCGCGCTTTGGCTCCTGTGGGTTTCCTAGATCAAGGTCTCGCTCAAAGACCTGCGGAACCCCCTGCTGTTCAAAGTCCTTTATTTTCTGGGCGATCAAGTCGTTGAATGCCATGATTCTCCAATCTTGCTCTCCTGCTAATCAAGATTATAACGATTCTTGATTAGCAGGAGAGCAAGATTATACGTATCTTGATTAATGGATAAGCAAGTTTTCTATTAGTGGCCCCTCCCGGAGGATATCGAGCGGCCGAGGGGGGCAGGCATGAACGCCTCTAGCCGAAAACAAAGTAGCTAAAAAAGCCCCGTCCCAAATGAGCTACTTAACGCCAGGGGTCGGCTTCGAAGAGGGGCTCGCGCTCGGGGCGGCGATCGCTGTAGGGATCGTAGCCGTCGTCGTCCTCGTTCTCGGCACGGATGTAGGGGTCGCGCGGCTTGGGTGCCGGCTTAGGCACAGGCTTGGGTGCGGCGGGTGCGGCATCGGTCGCCGGCGCGCTTGTCTTGATCTCGTCTTTCATCTGCATAGCTCCTTACATCGCATCCGTTCAACATCATCGATTGTCGCACGAAAAAGGGCGGCGGACCCAATTGGATCCGCCGCCCTTGGCGTTTAGAGACGACCGGCAGATTTTAAGGCATGGCCCAAAATCTACTCGGTGTCGGGGACCTCATAGGTGGCCGCCGGCGTGTTGTCGCAAACGACGGTAAAGCCGCCGTCCTTGTCGACATCGACCGTCACCTGATCGCCCTCGCGCACCGTGCCGTCGATGATGGCAGCGGCGATGGCGTCCACGACCTCGCGCTGGACCAGGCGCTTGAGCGGACGGGCACCGAACACGGGGTCCAGGCCGCCCACGGCGAGCATCTGCTTGGCCGCCGGGGTGACGGCAAGCGTCATGCGCTCCTTGGCCAGACGTGCGCGGACGTCGGCAAGCTGGATGTCGACGATCTTCTCGATCTGCGCCATGCCGAGCGGATGGAACACCACGATGTCGTCGATACGGTTGAGGAACTCGGGGCGGAAGGTCTGAGCCATGGCGGCGTCAACCTGATGGCGCATCTCTTCCTCGTCCTTGCCGGACAGGTCGGCGATGGCCTTGGAGCCCACGTTGCTCGTCATGATGATAATCGTGTTCTTGAAGGACACCTGGCGACCCTGACCATCAGTCAGACGGCCGTCGTCGAGCACCTGCAACAGCACGTTGAAGACATCCGGATGGGCCTTCTCCATCTCGTCGAGCAAGATCACGGAGTAGGGACGACGGCGCACGGCCTCGGTGAGCTGGCCGCCCTCGTCGTAACCCACGTATCCCGGGGGCGCACCGATCAGACGCTGGACGCTGAACTTCTCCATGTACTCGGACATGTCGATACGCACGAGCGCGCGCTCGTCATCGAACAGGCACTCGGCCAGCGCCTTGGCGAGCTCGGTCTTACCTACGCCGGTGGGGCCCAGGAAGAAGAAACTACCGATGGGCTTGTCCGGATCGGAGAGACCCGCACGGCTACGGCGCACAGCTGCGGCGACGGCGGAGACGGCCTCGTCCTGGCCGATGACGCGCTTGTGCAGCTCGCCCTCCAGGCCCTTCAGCTTGTCGAGCTCGCCCTGCATCATCTTGGAGACGGGCACGCCGGTCCAGGCGCTCACGACCTCGGCGATCTCATCGGAGGTCACCTGCTCGTTGAGGCCCTCGCCGTCCTGCTGCTTTTGCGCCTGGAGCGCGGCCTCAGAATCCTGAATCTGCTGCTGCAGACCCGGAATCACGGAGTAGCGCAGCTCGGACGCACGGCCCAGGTCGCCGTTGCGCGTCGCGCGCTCCTCCTCGCTCTTGGCCTCGTCGAGCTGGCCCTTAAGCTCCTGCACGTGGTCGATGGCGTTCTTTTGGTTGAGCCAGCCGGCCTTTTGCACGTTGAGCTTTTCCTGGACCTCGGCAATCTCCTGGCGCAGGGCCTCCAGACGCTCCTTGGAGGCGTCGTCGGTCTCCTTCATGAGTGCCTGCTCCTCGATCTGCAGCTGGGTGAGTTGACGCGTGGTGGCGTCGATCTCGACCGGCATGCTGTCGAGCTCCATGCGCAGACGGCTTGCCGCCTCATCGACCAGGTCGATGGCCTTGTCGGGCAGGAAACGGTCGGCGATGTAGCGATCGGAGAGGTCGGCGGCGGCCACGAGCGCGCTATCGGTAATGTGGACGCCGTGGAAGATCTCGTACTTCTCCTTGAGGCCACGCAGGATCGAGATGGTGTCCTCGACGGTGGGCTCGGAGACCATAACGGTCTGGAAACGACGGGCGAGCGCCGCGTCCTTCTCGATGTACTTGCGGTATTCGTCGAGCGTGGTCGCGCCGATCGCGTGCAAGTCGCCACGGGCAAGCGCCGGCTTCAGGATGTTGCCGGCGTCCATGGAGCCCTCGGTGGCACCCGCGCCCACGATGGTGTGGAGCTCATCGATGAACAGGATGACCTTACCCTCGGACTTCTGTACCTCCTTGAGCACGGCCTTCAAGCGATCCTCGAACTCGCCGCGGTACTTGGCGCCGGCGACCAGCGCGCTCATGTCGAGCTCGATGAGGTCGCGGTCGCGCAGGGTGCTCGGCACATCGCCGGCCACGATACGCTGGGCGATGCCCTCGACGATGGCCGTCTTGCCGACGCCCGGCTCGCCGATGAGCACGGGGTTGTTCTTGGTGCGACGGGACAGGACCTGGATGGTGCGACGGATCTCGTCGGTACGGCCGATGACCGGGTCGAGCTTGCCGGCGCGGGCGAGGTCGCAGATGTTGCGTCCGTACTGCTCCAGCGCCTCAAACTGAGTCTTGTCCTCGGCAGACGTCACGCGATCATCGCCGCGCAGCTCCTCGTAGACCTGCTCGATGCGCTCCTTGGTGACGCCTGCGTCGCGCAGCACGCGGCCGGCCTCGCCCTTGTCCTCGGCAAGCGCCATCAGCAGATGCTCGGTCACCACAAAGCTGTCTCCCATCTTGGTGGCCTTCTTCTCGGCCTTCTCGATGACGCGGACGAGCTCGTTGGAAAGACCCATCTGCTGGCCCTCGCCGGAAACCTTGGGCGCATGGTCGATGGCATCTTGTGTGGAGCGTGCGAGCTGGGCCGGGTCGGCACCGATGCGCTCGATGATCACGGAGATATTGCGCTCGCCGGCACCGAGCAGGGCAGACAGCAGGTGAATCGGCTCCACCGCGCCGGCCTGCGCGTCGGCAGCCGTGCTCATGGCGGTCTGCAGCGCCTCGCGCGACGTCATTGCTAGCTTATCGATTCTCATGGAATCACCTCTCTTGGGGTGGCCGCCCTACGGGGCGGCTTCACGTTGTTCGAGAAGTATTGTTGCCAGCTTTGTACGATCTTATACACAAATCTAAGTCTCTATATATAAGATTTTCTGAGTGATTAAGAGATAGGGAGCAGGTGCGCTCACCCGCTACGGCCTCGTCCCCTTACTATCTCAATCTGTAACATCTAGCGGCTGTTTATGGCTCTAGATGTTACAGATCGAGACAAACCGAGAACTACTACAAAGGGGACGGGTACCTTTGTGGTGGTCGCGGTCTCTACTCCTTCGCCGAACCCGTACTCCCCGATTCGACGGTCCAGGGCATCTCATCCTCGAACAGCCATGTACGGGCAGACCCACTATCGCGTGCAGTCTGCGGATCAGGCAAGCAGGTCTGTCCATAGGCATCTTGGATACACTGACCCATAAAATCGTTGAGCTCGGTCTGGTCGCCCTCCATGACATAGGCGACATCGCCGTCCATGATGTAGATGCCCGGACCCTCATTGCCCTCGTAGCCCGGATCGTACGAGACATCACATAACTTTGCGCCGTTTGCAGTGTCCAGCTCGATGGAAGAGTGGCATCCGCCAACCATGTCGTTCGCTTTTGCCCGATAGGACGCATATCCATACCAGCGCTTAAAGGTTTTGCCCTTGAGCAGCTCGGACGCCCTGTCGATCAGACTAGAATCCGTGGTATAGCGCATAGCCCCAAGCTGAATAAGTGGATAATTACTAATGCCCAGCGCAGCCGGCTGCTCATCAAAATCAACGGTAATGGTCTCGGGCTTGGCAGCGCCGGTCAGAAGTTCGACAGATTGAGTCACAGGCTTGACCACCGGCTCCGTCACCGCAGCAGGTAGAAACGCCATGCCGACAGCGCCCGCGCCAACCACAGCGATCGCAAGCGCCAAAACAATCAATCCAATACGGGCAGGACTTCTCACAGCAAAGCACCTCACAATGCAAGCCTTCACCACCTGCACTAATGATATCGCCAGCCAGCACTATTACCTAAAGGAGCCGCGCGCTCCTCACCACCACAAAGGGGACAGGCACCTTTGTGGTGGTTTTCGACGCTAACGGTCGACCATCTCGCGCCATGAGATTAAACTTGAATTGTTCTCTGAACATATCCATTTCTGCCTATCCTCAACAGATCTTTGTCTCGAGGAGCGCATATGAAGCCGTCTCATTCCACCGGCCGCAACGTCATCGCCATTCTCGCCATACCCATCGTGATGCTCTTCCTTATCGTCATCACGCCCTTTTCTTTTGGTATCGCCTCGCCCTTCGATCTTTGCGGGATGATCGACGCCGGCTCGCGTGCCACCTCGCTCTCCTTTGTCTGCCGTGGCGTGTTCTACGAATATGCAATTCCCACCGGAAGTTGGCAGTCCAAGTTACCGTTGCTCGGCAAGGTCGACGGATGCTCCCCCTATTTCTGCCTTGAACCTCAGGCGCTAAACTATCTGATCGACGACCAGCCACTCGACTCCATCACCCTCGCCTACGACTACGCACCAAACACCGATGAGCGCCACATGAACCAAGTCCTCGACAAGCTGCTTGGACAGTGCGGGCTCACCGCGGAAGCCGGTCGAACCATCTATAGCAACCAGAAATTAAAGCGAACAGAACTCCGCCGTGTCGGAAAAATCAAAGGTCGAAACTGTGCTGCCTACTGGGATGCCAGGTCAACACGCGACAAGGGCGAATTCGGACACAGCACCTATATGGTCACTGTCTACACCAAAGACGGAATTAAGGACAATGTTGACGATTTCGCGTCATCCAAACTCGGCATCCCCAAAACAACCAAACCCGCCAACCCGGATGAAATCCTGTAGGGACGCTCATTAGAATGTCGTTCAGCGAGCACGGCAGCATCGAGCTCGCCCCCCACCACCACGAAAGGGACAGGCCCCTTTGTGGTGGTTTTCGACTCTGGCACTCGACTGTCTCGATCTGTAACAACTAGCTGCCCTTTTCGATCTTAGATGTTACAGATTGAGATGAAATGATCAGCGGCGATCGTTTGTCTCAATCTGTAACAACCGCTCGTCAAATAGGGGCCCAGATGTTGCAGGTCGAGACAAACGGGACCACCACAAAGGTGCCTGTCCCCAATGTGGTGGTTTTCGACAAAAAGAAGCCGCCCCATTAACAGAGGCGGCATCAAGCAAGTCTATTTATTAGCGTCCCTCAAGACCCAACGAGAACGTCGCGGTAGCCCCGGACACACCTTTCCCTCGAGCGACCCTCGCGAAGCGCGTGAGCACGAGGGAAAGGTGTGTCCGGGGCGTACAGCAACGTTACTCGGCAGAGGCCTTGAACTTGTTGTAGTTGATCAGGCAGCCGGCCTTGACGATGGCACGCTCCTCTGCCGTCATATCGGTAATATAGAGCTCAATCTGCTCGACCACACCGTCGGCGCGCACCACGTAGGCGGCGATGTCCTTCAGGTCGCCATCGAGCGCGGCACGGATACCCGGCACAAAGACGTAGTCGCCCACCTCAAAGTTGGGCTCGGCCTCCATCTGGAAGGGCACCATGCCCCAGTTCATCACGTTGGAGCGATAACGCTTGGTGGCGTACTCGTGGACGATGTTGGCCAGGCCGCCGATCACGCGCTGGCAGCTCGC
>CAJKZO010000072.1:0-9941 GCA_905204365.1 uncultured Collinsella sp.
TAGCACAGTAGAGCAGCGGGATGTAAATCATCGAATCGACGAAGACCCAACCGGAGCGATAACGATTCAACGAAAGAATGACCTAGACAAGCGGATAATAGAGACCGGCCAAAAGATGGGCGGCATGAAGACCGCGCGCCTGGCTGCGCTCGTTACCCGTCAGGCGATAATCGGCAACGGCCGAAAGCAGCCACATAAAGCCGACATCGTGATGAAGGCCGGTATAGCGCTCGAAGGCGCCGTCGAGCTTGTCCTCCACCTCGCGTGCGGCCGTCAAGTATTTATCGTCCCCGGTCGCGCCGTAGCACTGCCACAAGATCCCCGGCCAAAAACCGTTCGTCCACCAAAAAAGATCTTCGGGCGTAGCCGACATATCCTTTTTGTAGATACCGTCCTCGGCGATATAGGGGATCTTACCGCCAATTCGATCGCACTCGGCGCTAAAGCGCTCGACGAGCTTTGTATAGGTCGAGTCCAGCCATGCGGCGTCATCGGAACACAAGTTAAACGGTTGTGTTGACATGGATCCTCCTTGTGAGTTGGTCTGCGGGAATCCCCAGAAGTCGCGAAGCCTCTTCGCGATAATCCCGCGAGCGTTTACGATTTGTTTCGCTATAAATCTGCGAGAGCAAATATGCGGCATATCCGCGTCGACGCCCCGATAGCGTCGCGTATTTGTTCTCCAGCTCGGTTCTATACATCTGCCCGTTATGGCACACGGCGATATCAAAATGACGTCGATACGCCTTGACCTGCTGCTCGGTCATGCCGGCCTGCGGCATTTCGATCAAGATGCGGTGACAATGCTTGCGGTCCCCGTTGGCGGCAAAGCCGTCAAAACCGTCGGCAAGCACCATCGATCGCTGCGCATCGTTTAGCTTGAGGCCCATAAGGCCATTGAAAGCCTCGACCATTTGGTCTTTATCGCCCCGACGTGTCAGCGCTATAAAACGCAAGCGCTCGCGGGCAAACACCGACAAGGCAAACCTTGCCCCAAAGCCATCGATCTTAGCGAAAAACCGGTCCAGATCGCCCTCGCGTGCAGCGACATTCAAGTCGCGATAGATGCGGTAGCGAAGGTAAAAGCCACCCGCCGTAAAGACAATTGTGAGCACGGCAATAAGCGCGATTGCATATCCCAGACCCATAGTGGCCTACCTCCCGATGAAAAGGGCGAAAGCGGATGGGACCACCGCTTTCGCCCAAACACAAACTTTGATCGTTAGGCGACCGTACCGCCGGTGACACCAAGCAGGGTGAAAACGACACACAGTACCAAGATGATCGCAAGCAGAACCATGGCGCTGTTCTTGGACTTGGACTTACGCAGGTAAGCAAAGGAGCCAAGCGTGATTGACAGCGGGACAATGCCCGGAAGAATCGAATCGAGCATGGCCTGCAGGTTGAAGGTGGCACCGCCCGTGGGGATAACGAGCGTAGTGGTGACCGTAACGAACTGTGCGGTCATGGCGCCGACCATGATCATGCCCAGGACCGTAAAGCCCTTGGTGAAGGCCTGCATCTTACCCGATGCCATAGCCTCGGTAATAAAGCCAGTGCCCAGCTTCATGCCCAGGCTGCCACAGAACCAGTGGATAATCTGGTTGGGCACGTTGTAGACAAGGGGAACAGGATGGGGCCGAGCCAAGAACCCTGCTGCGAGAAACCAATGGCAACGCCGGTTGCGATAACACGCAGGCAGGAAAGCTGGATGGAGTCGCCGATACCGGCGATCGGGCCCATGAGGGCAACCTTGATGGCCTCAATGGAGTTGTCATCAAACTCCTCGCCGGCATCGAGGGCGGCCTTGCGCTCGTACTCCATCGAAATGACGATGGCGTAGATGAATGAGGCGAACATAGGGGTGGTGTTAAAGAAGTTCTGGTGGCGCTGAAGTGCGTCATAGTACTCGTCGGTGTCCTTGCCGTAGATATCGGCAATGAACGGCTCGAGCTGCCAGACGGTGGAAGTGCCCTGCTGCTTGGTGTAAGACGTGCAGAACATCAGCCACCAGACACGGGTGAAGAGTCGACGGACGATACTCTTCTTCTTTTGCTCGGTCAGCCCGTTTTTGGGCTCCGTGGCGACGGCGGTGTTAGTCATTGAAGAAATCCTCCTCATCATCGGCAGAAGATGCGGAAATCTGCTTTGCGGCAGCCTTGTCGTCAATGCGACGCAGCTCGTTGAAGATCGTCACCGCGGCGATAACGCCACCGATAACTGCAATTTCGACCAGGGACAGCAACGGGGTATTGGCGCTCGCAACCGTAATGGCTTTATCGGCGAGCGTGGCACCCGTCACCTTGCTGTAACCAAAGAAGGCAACCAGGCCAAAGCCCAGGAAGAAGTACGGGAAGGCCTCCTTGGTGTAGAGCTGCTTGAGCAGCAGGGCAAGGCCGAGGGCGGGAAGCGCCGCGGCGGCAACCTTGAGGGAGGCATTGAGCCAAGCGGGGATGGCGTCGACAAAGGCGGACACGACGGGCTGGCCGGCAAGCGTACACACAAAGCCGAGGATGAAGTAGCAGAGCTCGAAGCAGACAAACTGGGTGATCCACAGACGGTTGTAGCCAGCGTAGTTATGGTTGGCAAGCAGCTGCTCAAACTTAGGAACAAGCGAGGTCACGACAACCTTCATGCAGGAGTAGAGCAGCGTACCCAGGGCGGACAGAGGAATAGCGAGCGTCATGGCGACCTCGATATCCTGACCCAGCAGGATGGCGAACGCACCGCCAAAGATCGAGCCCATGGTAATGTCGGACGGCATAACGCCGCCAAGGCTCACGTTGCCGATAAAGACAAGCTCGAGCTGGGCTGCGAGGATAATGCCCTCGGTGGGGTGGCCGAGCAACGCACCCAGAATTGCCACACAGAAGATCGGGCGTGCAAGCTGGGTAGATGCCCACCAATCAAAGAACTTTGCCCCCATCAGCGTAAGGCCGACGATAAGGGCGGCAGTAACGTCCATTACGTTCTCCCTTCACATTCATACGTATTGCAATCGTTCGCGGCAAGGCCTCTACCGCAAACGCAGTTGCCTAAATAAGACTCATGAGATCCTTGCGGTCGTTCTCGGGGACCGGCTGATGGATAATCTCGACGCCCATGTCCGAAATCTCGTGCAGAACAGCCCTGTCGCCATCGGTCAGATAAACCGAGTCGGAGACTTTCTGCTTGCCGGCGATGGGTCCGTTGATACGACCATAGTTGGCGACGTTAAGCACCGGACGCTCCTCGATGCCTTTAAACACGGCGAGGATGTCGCGCGGGTCATTGGAGACGAGCAGGATCTTCATATCCTTGGAGCGCGGGTCGTTAAGAATGCCCTGCGCCTTCTCGATCGGCAGGATGGCTGCCTTGACGCCAGCGGGCGCAGCGCCCTTAAGGGCGGCGACCTGGACAGCGTTCTTAGCGATGCTGTCGGAAGCCACGATGATTCGGCTGATACCGAGCTCCTTGCTCCACTTGACGGCGACCTGTCCGTGAATCAGGCGGTCATCGATGCGTGCCATACTAATCATGTTTGATACTCCTTAACCTCAACCGTTCGGTCTTGCGCTGTGCGTTATCGCTTAGAAAAAATCGTCCTCGCCGTTATCGACCGGAACGTCTGCTTTGATAAGCTCGACGACCTTGGTGCCTGCCTGCGCGTCGGCGACCGCCTGATCAATCTGAGCCTGCGAAAGCTCGCCGGGCATTGCTAAGATCGACAGCACGAGACCCATTGACAGACCCGAAAGAAGCACGACGTTGTCGAACTCAGAGAGCTGCTGCAGGCTCTGGTTGCAAACGCTTCCGCCAAAGATATCGGCAATCACGATGAACTGATCGTTCGGGCTTGCCGCCACACGATCGCGCAAGCCCCCGATAAGCTCGACGACATTTCCGTCGGGCGCGAGTCCCAAATACGAGAGCTCCTCGTTTTTGCCAAACACCATGGCGACGGCATCGGCAACACCGGCGGACAACTTTCCGTGTGAAATCAATACGACCTGTTTGCTCATCTGGCTCCCCTTGGTTTCTTGTTTAGCAAACTGGTTTACTAACCGGTTTGCATTGTACAGAAGATGTTGAAGAAAATGCAGCCATTTTCAAAAACTATTTGGCGTTTGACCGTTGGCGGTCATTTTCCTACCGTTTACCGGATGCGTGTGCGTCAATTTTGACTTCCAGGATCTCCGTAAACCATGCATCCCAGATGAAATGCGGTCGCAGGCATTCTGGTCTTCAATGCCGGAACGGCATTCTGCTCACAGCTGTAGATGTTCGTTGCAGGGTTTTGGCGCACGGCAACCGCCTCACGCCCATCCCACTCGCCGGCAAACGATTCGACCAGCGCTCCAAGACCGACCTGCCTAAGCTTGCGCCCTATCTCGTCGCGACATGCCAAAATATCCTCGATGCCCGCCACTTGCCCGTAATTATCGTCATCGCCGCCCGGCGCCGACATGTTACGTGCAAGCCTGATAGACCCCTGATTTCGCTCGGCGCAGTCAAACTTTGAACTCCAGCCAAATACTGGAAAACCACCTTCGTAGGTCTCCAAGGGAACCGAAGACTCGACATGGTGGATGCGTATATGCCTAAACTCGTCGACCGGAACTAACCAGGTCTCGACACGTGCAACCGCTCCATAGCCCCACAGGCTATAGGCATAACCGTCATGGATTTCGTAGCCCTCGATACGGCCGCGACTTGCAAACTGATCGGTCCCGGCGACCGAAAGTGTCAGGGAGCTATCGACCGCAAAATTGCCGATTCCAGTTCCATCGACCGACGCGTTCCATCCAAACGCCGTCGAATAGCACAACTTGCCGTACTTTGAGTAGCGCCCCATGAGGCCCGAGGCGCAGTACTGTTTTGCCGAAAGCATATAGGTATGGCGCTCGCCGGACTCAATCAACACGCCAGGCTCGTTTTCGACATACAGCTGCTTGAGTTTGAAAGCATGCGGCTCAATGCCCCAAAACGGATCGTCCTGAGGCAGCGCCAAAACGACAAACGCCCTAAATGCCCAAAAGGAGGCTCCGGGGCTGGAGTAATCCTCGCGTATGGGCGCACCAGGGTAGCCATATCCAATGGATGAAAGGCAGTCACGCCCAGTAGAGTCGTACCACCACGAAAGATGACGACATAGCAGGTCTTTTATCTCGGCAGCAGGGGCGATCCTTTCACCCATGAGTGCCGCAGCGCTCCAAAATGCCGCCTGGGCAAAGCGGTAGGTCAAGCTGCGCCCAAACGGCAACGCCCTGCCACACGAATCAAACCAGTAGCGGTAGTCTGCCGCAAAAGCCTTTGCGCGCTCGATGCAGTCAACAAGCGGATTTGAACGGGCATAGCGCTCAAGCAGCAACGCAATGAGGTGAAATGCCGAGCCGATATATGTATCAAGCTGAAAAGGGGTACCATCCTCATACCATCCATTGCCGACATACATGTTCTCGACGGCTGCGACATCCGCCGCCAGGCGATCGGCATCATAGGCAAGGCCGCATTGGCGCAAGCCGCAGTTGATAAGCACGCGCGCGAGATACCAGCTTCCCCACGGAAGTTCAATCTTATTTGCAACGTTGAGCCACGAGACAAGACGCTCTTGTTGCACGGAACTTAAACGGTCAAGCAGCTCGTCACCAAGACACAGCAGGCCATATCCATACACGACCTGCTCAAAGACGATTTGTCGTGTTTCGAGCGTAGGATCGGTAAACGCGTTTGGATCACCCGGCGTTAAACCTTTTGCAATGTAGTCAAAATAAGGTTTAATACGGGGTTCCTCCGGTGACACGCCACCTTTTACCAATGAAAAAACTGCCCAGAGAGGGCGAGAACCCCATTCAAAGCGACGAATGGGCACTCGAAACGAAGCGCCAATATTATCGGGGCACATAAACGGATCAGGAAGCAGATCGAGCACCCAGGACAAAAGATCGTCCCTCGTCGAAAGCGAATAGCGCTGGCGTGCTGTCTCCATAATCCTCCCCCTTTTTACGGTTTTTCCCATCATATCTTTTGCATAGGCAAACGGTTACGTAAACCGATTATTCCCCCGTTGTTGATTAGCGCATTGCGAAGGCCTTACCCCTATCTGCTATCGGCACGCGATGGTAAACTGATTTACAATTTATCAAAGTAATCCCCCGTAGAAAGAAGCCCTCCCATGGCTAGCCAAACCAATGCGAAAAAGCGTGTGACGATCAAAGAAATCGCTGCCATGGCTGGCACATCTAAGACCACGGTTTCCTTTTACCTAAATGGCAAGACCGACCGCATGAGCGACGACACGCAGGCGCGCATCCGCAAGGCCATCCACGATACCGGGTATGAGCCAAGTCCCCTCGCCCGCGGCATGAATGCCAAGAATAGCCAGATGATCGGCGTGATCATCGGCGACATCACCAACACGTTTGCAAACCAGCTGGTCAAAGGCATCGATACTGTCGCCAGTAAGGAGGGCTACCGCATGCTAGTCTGCGCCTCCAACTTTGACAAGCAAGATGAGCTCGCCTACATCGATCGCCTTATCGCGTTAGGCGTCGACGGCTTTATCGTACAGCCGACCGCCCGCTTTAAAGAAATTAGCAAATCTATCAGTGACAGCGGCAAACCCCTCGTTTTTATTGATTCCAAGCTGTACGACTTTAGCTCCAACTGGGTCAAGACGGATAATTACGAAGCTTCATACCGCGCCGTTGAGGCATGCATCGAAAAAGGCTACCGAAGGTTTTTGGTCGTTACCGCCACGCCGGGGTTGATTTCCAGTCGTATTGAACGCTTCAGCGGCTTTGTCGACGCACTCGAAGCGCACGATCTTGGTTTTACGCAATTCTTGATTGAAAACGACCAGGTAGACAGCGAGAAGCTCGAAAACTTTTTGGCATCGAGCATTGACGGGACAACGCCAACGCTCATCTTTGCCCCCAACTGCTGGGCTTTGCCCGAGGTCTACAAATGCTGCAAGGCCTATTACCACCTTATACCCGAAACCGTGGGCTTGCTGGGCTTCGACAACACCGAATGGGTCGGCGTCGCCTCCCCCTCAGTTTCGGTCGTCGAACAACCAGCTCGCGAAGAAGGACAGACCGCGGCACGCATCCTGCTTGACCTAATTGCCGAAAAAGAGCAGGTCGAAACGCATCAGGTGCTCGATTGCCATATTCGCTGGAACGAGAGCACCCTCTAGCCCCATGCAAGCAATAGCGGCTCGTTTCTTGCCGCAATGAGTTGCCTTCTCATGCTGGCGCGGAAAGCTGAAAAACCAATTTACCTATATTGCACACCGAGCAATATATCAGTTTGGCACGTAAAGTGATGAATTCAAGACCATCATTGACAAAACCGGTTTACTAGCTGACACTTGCACTGTCAGTCATTCCACAAAGATTGGAGCAAGATGGCCGATAAGAATTCTGACAACTTTACGTTTAGCATGGACAGCTTCCGTCTGGACGGCAAGGTCGCACTGGTAACCGGCGCCACCTATGGCATTGGCATGGCTATCGCCGAGGCGCTCGGAGAGGCTGGCGCCAAGATCGCCTTTAACGCACGTCACGCCGACAAGGTAGCCGAGGCCGAGAAGCACTACCGCGAGCTGGGCTTTGAGGCTCATGGTTACGTGGCAGACGTCACCGACGAGGCCGTCGTCGCCGAGCTCATCGCCAAGATCGAGGCCGACTTTGGCACCACGCCCGACATCCTGGTCAACAACGCCGGCGTTATCCAGCGCACCCCGATGCTCGACATGAGTGCCGAGGACTTCCGCCGCGTCGTCGATATTGACCTCAACGCACCGTTTATCGTGTCCAAGGCCTGCCTGCCCGGCATGATCGCCAAGGGCCACGGCAAGATCATCAACATCTGCTCGATGATGAGCGAGCTGGGTCGCGAGACCATCGCCGGCTATGCCGCCGCCAAGGGCGGACTCAAGATGCTCACCAAGAACATCTGCTCGGAGTTTGGCGAGGCCAATATCCAGTGCAACGGCATTGGGCCCGGCTACATCGCCACGCCGCAAACCGCACCGCTGCGCGAGACGCAGCCCGACGGCAGCCGCCACCCGTTTGACCAGTTCATCATTGCCAAGACGCCGGCCGCCCGTTGGGGCACGCCCGAGGACCTGAAGGGCCCCGCCGTGTTCCTGGCTTCCGACGCGTCGAACTTCGTCAACGGCCACATCCTCTACGTCGACGGCGGCATCCTCGCATACATTGGAAAGCAGCCTCAATAAGCGTCACCGCAACTGCCCACATCAAGTTTCATCCACTCGTTTTTCATTTGAGTTGCGGTGAGATAAGGATTGGTTTTGGCTTCTATCAGGCAAAACAGTCCGTATTCCACCGCAAGTTATAAATAGGAAGGTAATTCGCAATGAAAATCGCTCTGATCAATGAGAACTCTCAGAACTCCAAGAACCCCATGATCGAGGCTGCCCTTAAGAAGGTTGTCGAGCCCATGGGGCGCACCGTCTTTAACTATGGTATGTATGCCGACGCCGCCTCCAAGCCCCTCACCTACGTGCAGAGCGGCATCCTTGCCGCCGTGCTGCTCAACTCCGGCGCTGCCGACTACGTCGTGACCGGCTGTGGCACCGGCGAGGGCGCCATGCTCGCCTGCAACTCCTTCCCCGGCGTGCTGTGCGGCCATGTTGCCGACCCGCTCGATGCCTACACCTTTGCCCAGGTCAACGACGGTAACGCTGTCGCCATGCCCTTCGCCCTCAAGAACGGCTGGGGCCAGGAGCTCAACCTCGAGTACACCTTTGAGAAGCTCTTTGGCTTTGGTTCGGGCAACGGCTATCCTGCCGAGCGTGTTGAGCCCGAGCAGCGCAACAAGAAGATCCTCGACGGCGTCCGCGCTGTGACTATGCGTCCGCTCGTCGACGTTCTGGGCGAGATCGATCAGGACCTGGTGAAGGGCGCACTTGCCGGCGAACACTTCCAGGAGTACTTCTTTGCCAACGCAACCGACGAGGCCATCATCGCCAAGGTCAAGGAGATCCTGGGCCTCTAATCGCACGACTCATTGCAGCTAACGCAAGCGGCGGTCGTCCCATGTACGGGACGACCGCCGCTTTTTGCTATCTACCGACTGACGCCGCGGGGATAGGCCTCACATGCACCAAGGGGTTGACTAGAGCTCGCAAGCAACCTTGTAGCCATCGCCGATGGCGTCGCGGATGTTACCGCACTTGTTGGCATCGCCCAACACGTGGGTGGTAACGCCGGCTGCAGCAAGGTCGTCGGCCAACTTGGTATTGGGACGATAGCCCATGGCAAGTACCAGCGTATCGGCATCGGCGATGGTGTGGACCTCGCCGTCCTTCTCGTAGCTAATAGTGTCCTCGGTAATCTCGGTCACCTTGGCCTCGGTCAGCACGTGGACGCCCTTGGAGAGCATGCGCGTGATGAGCACCGCGCGACCGGCACCGCCCTCGTTGGCGGCGAGCGTCTTGGTCATCTCGATGACGGTGACACCGCGGTTGGCCGGCGACAGGTCGTTGACCAACGGGGCCAGGTAATCGGCCGTCTCGCAGCCAACGGTGCCGCCGCCCACGATGACGATCTTCTAGCCCGGGAAGGCCTTGCCGCCCAGCAGGTCGGCAGCCGTCATAACCTGCTTAAAGCCCTGCATAAAGGCCGGAGCGATGGGCTCGGCGCCATAAGCTAGGACGACCTCGTAGCCGGCGTAGTCACGCTGAATGTCCTCGGCCGAAAGCTCGGTACCAAAGACGCACTTCACGCCCGCCTCAGCAAGACGGCGATACTGGTACTTGATCACGCGGGTGAGTTCCTGCTTGGCCGGCGGAACGGCCGCGATACGCATCTCGCCGCCCGGTTCGTCCTGCTTATCCACGAGCACTACGTTGTGGCCGCGCTTGGCGGCAATGAACGCCGCCTCCATGCCCGCAGGACCAGCGCCCACAACCAGCACGTTCTTAGCCTCGGCGG
>CAJKZO010000073.1:0-9909 GCA_905204365.1 uncultured Collinsella sp.
AGCGCCCACGCGCGCTGCTCGTCGTCGAGCGCCTCGTCGGCTGCATCGCCGCGGTCGATCAAAAAGCGGCGCATACGAAAATCGTTACCGTTCCACAGCAAGTGACAGCTGGCCGGATCGCCATCGCGGCCGGCGCGGCCCGCCTCTTGGTAGTATGCCTCGATGCTCTCGGGCACGTTGTTGTGGATCACGTAGCGCACGTTGGGCTTGTCGATGCCCATGCCAAAGGCGTTGGTGGCAACCATCACCTGGATATCGTCGTCGATAAAGGCGCGCTGGCTTTGGCGGCGGGCGTCGTTGCCCATGCCGGCATGGTAACGGCCCACGCGAATGCCGCTGGGTCCCAGCGCCTCGGCAAGCTCGCCCGCCAGCGCATCGACCGTCTTGCGAGTCGAGCAATACACGATGCCGCTCTCGCTCGAATGCGCAATCACGTAGTCGCGCACCCAGGCAGTCTTGGCCTTGTCGCCCATCTCCTCGCAACCAAAGAAGAGGTTCTTGCGATCGAAGCCCGTCACCACCGTCGCGGGGTTTTGCAGGCCGAGCATTTGCTGAATGTCTGCACGCACGCGCTCGGTCGCCGTAGCGGTAAAGGCCGCCACGATGGGGCGCTGCGGCAGGGAATCGATGAACTCGCGAATCTGCAGGTAGGCGGGGCGGAAATCCTGGCCCCACTGGCTCACGCAGTGGGCCTCGTCAATAGCCACGAGCGGAACGCCGATGCCGCCTTCGGCCGCAGCTTCCTGCGCAAAGGCCAGAAAGCGCGGCTCGAGCAGACGCTCGGGTGCCACGTACATAAGCTGGTAGCGGCCCTCGCGCGCCCGCTTGAGCACGGTGTTTTGCTGGGCCGGAGTAAGACTGGAGTTGAGATAGCTGGGTCGCGCACCCGCCGCGAGCAACGCACGGGTCTGGTCCTCCATAAGCGACAGCAGCGGACTCACCACAAAGGTGATGCCGGGCAGCATGAGCGCGGGCACCTGGTAGCAAATGGACTTGCCGGCGCCCGTGGGCATAACACCCAGCGCATCGCGACCGGCAAGGATCGCATCGACCATGCGGTCCTGTCCCGGGCGAAACGAGGTGTAGCCAAAATAGGCGCCGAGTGTGTCGAGCGCCATCTGCTGCATGTTATCGGTCATGGTTTCCTAACGTCCAAGTCATCTGCCGCCGATTATACGCCGCCACGCGGACCGGTGCCGCACAGCTGCCGACCACGGGCGATGCAGTCCAAAGGGAACGAGCGTGGATTTTTGGACACTTTCCGGATGAGCGTGGAAACGTCGCTGGTTGAGCATAAGTCAGCGAAAACGCCCCTAAGCGAGCAAGGTGACGTGAAAGAGGAGGGAAGCGTACTTTTGTACGCGACCGACGATTGAACGTCAGATTGCCGCTTAGGGGCGTTTGCAGCGTCGCCCGGTCCGCCGTTCGTCAGAACGGCGGAACCAAAGGCGCAACGTCGGCCCGTTACGCGGTTTGGTAAAACCGCGTAACTTACATGACCATAACGTAGCGCGATCCCACGTAGTACTGCTTACCCATCAAAACCGGCTCGTCATCGGGACCGGTAAAGCCGGCACGCAGGTTGAGCAGCGGATCGTGCGGAGCAATGCCCAGCTCGGCCGCCTGCTCGGCGTTAGCTCGAACGGCCTCGACCGTGCGGTAGCCAACCGAGACAATCGGCGTTCCGCCAACACGCTCGACCTCGGCAAAAATCGACTTGTCCTCAAGATCGGCCGTCAACAGCTCACGGTAGGCGTCAAACGGCACAAAGATGTTCTCCTCAAAGATGGGCTCGCCGTCGGCTGTACGCACGCGCTTAATATGCAGCAGCAGCGCGTCCTTTTGCAGGCCAAAGAACTCCATCTCGTTTTGACGTGCCGGCACAATCTGGCGATCGACCACATGCGCGCCCGCCTTCATGCCATTATCGGCACACAGCGCGGTAAACGTCTGCAGCGTCGAAGCGTGGAACTGGCGGTTGATGTGCGGCGTGGAGACAAAGGTGCCACGGCCCTGCTGCTTAACCAGGTAGCCATCGGAGCACAGCTCCTCGACGGCGCGGCGCACCGTAATGCGGCTCACGTCGTACTGCTCGGCTAGCTCAAGCTCGGACGGAATACGCTCCTTGGGTGCATAAACACCTTTCTCGATCGCGTCCTTGATTTCGTCGTAAATCTGCTGGTAAAGCGGTGCATTTTTGGGCGCAGGCATATCTAATCACTCTTATCGGAATATCGAAATAACTAATACGTATATAACGTCTAGTTTCATGTTACCTCATATTGATAAAACGATACACCCTCCCTACCAAAAAGCGACAGCTTCTTTTTGGTAGGTTTTATCTGGGCAAACGAGAGCCTCCCGAAAGCAGCGAGGCTTTCGGGAGGCTCAAGCGGACAGGATTGCGCCAGGCCGGCAAAATGCCAAAACCCTACTTGCCGTCGTCCTGCTGCAGGCTGTCCTGCTCGCTGAGGCGCGCCTGCCTGCTGGCCATGCGTGCGGGCTTGTCGGGATCGGGAACGGCCGTGGGCATGGGCTCGTCAACATGACCGCCCCACCAGCCGCCCACAAAGTTGAGCGTGTGGAACACATTGATCACGGCGCCGGGATCAATGTCGCACACCAGCTTGATAATGTCCTGACTCTCGTAGGTCGAAACAACGGCGTGCAGCAGGTACATCTTTTCACGGCTGTATCCGCCGATGACCTCAGCGCAGCTAATGCCGTGCTGAAAATGGTCAACATAGGCGGTCATGACCTCGTCTGCCTTGCGCGTCGTGATCTGCAGCGTTACGCGGTCGTAGCGACGATAGAAGCTGTCGATGGTCTTGGTCGAAATAAACTGGAACACGATGGAGTACGCCGCCTTGTCCCAGCCAAACATAAAACCAAAGATCGCCAGGATAAAGCAGTTGAACCCAAAGATGACGCCCCAGATGGTCTTGCCCGTGTGGTTGGAAACCCACAGCGCGATAAAGTCGGTGCCGCCGGTAGATGCACCGGACTTGAGCGCGATGGCAGCGCCCAGACCCGAGACCACGCCGCCAAAAATGATGAGCATAATCTTGTCGCCCAAAAACGGTGCGAAGTGAAAGACGTTGAGGAACAGCGATGAGAGCACGACCTGCATCATCGAGAAGATGACGAAGCGCTTGCTAATGCCGCTCCAGCATAGGAGCGCCACGGGAATGTTGAGCGCGAGCATACCGAGCGAGATGTCGATGTGAACGCCGCCGAGCGAGGTAACGCGATCGAGCAGGACCGCGACGCCGGTAATACCGCTCGGAAGCAGGTCGGCGGGCCGAATGAACGCCTGGATCAGAAATGTCTGAAGAACGGCGGAAATGGTGACCGCCACGGCGGTAATGGCGCGGCGGACGATGGTAAGGCGGCCGAGCACGAGCACGCGGTCCGTGAGCTGATCGATGGCGTTCGCCACGTAGGCTCCTTTCGAAGGCAAATGTAGTTGTGGGGCATGGCCGCGATTGTAGCATGGAGCGTGCGGGGACGCTTCAATTCACCCTCCCTCGACAACCAAAACGGGACCAGCAACCCCCACGACCAAAGGGCAAAATTCCAAGTGAGTAGACTTTTTACGATCTGCCGAGCACACCCAAAACCGCCACTCCTGTGACCTGCGGTTTTACAAAGGAAGATATGCATTGTGCTCGGCCTGCGCCAAAAAGTCTACTCACTTAGCCCGAATCGAAGCCAAACGGATCAAAATCGAAACCAAATTGAGCCAGTCCACCGCAAAAAACGTTTGAACCCGTGCTTCTCGCGGCGGATTGACACTACAAAGCGACCAAAATGTCGGTCAGATTATCGATAACGGCATCGGCCCGCGATTGATCGAGGTTGACGCCCTCGTGCGGACGCAGCGCCAGGACGCGGGCGCCGGAACGTTTGCCAGCCTCGATCCCCAAAGGCGAATCCTCGATAACCAGGCACTCGGCCGGCTCCACCCCCAGCGCCTCCATGGCGCGCAGGTAGATCTCGGGGTCGGGCTTAAACGCGCTGCACTCATGGCCGCTGATGGTGTAGTCCAGCACGTCGGCGATACCGGCAATCTCCACCAGTTCGTCGATCAGCTCACGATAGGACGAGCTCGCGATGGCACACTTCAAGCCGCGCTCGTGCAGCTCACGCATCACCGGCTCCGTCTGCTCGTTGAGCAGCTCGGCATACGGAACGGGATGGTCCGGGCTGTAGACCTGCTTGTACTCCACGCGCAGGCGCTCGCGCAGCTCAACATCGTCGGGCACCAGCGCCTCCCAAATGGCGGGCTCGTTAGACCCCGAAAGATCGGGGATCTCGTCAAAGTGGAACCCCTTCTCCTCCATAAACGCCACGCGGCGGCGGTTGTAGAACCACTCGGTATCGACCAGCACACCGTCCATATCAAACAGCACTGCCTTGATCATACGCATCTCCTCTCAAAAGCAAAAAGGGGGACGGGGCGCAAACCCCATCCCCTCTCAATCAACCCGTAAGGTCTACTTACTTGTGATTAGTAGGAAAGCTTCCACATGTAGCGACGCATGGTCAGCGGGTGCTGACGGGCCTCGGCGATCTGGTTGCCGTACTCGCGCATAACGGCGAGGTGCAGCAGCGGGTTGAAGTAGGTGACGACGCTCGCGGGCACGGCGTCAGCCAGGCCGTAGTCCTTGGAGTCGATCAGAGCGACCTTGGCGCCCATGCGCTCAAGGAAGGTGAGGGCGCGGGCGTCCATCGGACGGGTAGCGCCATCAGACATGAAGAAGACGTAGGGCTTACCCTCGGTGGAAACCTCGAACGGGCCGTGGAAGTACTCGCCGGTGTTGTAGGCGGCGGCGTCGATCCACTGCATCTCGGTGAACAGGAAGGCGGCGTGAGAATAAGCCATCTTCTCGGAGGCACCGGAAGCCATGAAGTAGATCATCTTGTCGTCCTTGAAGTCCTCGGCGAACTTCTTGGCGAGCTTCTTGCAGTGCTGAGCGGCGTTCTCGCAGAGATCGAAGACGTTGGTGAGGCCGGTGATCATGTCCTCGTAGTGGTCATAGCCCTCGGTCTGCTGAAGGATCTCGAGAGCAAGAGCGATGGCGTAGCCAGGCTTCTCGCACTTGGCAGCGTAGTTGGCATGGAAGCCGTGAACGATGACGTAGTCGGCGTCGACGGTCAGAGCGGAGCCAGCCTTGTTGGTGAGGGAGACGACCGGGCAGTTGTGCTTCTTGGCGGTCTTGTTGGCCTCGACGGTCTCGGGCGTGGAGCCACCGAGGGAGCAGGTGATCACGAAGGTGTGCTCGTTGACCCAGGAAGGCGTGTCGTAGTTGAACTCGTTAGCGGTGAAGATCTGAACGTTCAGCTTGTCCGTGTTGTTGGCCAGGAAGTACTTGGCAGGGTAAAGGTCGGACATGGAAGCACCGCAGCCGACGAAGGCGACGCTGTGGATCTCGTGGTTGGACAGGACGTCAGCGACGATCTGCTTAGGGAGGTTAAGGTCGATCTCGTACATCTGACACATTCCTTTCGATTTTTTGCGGCGCCACATTGCCGGGCGCTCGCAGGGTTACCGTGGTTTGGACCGAGTCGCCGGCCCGTTGAGGATGCGACAAAGGGACTGTCCAATTGTCGCATTTTGGGGATGGGAGCCTGCCTGGGGTATGGGATGTCAGGCAGGCCCCCGGGGGAAAGCGGTTAGACGCTTGGTCGCGACTAGGCCAGGATGCCGGCCGCGGAGAGGGCGATGCCGCCCACGATGGCGATCACGAGAAGCCAACCGGTGTTGACGTTCTTCTTGATGAGCCAGTACATAAGGCCGGTGAGGCCAAGGGAGATCATCTGGGGCATCATGCCGTCCAGGATGTCCTGGATAACAACGGTGCCCTCAGCGAACTGCAGCGGGGTGGTGGCGCCGATCAGCGTAGCGATCATGCCGCCCACGGACATAAGACCCACGATGCCGCAGACATACATGAGCTTCTCCATGAGGTCGCCGCCCTGAAGCTTGCTCAGGTACTCGTGGCCGCCCTGATAGCCCATCTTGGCTGCGAACCAAGTGATCAGCACAGAGGGGACGATGGAGATGAGCATGGCCAGGATCGGGCCCATGATGGAGCCCTGCTGAGCCAGCTGAACGCCCAGGCCAAAGGCGATAACGCGGATGGTGCCCTGGAAGAAGGAGTCACCGATGCCGGAAAGCGGACCCATGAGGGAGGTCTTGACCGCGTTGATCGAATCGGGATCGAAGTTCTCGGGATCCTTGGCGTACTCCTCCTCCATGGAGGCGGAGAGACCCAGGATGAAAGCGCTCGTCTGCGGGGTGCAGTTGTAGAACGCCATGTGACGGTGGTAAGCCTCTTTCTTAGCAGCGAGCTGCTTGGGGTCGGACTCGTCCGGATAGAGGCGATCGAGCGTGGGAACCATGCCGTAGAGGAAGCCCATGTTCATCTGACGCTCGTAGTTCCAAGAGGCCTGGATGGCCCAGGAGCGCCAGAAGAACTGGCTGACCTTCTTGTTCAGGGACACGTCCTTGGTTGCGGTTGCCATAGTGTGTTCCTCCTTAGTCTTCGTCGTCTTCGAGCGGATCGTAGTCGGAATCGACACCGGCGGCTGCATGGGAACCGTTGAACTTGAAGCCCATGAAGACGACAGCCAGGCACACACCGATCAGAGCGACCGCGATGACGGACAGGTTGAGGTAAGCGGCGAGCAGGAAACCGATGAACAGGAACGGAGTCATACCCTTCTTGATCATCATGGTGAGCAGCAGGGCCAAGCCGTAGGCGGTCATGATCTTGGTCGAAACGTTAAGACCGGTGGACAGCCACTCGGGAACCATGTTGACGATGGCCTGAACCAGGTCGGTGCCAACAAAGACGGCGAGGAAGATCGGCAGGAAGTACATGACGGCGTACAGACCGGAGCCGGCGCAGATGTGCATACGGTAGGCGGTCTTGAACTTTCCGTTATCGATCGCGCTATCTGCCACATGGGTGAGGGCAGCGATGATGGAACGGAACACGATGCCGAGGAGCTGACCCAGGACGGCGACCGGGATGGCGATCGTCATGGCGGTCTCGGCGGAAGCATCGGTCAGGCACGCAAAGGCAGCGGCCACGATGCCGCCCAGGACCATATCGGGCGGAACGGCGGCGCCGACCTGCACCAGGCCCATGGACACGAGCTCGACGGCGGCACCGACGGCAAGGCCGGTGGGCACATCGCCCAGCAGCAGACCGACGAGCGTAGCGCCAACGAGGGGCTGCTCGAAGTTAAGACGACCGAGCAGGCGGGAGTCCCACATGCAGAACACGCCGACGAGGCCGACGAGCACCGCACTGATGAACGTATTCATACCCTTCTCCTTTCAGTCAGGCAAAAGCCTGGTTGATTACAGCTTGGCGTCGATGTCGACGCTCTGATACGTAGGGGTCTGCTGGACGTAGAGCTTAATGCCCATGTCGAGCAGCTGGTTGACGTCGGCCTTCTGGGTGGCGTCAAGGAAGACGGAGCTGTCCTTGCCGCCGACCTGATCGGCACCGTCGTGGTTGGCGGTGGCGCCCAGGTTGATGGCGTCGAGCTTGTAGCCCTGGCAGAACTGCAGCATCTCGGCAGTGTTGCCAAAGACGAACATGACGCGCTCGCCGAGGGTGTTGAGCTTGTCCATCTTGGCGAGGGCACGCTCGACGGTGAAGACGTTCAGGCGCACGCCCTGGGGCTTGGCCAGCTTAAGAGCGCCCTTCTTGATGTCATCGTTGGCGGCGGCGTTGTCGACGACGATGATGCGCTCAGCCTGAACCTTGGTGGTCCAGGTAAAGACGACCTGGCCGTGCAGCAGACGGTAGTCAAGACGTGCGAGGACGATCTTGGCGGGACCGGAGCTGTGACGGGACGCCTTGGCCTTCTTGGCGGGAGCCGCGGCAGCCTCGACCGGTGCGTTGGGGTTGGTCAGACCGGTGCGGGCCTCGTTGATGAGGGCTGCGAGCTCGGCACCCTTGACGGGGACGGGGCTCATAGCGAGCGTGAGCGCCAGCGGGATGTTGAAACCGCTGACAACCGTGAACTTCGTGCCGTTCTTGGAAAGCTCGACCATGCTGTTGTTGACCGAGCTGCCGAGCATATCGGTCAGCACATAGACGGTGTCGTCCGCGTTGAACGTGGCGATCATGGCGTCCACCTTATTGGTGATGGGCTCCTTGTCGTCACGAGCAAGCGACACGACGTGGACGTTCGACACGTCGCCGAGAACCATCTCGAGCGTGTCTTTGGCGCCTGCGGCCAGGCCGCCATGAGATGCGAGAATGATCTGATTCATCTTGCCTCCTCCTTTTCGTTATGGTCATTATAACGTCTTATACGTTGCGGATATTGCTAATTAGTATAAAGACCGCTCGCGGGTGAAAATCGACCGTTGACGGGTTTAACGTAATCGAAACGTTGGGGCTGGGTAGGCCGGCGCTGGCTGGATAACCCCAGGTCGGACGCCGCGTTCAATCCCCTATCGCACGAAGTACCAGGGGCTTTCCTGCACGGTGGGCTCCAGCGCGATGCCGGTGCGCTCGCGGAACAGATCCATGTCCTGCGATTTCTCCGTCCACCACGCGTTGGGCTTAAAGGTCATGCTCTCAACGATATGGCCGACAAAGGCACTGTTGCGCAGCTTGGAGAAGTTGGTGTTCATAATCAGGATGGACGCGAGCACCAGCACGATGCCCAGGACCTTGATCGCGCCGGCGGGCTCGGCGTAGATGCCAATACCGACCAGAACGGTCGCCACGGTTTCGAACGAAGCCACGACCGGCACCTTCGACGTCTCAAGATCCATCGAAAGGCCCTGCATATAGAAGATGTACGCAAGAGCCGTCGGAATAAAGCCAAAGCCCGCGAACAGCAGAATGAGCTGCGGGGACATTGCCGCGGCCACATCGGACCACGGAGCCGAAAGCACTGCCATAAAGCATCCGCCAAAGACAAAGCCCCAAAACGTCACCGCCAGAGGATGCAGCGTCTTGGTGGCCATGCGACTAAACACAGCCAGCAGTGCACCGCAAAGTCCGGCGATCACGCCCGACACGACGCCCCAAGCCGAGAAATGGAAACCGGACAGGTCGCCGCTCGTCACCGCGAGCACGCAACCCACAATGTTAAAGACGATGGCGACGAGCTTGTTGGGGGTCACGTCCTCGCGATAAAGCACGCGGCCGAGCACGACGCCAAACACCGGCGAGGTGTAGAGCAGCACCGAGGCCGTGGACATGCCCACCTCGCCCATGCACTCGTAATAAAGCGTGTTAGCGGTGGCGAGGCCGATAATGCCAAGAAGCGCGCAGGGAACAAGCTCTTTAGGACTTGCCTTGAACAGTGCCATGGGACCCGAGACTTTTCCCTCACGAGCACCTCCCTGGCAACCCATGAATGCCAAGCCCGGAGCCATTAAGACAGCACCCGACAACAGGCGAAAGGCCGCCATGCTCTGAGACGAAACACCCAGGGCCGATATTCCGTTAACAAAGATTCCGATGGTGCCCCACATAAGCGCGGCGATCAGCACCAGCACATAGCCCAGATTGCTTTTCTTCAACGCAGCCTCCTCGGTATTGTTTCCAATATGTTTCACACTACGTTATAGTCGTTATATACATTTTTCAAGACACAAATCGCCGAGCGGAAAAATCTGCTCTACCGCTACAACCCATTGGTGCAAAGGGGTCAGGTTCATATGCGCCAACTTGGTGTAAAGTAACCTGTCCCCAATGACTAGGACTGTCCCCAAGTGCCGAACGTCTCCAAGTGCCGCATCTGGGCCAAGGCGACGCCGATGCTTTGGCAACGCCAGCGAAAACCCACCTGAGCGAGCAAGGTGCCTTGAAGCGAAGCGGCATTGACCTTCTGGTCATGCCGCTGAAGCTGAAAGGCAGATTGCCGCTC
>CAJKZO010000074.1:0-9551 GCA_905204365.1 uncultured Collinsella sp.
GAGAGCGAAAGGGTAGTTCCTGTGGTCACAGCGCCAAACGGAGTGCGAAACTGCGGCAGACGGCTGTTGTGTATCAATCTCATAGTACGGTCCAGTTCAATAGAATCATGACCTGCTGGCCATGGGCTTTACGCACAGGATGTAAGTATATCTGTTGCACACAGGCTATATAAACAACATCCGTTTACCATCGGCGAACGGTTGTCCTAGAAAATCGTTTTACCATCCAAATCATCGCGATATTCAAAAACGCCTATACCGATACTATTTGTAGCCAAACAAAAGTACCCCGGTTTACTACGACGAATTGAATGATTTCAACCACGGTCATTTTGGTGATATTAAAACCGCAGGTAGAGGCGTTGCCAATTTCGTAGATTACCCGCCGTGGTCGGCCGGAGTCATTTTGTCGTAGTAAACCGGCCCTCTTTTAAATAGAGAAGTTCAACGCAAAAGAGGGCGCCTGGTTGGGGCGCCCTCTTTTGCGTTGAGGATTAAGTTTTAATCGTCCGGATTAGCGGCGCTTGCGGGTGGCCGTTGCCTTGCGGACGGACGTCTTCTTGGACGGGGCTTTTTCCTTTGCCGGAGCGGCGGGGGAGACCGGAATCTCCTTGGCGGACTCGGGCTTGGCCGTAGCCTTCGGTGCGGCCTTGACCTCAGCGGCCTTCGGTGCCGGCTTGGCTTTTACCTCGGCCTTGGGCTCCTCTTTGGCAGCAGCGGGCTTAGTCTCTGCCTTGGGAGTCGTGGTCTTTGCCGTGGTCTTCTTGGCCGTCGTCGTGCGCTTTCGCGTGGTGGTCTTGGCGGTGGGCTTTGCCTCGACGGGCGTCTCCTCGACTTTGGAGGCCGGCTTTGCGGCCGCTTTGGTCGTGGCGGCCTTGGTCTTGGTCGACTTTGCGACCGTGGACTTCTTGGCGGTCGTGGTCTTGGACGCCGTCGACTTCTTGGCAGTGGTCTTGGCCGGAGCCTTAGCGGCCGGCTTGGTCTCAGCGACCTCAGCCATTACCTCGGGAGCAGCCTCGGCTTCGGCGGCTTTCTTTGCAGTGGCGGTCGTACGCTTGCGCGTGGTCGTTGCCTTGGCAGCAGTCGTCTTTGCTGCGGCGGTCTTGGTGGCGGCAGCCTTGGTTGTCGTAGCCTTCTTGGCGGTCGTCTTGCGGGTCGTGGTCGGCTTTGCAGCGGGCTTGACCTCGGCCTCTGCCTCAGGAGCAACCTCAGTCTTCACCTCAGGCTCGGCCTTTACGGGCTCAGCCTCAACCGGCTTCTCCTCAGCCTTGGGCTCCTCAGCAGCAGCGGGCGCCTCAACAACCGGCTCGGCCACAACCTCGGGCTCAGCAACAGTCTCAGACTCGTCGACAACCGCCACTGGCCTCTCAATCTCCGGATGCATAAAGAAGTACAGGTCCAGATACTTGTCGGCCGAACGCGTCCAGCTAAAGTCCTGGCTCATGGCCTGCGTGACCAGCTGGTTCCAAGCGTCGCGGTTATCCCAGAATAGGCGTGCCGCGCGGAACACCGCGTCGCCCATCTCGTCGCCGTTAAAGTTACTAAACGAGAAGCCCGTGCCCTCGCCGGTAAACTCGTTATACGGGATTACAGTGTCCTTCAGACCACCGGTCTCGCGCACGATGGGCAGCGTGCCGTAGCGCATGGCGATGATCTGCGACAGGCCGCAGGGCTCAAACTTCGAAGGCATCAGGAACATGTCGGCGGCAGCATACATGCGCTGCGAGAGCGCCGGATCGAACTCGATGCGTGCGGCCATGGTGCCGGGGTACTTGTCCTGGAAGCAGCGCAGGCCGTCCTCGTAGTCGCGGTCGCCGGTGCCCAGCACCGCCACCTGCACGCCGCCGGCCAGGATGCGGTCGAGCGCGTACATGACCAGGTCCATGCCCTTCTGGCGCGTCAGGCGCGTGACCATCACCATGAGCGGACGGTCGTCGCGAACCTCGAGCCCCAGCTCTTCCTGCAGCTTGGCCTTGCACACGGCCTTGCCGGAGCGGTCCTCCACGGTGTAGTTGGCGGCAATGCGCTTGTCGGTCGCCGGGTCAAAGCCCGCGACGTCAATGCCATTCAAAATGCCCTGCAGCGCATAGGAGCGCTCGCGCAGCACACCGTCCAGGCCCTCGCCAAACTCGGGCGTCTGGATCTCGTTGGCATAGGTGGGGCTCACCGTGGTGATAGCATCGGCATAGCGCAGGGCGCCCAGCATGTAGTTGATGCTGCAGGCGTCGCAACGCAGCTGCGACGCGGCCGCGGGAATATGCGCCACACCCAGGATGTCCTCCATCACGGTGTCGCTAAACTGGCCCTGGAACGCCACGTTGTGGATCGAGAACACGGTCTTGACGCGGTCGTACAGCGGCAGGCCCTGGTAGAACTCGCGCAAAAACACGGGCGCCAGCGCCGTCTGCCAGTCATTGCAGTGCAGGATGTCGCACTCAAAGCCGGCCGGCAGGTGCTGCAGGCTCTCGGTGATGGCCTTGGAGAAGAACGCAAAACGCTCGCCGTCGTCAAAGAAGCCGTACGGATAGTCGCGCGCAAAGTAGCGCTCGTTGTCGATGAACATATAGGTGACGCCGTCGTGCTCGAGCTTCTCAAGTCCGCAGTACTCATTGCGCCAGCCCAGGCTCACGTAAAAGTCGGAGAAGTGCTCCATCTGCGCCTTGTACTCGTCCTTGATGGTGGCGTACTTGGGCACCATCACGATGACTTCGGCGCCGGCGCGCACAAGCGCCGCAGGCAGCGAGCCCGCCACGTCGCCCAGGCCACCGGTCTTCACAAACGGCGCGCACTCGGCCGAGGCAAACACGATCTGCATCTTTTTGCTGGAATCAGCCATATTGTCTCCCATGTTGTTATTCGAGAATAGCCGCCAGGCGCGAACCGGGCGGCTATTCTACATGTTACGAGCGATGTTGTGGTGCCAACGTTAACGCACGATGGTGGTATCGGAAGTTAACGGAGCCTTGCCCAGCACCAGGATGTTCTCGGGCGTGCCGCGAAGCTCGGTGTTAGTGGGAACCACGTTGTTCTTGTCCAGGATGGCGTTCTCAACGCGGGCGCCACTCTTGATGATGCAGCTCTGGTTGATGATCGAGTTGGTCACCGAGGCGCCTTCCTCGACCACAACGCCGCGCGACAGGATCGAGTTGCGCACGGTGCCCTTGATGATGCAGCCGGCCGAGATGATCGAGTTGCAGGCGTGGCTGCCGGTCGCGTAGCGCGAAGGCGGCACGTCGTGAGCCTTGGTCAGGATCGGGCGCTCGGGGTCAAAGAGCTGGTCGGCCACGGTCTGGTCGAGCAGGTCCATGCTGCGGCGATACAGCGACTTCTCGCTAAACACGCCCACGACCTCGCCCTTGTACTCGTAGCTGCACACGTCGATGTTGCCAAAGTCGCCCTGGAGTGCCTCGAGCAGGTCCAGATAGTCGGCGGCTTGGTAATGGTCGATGATCTCGAGCAGCGTCTCGCGGTTGACGATGCAGCAGTCCATAGAGGCGTTATCGCCGTACACGACGCCGGCGCTCACGCCCGTCAGGCGGCCGTTCTCGTTAATTTCGAGTTTGGTCTCGTCATCGACGTTGTGCGTGGCCTTGCAGTACACCACGGTCATCTGGGCACCGGAGTTCTCGTGCGCGTCGATGATGGTGTTGAGGTCCATATTGAAGATGATGTTGGTGCCCATCATCACAACATAGGGCTTGTCCGAGCGCTGGAACAGCGTCTTGTTGGAGATGATGTCGCGCAGCAAGAAGCGCATGCCGCCCTTGGTGGTGCCATACGCGTTGCCGGGCACCATAAACAGGCCGCCCTTCTTGCGGTCCAGGCCCCAGTCCTTGCCCGAGCCCACGTGGTCGATCAGCGAGCGATAGTTGCCCGGCATGACGACACCGACGGTCTTGATGCCGGCATTCATCATGTTGGACAGCGGGAAGTCGATCAGGCGGTAGCGACCCAAAAACGGGACGGACGCGATGGGGCGGTCCTTGAGCAGCACGCTGCCGTAGGTCGAAGAGTAGTTAGCGGTGATATAACCGATGGCCTTGCGATTGATCATCGGATCATTCCCCCTTCCCGATAACGACGTCATTTCCAACGACGGCCGTATCCTTGGTGGTATCGACAGAGCCGAGCTTCACGCCCTCTTCGACCGTGGAGTTCTCGCCCAAAATAGCGCGGCAGATGTGCGCGCCGCTCTTAACGTGCGCACCCGGCAGCAGCACGGAGTCCTCTACCACGGCGCGCTCCTCGATAATGACATCGGTCGAAAGGATCGAGTGGCGAGCGGTGCCGTAGATCTTGCAGCCGTTGGAGACCAGGCAGTCGTCCAGACGGCCGTCCGGTCCAATGTAGTGCGGCGGACGCGTGGTGATGTTGGACATGATGGGGAAGTGCTTGTCGAACAGATCGAACTCGGGGTTGTTGCCCAGCAGGTCCATCGAGGTCTCGTGGAAGCTGGCGATGGTGCCGACATCCTTCCAAAAGCCGTGGAACTCGTAGCTGTACAGGCGCTTGCCCTCGCCGAGCAGCTTGGGGATGATGTCCTTGCCAAAGTCGTGGCTCGAGCGCTGGTCCAGAGCGTCCTCCTCGAGCGCCTCGATCAGCACGTCGGCCGAGAAGATGTAGATGCCCATGGACGCGAGGTTCGAATCGGGCTTATCGGGCTTCTCGGTGAACTTGGTGATGCGGCCGTCCTCGGGGTCGGTGGTCAGGATGCCAAAGCGGCTGGCCTCCTCCCACGGCACGGGCATAACGCTCACCGTGAGGTCGGCGTTGTTCTCAATGTGCGTCTTGAGCATCTTGCGGTAGTCCATGCGATACAGGTGATCGCCCGAAAGAATCAGGACGTACTTGGGGTCGTTGGCCTTGATGTAGTCGAGGTTCTGCGTAATGGCGTCGGCCGTGCCCGCATACCAGGCGCCGCCGGTCTGCGTCTCGTACGGCGGCAGGATTGACACGCCGCCGTCGCGGCTGTCCAGATCCCACGCCTCGCCGGAGCCCACATAGGCATGCAGCAGGTAGGGGCGATACTGCGTCAGAACGCCCACCGTGTCGATGCCCGAGTTGGAGCAGTTGGACAGCGAGAAGTCGATAATGCGGAACTTGCCACCAAAGCTAACCGCCGGCTTAGCGATCTTTTGGGTGAGTGCCCCCAATCGGCTGCCCTGTCCTCCTGCGAGGAGCATCGCGATGCATTCTTTCTTACTCATCGATTTCTCCTTCTGTCATCGATGTTCCTAAACCCATTAGCGACGGGCGCGGCGCAACGTCACGCCCGTCGAGTAATGCCGTGCTGGCATAGGGGAGCTCGCGGCCTTTACGCGTGCCAGATCTCGTCGCGGTACTCGCGAATGGTGCGGTCACTCGAGAACCAGCCCGAGGAAGCGGTGTTGAGCAGCGCCTTGCGGTTCCAGGTCTCCTGGTCGCCATAGCTGTCGGTGAGCTTCTCCCATGCATCCACGTAGCTGCGGAAGTCGGCCATGACCAGGTCGGGGTCGTTGTTGTTCATGAGCTCGTTGTAGATGCTCTCGAAGTTGCCCGAAAGGCCGGCAAACGTGTTGTCCTTAAGCTCGTCCATCACGCGGCCCAGGCGCTCGCGATCGTTGTTGAGGGTATCCCACGCAAAGTAGCTGTTGGATGCCCAGAGCTGCTCGACCTCGGGGGCGGTCAGGCCAAAGATGGCCTCGTTCTCGCGGCCGGCCAGGTCGGCGATCTCGATGTTGGCGCCGTCGAGGGTGCCCAGCGTAATGGCGCCGTTCATCATGAGCTTCATGTTGGACGTGCCCGAGGCCTCCTTGCCGGCCGTGGAGATCTGCTCCGAGATCTCGGCGGCAGGGTAGATGAGCTGGGCGTTGCTCACGCGGAAGTTGGGGATAAAGCAGACCTTCATGACCTCGTTGACGCGGGCATCGTTGTTGATGACGTCGGCGACGGAGTTAATCAGGCGGATGGTCTCCTTGGCAAAGGTGTAGCTCGAGGCAGCCTTGCCACTGAAGATGAAGGTCGTCGGCGTCACGTGGAAGTTGGGATCGGCGATGCGACGGTTGTAGATGTCCATCACCTTCATGATGTTCATGAGCTGGCGCTTGTAGGCATGGAAACGCTTCACCTGAACATCGAAGACGGTGTTGGGGTCGATGACCAGACCGGTCTCGGCCTTAACGTAGGCGGCCAGACGCTCCTTGTTGGCGCGCTTGGAGGCTCCCACGGCCTTCAGGAACTCGGTGTCGTTCTGGAACTCCTTGAGTTTCTCCAGCTCAAAGGCGTCCTTCAGCCAGCCATCGCCAATGGCCTCGGTCACGAGCTTGGCGTAGGTGGGGTTGGCCTCGGCAAAGAAGCGACGGTGCGAGATACCGTTGGTCTTGTTGTTGAACTTCTCGGGCGTCAGGGCATAGAAGTCCTTGAGCACGATGTTCTTGATGATGTCGGAGTGGATCTTGGCCACGCCGTTGACGCTGTGGCTGCAGATCACGGACAGGTTGGCCATGCGAATCTCGCCGTCCCACAGAATGGCGGTCTGGCGCAGACGCTCCTGCCAGCCTTCCTGCGTAGTGTCGAACGACTCGTGCCAACGACGGCTGATCTCGTCGATGATCTGGTACACACGGGGTAGGAGCTTGGAGAACGTGCCGATGGGCCACTTCTCCAGAGCCTCGGGCAGAATGGTGTGGTTGGTGTAGCTCACGACCTGCGTCACGATGTTCCAGGCGTCGTCCCACTCGAGCTTCTTCTCGTCGATGAGGATACGCATGAGTTCGGGGCCGCACATGGCGGGGTGGGTGTCGTTGGTATGGATGGCAACAAACTGCGGCAGCAGCTCCCAGTTCTCGCCGTGCTCCTTCTCAAAGGTGTCGAGCAGGCTGTAGATGCCGGCCGATACAAACAGGTACTCCTGCTTCAGGCGCAGCAGACGGCCGTGCTCGCCGGCGTCGTTGGGGTAGAGGATGGCGCTGATGGCCTCGGCCTCGGCGCGCTCGGCATCGGCCAGGGCATAGTCGCCGCGGTTGAAGGCCTCCAGATCGAAGTGCTCCTCGACCGGCTCGGCGGCCCATACGCGCAGCTTGTTGACGGTCTCGCCGGCATAGCCCACGACGGGGATGTCGTAGGGGACAGCCAGGATATCCTGCGTGTCCACCGTGCGGTAGAACGTGCGACCGTTCTCCTCAAAGCCCTCGACGTGACCACCAAACTTAATGGTCACGGCCTTGTCCTGACGACGAACCTCCCAGGGATAGCCGTGGGTGAGCCATTCGTCGGTGGCCTCGACTTGGCTGCCGTTGACGATCTCCTGCTTAAACAGGCCGTAGCGGTAGCGCATGCCGTTGCCGTAGCCGGCAATGCCCTCGGCTGCCATGGAATCCAGGAAGCACGCTGCCAGACGGCCCAGGCCACCGTTGCCCAGAGCCGGATCGGGCTCCTGGTTCTCGATGACGGACAGGTCAAAGCCCATGTCGTCGAGTGCCTCGGCGACCATGTCGCGCACGCCAAAGTTGAGCAGGTAGTTGTCGAGCAGGCGACCGATCAAAAACTCGATCGAGAAGTAGTACACGCGCTTCTTGCCCTCGGACGCCGCACGGGCGTCGCTCTTGGTGGCAACGGTGCGGGCCTTCTCGGCCACGAGCTTGGCCAGGGCGTTAAAGCGGTCGAGGTCGCTGGCGGCCTCGACGCTCTTGCCGCTGATGCTCATAACGGCATCACGATAGAGTTCGGTAAACTCCTGCTTGTTGTCGAAGATCTTATTCATACGTTCCTTTCCCCCGGGGATGTTTCTCCCGGAACGGTTATGACTTGTATCCTACGCCCCGGCGGGGCGGGTAATTACAGTGGTAACGCCTTTGTTACGCTTTCTTGGCAGGAGCCTTAACAGCAGCTGCCTTTGCCTTGGGAGCAGCCTTTTTGGTGGCTGCCTTTGCCTTGGGAGCAGCCTTTTTGGTGGCTGCCTTCTTGGCCGTGGTGGACTTGGCCGAAGCCTTGGCAGCGGGCTTGGCAGCCTTCGCCTTAGCCGGAGCCTTCTTAGCAGCTGCGGTCTTGGGCTTTACCGAGGACGCACGCTTGCGCGTCGCCTTCTTGGAGGCCTCGACCACGGGCGGCTTGTAGCTGCTGGGACCGCGGCGCTTAAGCACAACGCCTGCCAGGCCGGGCACCTTAATCTCGATGGAGTCCATCTGTCCGTTCCAGGGATAGGGCTCGCTCGAGCAGGTGTAGGGCTCCTCACCGGCATAGCCGCTGCCGCCAAACTCGGGACGGTCAGAGTCAAAGATGACCTCCCAGTCGCCCTCGCGCGGCACGCCCACGCGGAAGCTCTCGTAGCTCGCCGGGTCAAAGTTGATCAGGATCACTAGGTCGTCATCGACGTCCTCGCCCTGACGCACAAAGCTCACGATGGACTGCTTAGAGTTATCCGCGTCGATCCAGGTAAAGCCGTCGTCGGTGTAGCCGCGCTCGTATAGGGCGGGCTCGGCGGTGTACAGGTGGTTGAGCGCCTTGATAAACGCCTGATGATGACGGTGAGTCTCGTACTCCTCGGTCAGGAACCACTGGATGGACTCGTAGTAGCGCCATTCAATAAACTGGCCGATCTCGTTGCCCATAAAGTTAAGCTTGGCACCGGGATGCGTCATTTGATAGAAGGCCAGCGTGCGCAGACCAGCAAACTGGCGCCACCAGTCGCCCGGCATGCGGCCGATCAGCGAGCATTTGCCGTGCACGACCTCGTCGTGGCTCAGCGGACAGATATAGTTCTCGGTAAAGGCATACATGATGGAGAACGTGAGCAGGCCGTGGTTGCCGGGGCGCCACGGATAATCGGTCTGCATGTAGTGCAGGGTGTCGTTCATCCAGCCCATGTCCCACTTGTAGTGGAAGCCCAGGCCTCCGTCCTGCGGCGGATAGGTCACGAGCGGCCACGCTGTGGACTCCTCGGCCATCATCATCACGTCGGGGAAGTGGGCCTCCACGGCGCAGTTGACCTGGCGGATAAACGCGCTGGCGTCCAGGTCCTCCTCGGTACCGTACTTGTTGAACTTCTTTTGGCCCGGATCGTCGATGCCAAAGTTGAGGTACAACATGCTGGACACGCCGTCCATGCGAATGCCGTCCACGTGGAAGTTCTCGAGCCAGTACAGCACGTTGGAGACTAGGAAGGAGCGGACCTCGCCGCGGGCGAAATCGAACTTGTGCGTGCCCCAGTTGGGGTGAATCTCGTGCTCAAACAGCATGTGGCCGTTAAAGGTGGCAAGGCCGTGGGAGTCGGCGCAAAAACCGCCGGGCACCCAGTCCATGATCACACCGATGCCCGCCTCGTGGCACGCATCAATAAAGTGCATGAGCTGCTGCGGGTTGCCGTAGCGCGACGTGGCGGCGTAATAGCCGGTTGTCTGGTAGCCCCAGGAGCCGTCGAAGGGATGCTCCATGAGCGGCATGACCTCAATGTGCGTATAGCCCATGTCGCGCACGTAGTCCACAAGCTCCACCGACAGGTCGTCGTAGGTGTAGAACTCGCCGCGCTGCGCGGGGAAGGGATCCATGGGGCCGGGGTAGTTGCCGTACTCGTC
>CAJKZO010000075.1:0-9515 GCA_905204365.1 uncultured Collinsella sp.
CCGATGTGAACGGCATGTAAAGGGACGCAAAAATCGCCGCATGGTCAACTTGAAGGTTGAGGTTGAAAGGCGGGATGCCTCAGGTGGCATCCCGCCGTTGCTGTAAACACAACATATTGTGTTTTCGAACATATGCTTGGGGGTGTTTTGCAATATATGGTGGGTGGAGTGGTGGGGTGGGGTGGGGGAGGGGGTGGGGAAAGGTGTTGAAAAATGGGGCGGTTCCCCATATTTATTATGACGTCGACAGGCGGGGTGGTTCCCCGCGTACGTGCCATCTGAGTAACCGAGGGGAGGGCGCACATGGGAATGACTGGTGCATACGAGCGCAATCTCGATGCAAAAGGTCGTCTGTCCCTGCCTGCACCCCTTCGCGAGGAGCTTGGGGAGCACGTTCGCGTGTTCAAAGCCCTGGATGTCGATGCTCTGTACGTGTTCTCTGCCGAGGCCTTCGATAAGTGGGTCGAAGGACTCTTCGCGGGTCGTGAGGGCCACGAGGGTTTTAACCCGCGTGACATTAATGACCAGAAGCTCATGAGGGCGATCAACAAGCGCACCACGTCGATGGACGTGGACAGCGCCGGTCGTATCGGTCTTTCCGAGTCTCTCCGCAAGCAGGCGAACCTCGACCGCGAGGTCACGGTTGTGGGCAACTACGACCACCTTGAGGTTTGGGATCGCGCCGCGGCCGATGAGGACGATGACGATGAGGCCCTGCTGGACCTCTTCTTCTCGTAAGGGCAAGGCACGGGTAACGGATGGAGCGTGGGATCTTGACACAAGAATATCGGCATGAACCTGTCATGCTCGGCGAAGTGCTTGAGTCGCTGCGGCTAAAGAGCGGCTCCGTTGTCTGCGATTGCACCCTTGGCGGTGCCGGCCATTCGGTAAAGATGGCCGCGCAGGTGGGGGAGACGGGCCTTTTGCTCGGCGTCGATCAGGACGACATGGCTCTCGAGGCCGCTGGCGCCCGTCTGGACCGCGAGGTTCCCGGCGTTCCGCACCAGCTGCTGAAGGGCAACTTCGGCGACTTGGACGAGCTGCTTTGCTCGGCCGAGGTGCCCGGGGTCGATGGCTTCCTGTTCGATTTGGGTGTTTCGTCGCCGCAACTCGATATCCCTGGCAGGGGCTTTTCGTATAACGAGGACGCCCCATTGGACATGCGGATGGATCCGGGTAATAACACCTTAAACGCAGCCGAGGTCATCAACACCTATAACGAACACGACCTCGCCCGGATTCTACGCGTCTACGGCGAAGAGAAGTTCGCCTCGCAGATCGCGCGCGAGATCGTGCGCCGCCGCGAGCAAGAACCGATCGAAACCACCGGCCAATTTGTCGAGATCATCAAGGCGGGTATCCCGGCTGCCGCTCGTCGGCATGGTGGACACCCGGCCAAGAAAAGTTTCCAGGCCATTCGCATCGAGGTCAATCACGAGCTCGATGTGCTCGAACGGGGGCTTGATGCCGCCACCAGGTGGCTCAACCCGGGCGGACGTATCTGTGTCATCTCGTATCACTCGCTCGAGGACCGTATCGTAAAGAACCACTTTAAGGAGATGAGCCAGGGGTGCACGTGTCCGCCGGAGATTCCGGTGTGCGTGTGCGGCAACGTGCCGATACTCAAGGTCATCACCCGCAAACCCTTGGTTGCCCAGCCTGATGAGGTTGAGCGCAACCCTCGGGCGAGATCAGCCAAAATCCGCGTGGCGCAGCGTCTGTAGGCGCGACCGCGCGATATTGGACCTCCCGCTCGCACCATAAACGAAGCTTAAACACACTACCAACGTACTCGGGATGGGAGGCGGCATATCATGGGCTACAACACTTCAAGCGCAGCACTCGCCTATGATATGAACGCCATGCCCGCCTATCGTGAGACGCCGCAGGCCCCCGTTGCTCCCCGTGAGCAGCGCACGCCGCGCTTTGATGTCTACACGGGCGCGGGCCGTCAGGCAAACCAGGCGGTAAGCCCGGTTTTCATGAGCGTTCTTAAAACGTTTTGCATCATTGCGGCCATCTTCATGACGATCGGCGTCGCCCGCGTGGCGCTCGCCGGCGTTACGGCCCAGGTGCTCAACAGCAACGCCGAGCTTACCAACACGCTCGAAAAGGCGACCGATGAGAGCTCCGACTTGGAGGTCATGCATTCGGTCTATGGTGCCGACACGCGCATTCGCGACCTTGCGGGCGCTTATGGCATGGTGGAGCCCAGCGAGAGCGTTACACTTGACTTTTCGCAGGATGCAGCCGCGGGCGCCAACGCGACCGCGACCGCTCAGTAGCAAGACGGTAGCTGAGTATGACAAATGACTATCGCCGCGGTTCCGATGGGGGCCGCGGTTCTGGACGTCCCTCGTCGCGGGGACGTTCTGGTTATCAAGGAACGGGTCGGCAATCTTACAACGCCGGGCAGTCCCGTGGCAACGACCCGGCGTCGCGACTTCGCGGCTCGGGCGACCCTCAAGTGCATAACACCAGGTCGCGCAAGAGTTCGTCGACCGAATGGCTCACAGGCGCGCCTCTGCCTCGCCGCAAAGCCGTCATGGGCTTCATCGGGCTTGGCTTGGGCTTGGGCGTCTTTCGCCTTGCCGACTATCAAATTGTCGAAGCCGATAAACTGCGCGAGCGTGCCGATGCGCGCCGCCTGCTTGCGCAGACCCTCTATGCCAAACGCGGCACCATCTACGACCGCAACGGCAACGTGTTGGCGTCGTCGGTCGAATGTCGCAACATCGCCGTGAACCCGCAGCTTGTCGAGGATGTTGACAAGACGGTGTCGGCGCTGGTCAAGGCAACTGGAATCGATAAAAAGACCTGCCGCAAGCTCGTTGAGTCCGATGGAACCTGGGTGTATATCAAGCGCCAGGTGGACGAAGACGATGTTGCGGCGCTGGAGAAGAAGAACCTGCCCGGCGTGCTTTTTGAGCAGGCCATGAAGCGCGTATATCCATACGGCAATCTGGCATCGCAGGTGCTGGGTGTAGTGAATGTAGACAACGACGGCTTGACGGGTCTCGAAAAGCAATACAACAAGCTTCTGACCGGCACGAACGGTTCTCTCGTACGCGAGCGCGCGAGGGACGGCAGCTATATCGCGGGCGGTGCCTATAAAAAGGTGGCTGCGGTCGACGGCGTTGATATCGTGACGACGCTCGACGTCAATATCCAGCGTGCGGCCGAGGATGCCCTGGCAGAGGCAGTTGAGAAGACTAAGGCCAAGAACGGCTCGGCGCTGGTCACCGATCCTACGACAGGCGAGATTTTGGCAGCCTGCTCGTACCCGACCTACGACCAGACCGATCTGGAGAATGCCAAGACCGAGGATATGAATCTGCGCCTGGTCACCGACGCCTACGAGCCCGGCTCGGTCTTTAAGACGCTCGTGGCGGGCGCCGGCTTCGACTTGGGCGTCGTGCGATCGAGTACGTCGTTTGAGGTGCCGGCGAGCATTAAGGTGGGTGACGATACCGTCACCGATGCCGACAAGCGCGACTATGCCATGACCATGGATGTGCGCGAGATGATGCGCCGTTCGTCCAACGTGGGCTTTGTCCTGGTGGGGCGCAAGATCGGTGCCGACGACTTTGCCGCCTATGTGGACAAGTGGGGCATCGGTCACAGCTCGGGTGTCGATTTTCCGGGCGAGAGCCTGGGTATCGTCAAGGAGCGTGACCAGTATGACGGCGCCACGCTGGGCTCGATGAGCTTTGGACAGGCACTGTCCGTCTCGCCGATTGAGATCGCACGTGCCGTGGGCGGCATCGCCAACGGCGGCGTGATGATGACACCGCACTTCTATAAGTCCAGCAAAGGCGACGAGAAGGACTGGGGCGAAGGTGAGCGTGCGATTTCGGAGGATGCCGCATCCCAGGTGACATCGTGCATGCAGACGGTCGTGTCCGAGGGAACGGGCGTTGGCGGCGCGGTTGACGGCTATGACGTGGCGGGTAAGACCGGTACGGCCGAACGTGCCGACGAGAACGGCGGCTACCTCAAGGAGAACTACATGTCGTCCTTTATGGGCTTTGCACCGGCACAATCGCCCAAGGTGCTGTGCTATATCACGCTCGACGGAACGCCGAGCGGCTCAGATGCCGCTGCGGTGCCGTTCCAGTCCATTATGGCCAACGCGCTCGACGTGCTGGGTATCCCGCACACGAAGTAGGGGGTTACAATCTTTGGGGCGTTGTTTGTTGTCCCATATGAGGGTGTTCACATGCCCTGCACCACGCATGTGCGGCGCTGGGATACAATACGCCGATAGCATTATTAGGTTTACAGGGGAGCTGCAATGATAGAGATCGCCGTCAACAACCTCGCGGCCGCAACAGGGGCCCGAACCGTGACGGGAGAAGCCGATCGGGTATGCCGCGGGTGCGTTATCGACTCGCGCCAGGTCGAGGAAGGGACGATTTTCGTCGCCTTTCCCGGTGAAAACGTCGACGGCAATGATTTTGCTTCCCGTGCCGTCCAGTCGGGTGCCGGCGCCGTCGTGATGACGCGTGAGCCCGAGGCCGAACTGGTCTCGCTGGCGCAGGACAAAGGATGCGCCATCCTGCTGACCGATGATCCCGAGGAGTTTCTGCTGCGTTTGGCGCACACGTATCGCCTGGAGCTTGGCTGCCTGGTCGTTGGCATTACCGGTTCCATCGGCAAGACGACGACCAAGGACGTGCTCGCCGCCGTGCTCGCCAAGCGCTATCGTGTCTGGGCCACCAAGGGCAATTTTAATAACCTGATCGGCATGCCGCTCACGGTGCTTTCCGCTCCGGCCGATACCGAGGTCCTGGTGCTCGAGATGGGCATGAACCATTTCCACGAGATCGAGCGCCTGTCCCAGTCCGCCAATCCCAACCTTGCCATCGTAAGCAAGATTGGTACCTCTCACATCGGCATTTTGGGCAGCCGCGAGAACATCGCCCGCGCTAAGGCCGAGATTGTCCAGGGTATGTGCGCCGCCGGCGACTTCTTGCCGCTGCTGGTTTTGGGCGGTGAGGACGACTTTACGCCGTTCATTCGCGATACGTTCGCCCAGCCTGCTGGTATCGATGTGATGCTGGCCGGCGTCTCGGACGATGATGAGGTCCGTGCCCGCGACATTCGTGTTGATGACGAGGGACGTCCGGTCTTTACGCTCGATTTTGGCCAGGGTGAGACGATCGATACTATGCTTGCCATCCCCGGCGTGCAGTCCGTTCCTAATGCCGTTAAGGCCGCCGCGGTTTCCTATCGCCTGGGCGTGACGCCCGAGCAGCTCGCTGCTGCCTTTAGGGGCCTCACGATCACCGGTCACCGCCAGGAGATCAAGCGCGCCAAGAGCGGTGCCCGCGTCATCGACGATTCCTATAACGCCAGTGCCGAATCCATGGCGGCTGGCCGCGATCTACTGTGCTCGCTTTCGTGCACGGGGTCTCGCATGGCGATCCTGGGCGAGATGGGCGAGATGGGCGATGAGGCTCCTCGCATGCATGAGCTCGTGGGCGCCTACGCGGCCGCCAAGAAGCTCGACATGCTGGCGTGCGTGGGTGGTGAGCTGGCCCAGCTTATGGCCGATGCCGCGCGCATGATGGGCATGGACGAGGACCGCATCCAGGTGTTCTCCGATTATCAGCAGGTGCTCGACCGCATGGGCGGCGCGCTTGAAAAACATGATGTTGTACTGGTCAAGGGTTCCCGCTTTGTTGAGCTCGACCGCTTTGTGGAAGGTGTGTGCTAGCCCATGTTCGGCAATCCCTCGTATCCAACGTATCAGGCTTTTTTGGGGCTTGGCATCGCCGCTGCCATTGCGCTGCTGCTCATGCCGTGGTGGATCAAGCTGCTGAAGGTCGAGGGTATCGGCCAACAGGTCCGAGCCGACGGCCCCAAGCGTCATTTGATTAAACAGGGTACGCCGACCATGGGCGGCGTCATCATCCTTGTTGCGATTTCGCTGACCTGCCTGCTGATGGGCAAGCTCACCACCGAGCTCGTGCTCGTGCTGCTCGCCACGCTGGCGACCGGCGTGCTGGGCCTGATCGACGACCTGACCTCCGTTACGCATGGGCGCTCGCTCGGTCTGACGCCTCATGCCAAGATGATCGGCCTAACCATTATCTGTGTCACCTTTACGGTACTTGCCGTTAACTGGTGCGGCGTCGCCCCCGAGATTCGTTTTCCCGGCGGCCTGACGATTGACCTTGGCGTGCTTTCGACCACCATCTGCGGCCTTTCGTTCCCGTGGCTCTACATTGTCTTTTGCTGGCTGATGATCGCCGGTCTTTCTAATGCCGTGAACCTGACCGATGGCCTTGACGGTCTTGCTGGCGGCACCTCCATGATTGCCATGCTCGCCATGGCTGCCATGGCGTTTTTGCACGGAGACGTGAACCTGTCCATCTTCTGCACCGCGTGTGCCGGTGCCTGCTTGGGCTTTCTGTGGTTCAACTGCTATCCGGCGAGCATCTTTATGGGCGATACCGGCTCGCTTGCCCTGGGCGCCGCGTTTGCCTGCACGTCCATCATGACCAACACCGAGGTCGTCTCCCTTATCATCGGCGGCCTGTTTATCGTTGAGACCCTGTCGGTCATGATTCAGGTTGTCTACTTCCACTTTACGCACAAGCGCGTCTTCCTTATGGCGCCCATCCATCATCATTTCGAAAAGAAGGGCTGGGCCGAGACCAAGGTCGTCATCCGTTTTTGGATTATCGCTGCGGCCTTCGGTGCCGTTGGCCTTGCTCTGTTCTTCCAGTTGGGATAGTGGTCTTTCATGTCTCTTGCTGATGTCTTTAGCCTGCTCGTTTTGGGTCAGGGCAAATCCGGTCTCGATGTCGCCCGCTGGGCGCTGGCACATCCCGAGCGCGTAAGTGCCGTTACCGTGTATGGCGGTGGCACCTCTGAGCCCAATGAAGCCACGCGTGCGCTCGAGGCTGCTGGTGCGTCGTTTGTCTATGGGACCGAACAGGTCGAGGGCGCCTATGACGTATGCGTGACGTGCCCGGGCATCTCGGAGTTCTCGGGCTTCTTTAAGGCTGGGCGCGAGCATGCCGCCCAGATTATGGGTGAGCCCGAGTTTGCCTATCGCCTGTCGCCCGATAACTGGATTGCCATCACGGGCACCAACGGCAAGACGACCACCACGTCGCTGACTGATTATCTGCTTAAGGCTGCCGGCGAGGCCAGCGTTGCTGTCGGCAACATCGGCGAGCCGCCGGTCAACGAGATTGACGGCCGAGCCCACAACGAGTGGTTTGTGGCTGAGCTCTCGAGCTATCAGATTGCTACGACAACCGAGCTCCACCCCCGCGTGGCGGTGCTGCTCAACATCACTCCCGACCACTTGGGCTGGCATAAGAGTCATAAGAACTATGCGCTTGCCAAGATCAAACTGTTTGACAATATGGTCGATGACGATCTGGTGGTTGTCGACGTCGAAGACGCCGGCATTCACGAGTTCGATGAGTACATCTACACGCCGGGTCGTCGCATCTGCAAGGTTGCCTTTGACGAGCCTGAGGGCGAGGATGCCGCCTTTGTGCGCGATGGCAAGATGATCGTGCGTCTGAAGGGTGTCGAGACCCCGCTCATCGCTACATCCGAGCTCAAGATCTCGGGCCATCACAATGTTATCAATGCCCTGTGCGCTGCCACGGCTGCCTTGGCAGTCGGTGCCGATGTCGACGGTGTCTGCCGCGGTCTGGCCTCGTTCCAGCCGCTCGAGCACCGCGTGGAGCCGTGTGGCGAGATTGACGGCGTGCGCTACGTCAACGATTCCAAGGCGACTAACACCGATGCGGTCGAGAAGGCACTGACGGCATTTCCCGATGACGACGTGATCTTGCTGCTCGGCGGCCACGATAAGGGCACTCCGCTCACGGACTTCGCGCGCGTCGTTATGGACAACGTGCGCTCGGTCGTCTGCTTTGGCGATGCGCGCGAGCGCTTCACCGCCGCTATGGACGAGGCTGATGTCGATGGCGATGTGGATATCGCCCAGGCGGATGACCTGCGCGACGCCGTGGACGTTGCCCGTTCGCTTTCGAGCCGTGGTGACGTGATCTTACTTTCTCCTGCCTGCTCTTCGTTCGATGAGTTCTCGGGCTATGAGGAGCGCGGCCGCGTGTTTAAGGACTACGTGGCTCAGCTTGCCGCTACAGCGAAATCACAAATGGAATAGGGGTTGCGGTGAGAGAGGAGAGCCCCCGACAAGGTATGAGGAGGCCCGACTCGGACCGTGCTTCCTCACGTCGCACCACACCGCGTTCCAGCCGCGGCGGGCAGTCGTTTAGCGAACGCTATATTGCCGGCGTTCCCGCCCGTATCATGCGCCCCCGTTTGATATTCATGGCCTGCTTGTTTACCTTGGTATGCTTTGGCCTGCTGATGGTGTACTCGGCGTCTTCGGTCGAGGCGCTGCACGAGAATGGCTCGGCGACGTTTTTTCTGGGTCGACAGGCCGCGTTTGCCGTGGTCGGTGTTCTGGCGCTGATTGCCATCGTGCGCGTTTTGCCGGACAGCTGGTTTGGGGAGGATGTGCTCAGGATCTTCCTTATCGGCATGATAGGGCTACTGCTTCTGGTGTTCTTGGTGGGCAGCGGCAGCCGCGGCGCCACACGCTGGCTCAACATCGCCGGTATTCAGTTCCAGCCTTCCGAGTTTTTAAAGCCATTTGCCATTGCGTATTCGGCCATCATGCTTGATCGCTTCTTTTCGCCCGGTGGCAACATCAACGAATTCCTTCGCAAGATGGGCATCTACCTGGGCATTTCGCTCTTTCTGATCTTTATCCAGCCCGATTTCGGTACTGTCCTGATCATCCTGTTGACCCTCATGTGCATGGCGTTGTTTGCGGGTCTCGACCCCAGATTTATCATCGGCGTGCTAATCTTCGGCATTCTCGTGATCGTGATTGCGCTTGTCGCAGAGCCGTACCGTATGGTGCGTATTCAGGTTGCCTTGAACCCTTGGGCCGACGAGTATGGTGACGGCTATCAGGCCACGCTTGCCATCATGGCCTTTGCCTCGGGCGGTCTGTTCGGCCGTGGCATCGGCAACTCAACCATGAAGTACTCGTATCTGCCCGAGGCACACAACGACTACATCTTGGCCATCATTGGCGAGGAAGTCGGTTTTGTCGGAACCGTGCTGTTCTTCTTGGTGTTTGCGATGCTGATCTACTCGGCGTTTCGCATTGCCGAGCAGGCGACCGATCGTCGGGGCGCGCTCATGGCGTCTGGCTCCGCGGTCATTCTCGCAGTGCAGTTTTTGATTAACGCGCTGGGCATCCTCAACGTGTTTCCCATGACGGGCAAACCGTTGCCGTTTATTAGCTACGGCGGTTCGTCGATTATTGTGTCGCTCATGCTTGCCGGGTTGATCCTGCGCGTTTCGTACGAGAGCGCCCGCCGCGATGAGTATGACCGCCGCCGTGAGAGCTTTGCCGTTATGGATGAGAGTACCGCCGGCGTGCCCCACGTGCGCGGCGAGCGATCTTCGCGTAACGGTTTTACCGTCCTGGATGGCTCTGCGACCGA
>CAJKZO010000076.1:0-9468 GCA_905204365.1 uncultured Collinsella sp.
GCACGTCCAAGACCAAGGCTGCCAAGAAGGGTGCGTCCGAGGATTCCGCCGAGACGACCGCCGATGCATCGATTGCTGCCGCCGAGCCCCAAGACGTCGAACAGTCTGCGTCCGAGAAGCCCAAGCGCGGTCGTAAGAAGTCCGCTAAGGCCAAGGCGTCCGAGCAGCAGGCTGATGTCGAAGCACAGGTCGATTCCGGCGCCGAGGCCAATGGCGCCGCTTCGGCCAATGCCGACGCCGCCGCAACTGATGGTGCCGCGCCCGCCGAGGCCGAAGACGGCGCTCGCCCCAACCGTCGCCAGCACAAGCGTAACGACGAGCGCAACGACCGCAAGGACGAGCGCAACAACGACCGTCGCAACCGCCAGCGCGATCGCAAACAGCGCAACAAGGAGCGCAACGCCGCCCCCACCGAGCCCACGCTTTCGCGTGAGGAGCTCGCTGCCATGAAGGTCGCCGAACTGCGCGAGAAGGCCAAGGAGTTCGAGATCGAGACGACCGGCAAGAAGAAAGCCGAGCTCGTCGAGGAGATCTACGTCACCGCCGCGAAGGCCGAGGGCTTCCGCGACATCAAGGGCATCCTGCAGATTCGTCCGGACAGCTCCGGTATCATCCATGCCCACGGTTACATGAAGTCCAACGACGACGCCTTCGTCCCCGCCTACCTCATCCGCTCCGCGCGTCTGCGCACGGGCGACGTCATCGAGGGCTCGCTTCGTCCTTCGCGCGGCGGCGACAAGCGCGCCGGCCTCGCCAAAATCACGACCGTCAACGGTCTAGACCCCGAGCAGATTCGCAACCGCCCCAAGTTTGGTGACCTCACCCCGGTCTATCCCAACGAGCCGCTGCGCATGGAGCACGGCAAGGACTCCATTACCGGTCGCGCCATCGACATCGTGTCGCCGATCGGCAAGGGTCAGCGTGGCCTGATCGTGTCCCCGCCCAAGGCCGGCAAGACCACGATCCTCAAGAAGATCTGCCAGTCTATCTCGATTAACAACCCCGAGGTGCACCTCATCTGCCTGCTCGTCGACGAGCGTCCCGAAGAGGTCACCGATATGCAGCGTTCCATCAAGGGCGAGGTTGTGGCGTCGACCTTCGATATGCCCGCCGACAACCACACTCGCGTGGCAGAGCTCGTCATCGAGCGCGCCAAGCGCATCGTGGAGCTGGGCGGCGATGTTGTGGTGGTGCTCGACTCCATCACGCGTCTTGCCCGCGCCTACAACTTGGCGGCGCCCGCCTCGGGCCGCATCCTTTCGGGCGGCGTCGATTCGGCGGCCCTGTATCCGCCCAAGCGCTTCCTGGGCGCAGCCCGTAATATCGAGAACGGTGGCTCGCTCACCATCCTGGCCTCTGCCCTCATCGACACCGGTTCCAAGATGGACGAAGTCATCTTCGAGGAGTTCAAGGGCACCGGCAACATGGAGCTTAAGCTCGACCGCGACCTGGCTGATCGCCGCATCTTCCCGGCTATCGACCCCGTTGCCTCCGGTACGCGTAACGAGGACCTGTTGGTTGACGAGCAGATGCGTCCGTTTGTCTTTGGCCTGCGTCGCATTCTTGCCGGCATGAACAACACCGAGCGCGCGGCCGCATCGTTTATCAAGGGTCTTAAGGGCACCAACACCAACCAGGAGTTCCTGGTGCGTTCGGCCAAAAAGCACAGCGACTACGAGCAGACGTTCTAGGTTGTCATCCACACGCAGCGTTAATCATCAATGCGATAAAGGGTCGGGGCTTTGAGCCTCGGCCCTTTTCTATATCGCCGCTTCGCACTTATTTTTGACCATAAGACTGGCAAGCAGCAGGTTTCCCGTTTCAATCCGACATCGTCGCTTGCAATCGACAGGGCGGTTTCGCATAATAGCTTTTAAGCTTCGCGACGGAAAACGCAGATGAAACGAACCATATACCGTTGCTTTGGGGCATAGCCCCGCTTCATCTTCTCTCGCGCAGCCAACTGAATGATGCGATTTGGGTGCTTGAAGATGGGGAGAGCTCATGGCTTCTTCTGATGCAACACAACGAGCAGTCCTTGCCGGACTTTCGTGCGGGATCGGCCTTGCCGCTCCCGTGGTTATGTATGCCGCGACGCTGCCGTTTTCGTCGGTGAATGAGACGGTCGTGGCGGGTGCGGTTCCCTTCGCCGTGGGCGCGGTGGCGGGCGTGGGTATCTATGCCGCCTCGCTGGGTATCTCCGAGTACCGTGCGCAGCGTGAAGAGCGTCTGTTCCAGCCTGATGCCATGGGCGGTGCCGCCAATCTCAATCAGCATCAAAGCGAGTTCAAGACCGCCTCGATTCCAGCTCAGCAGCAGGATGCGACTCCTTACGCTGCGGCTTCTGCTTCTCAGGCTCAGGCTGAGCAGTCTACCTCGGCATTCCTTTCCGGCCTGACTGGTGCGTTCCAGCGCCGTCATGCCGATGATGGTGTCCCTACCATCGCTCGAGCCGCAGACGCCATGGACGAGGCCGAGGCTTGGTCCATGATCGACAGTATGCTCGACGACGATTCGCCGGTGAGCTGCGACCCTGCACACTCGCGCGACGTCTATCAAGTCGCCATCGACGAGCTCACCAACGGCGGGCAGACCGGCTCCCTCAATCGCGACGACATCGCCGCCGCGGCGCGTGCCGTGTCGGGCTCCCAGGCCGCCCCTGCGGGCAGCACGGCGGCTTTCGTGACACTCGTTGCCAACGCGGCAGCCAATAACGCCTACAACGCTACCTCGGCGGACGCGAACGCTTCTGCCGACAATTCGTACGTTGATGAAGCCATGACTGCGGACGAGGAGGCCGTTGCCGCCCGCCGTGCCGCCGAAAGCTCGTTGTGGGGCGCTCCTGCCCAGCAGCAGGCGGCTGAGGCTGCGCCGTACAATGCAAACCTCGCCAGCATGCCTATCATCTCCGGTGCCGCGGACATCGATCTCGATGACCTCGATGAGCCTGCAGCCATCACCGCATCGATTGATGCCCAAGATCGCATCGACACCGGCGACCTTCCAGATGCCTCGCTCGAGGTTGATGTCCCCATGGCCGATTACTCGGGCCACGAGGGCATGTGGGCCGCCGCCACCGCGATTCTGGATGAGATTGACGAGCCTGCTCCTGTTGCAGCCCCCGCTCCCGTCGCTGCCCCTCAGCCTGCTGCTCCCGCCTATGTCGGCCGTCACAGTGCTGTGTTCCCCGAGGATACTGCCCGTATCTCGCGCGAGAGCATCGAGCGGGCCGAGGCTATTGCCGCCGGCATTATGGAAAATCGTCGTCACGAGCGCGTCAATCAGATCCTCGAGGAAGAGATCGAGCGCCTGCAGTCCTCTACCGCCAAGCGTACGGGCCGTGCCTATCTGAGCGTTATCGAGGGCGGTACCGCCAGCTTCGCGCCGCTCCGCGCGGAGGCATAACTTCTGCATGGTTAAGATCAATCGAAAATGGGCGGTCGTGACCTGCCTGATGGCGCTCTTGATCTGGGGCAATTCGCTGGTTCCCGGCTCGGGGTCGGGCTCGCTGAGCCTGACGGTCATGGAAGCTATCCGCGGTTTCCTGCACGGCGTGGGACTTCCATATGAATGGGTGACCAACTTTGTTGTTCGCAAGTGCGCGCATTTTACCGAGTATATGGTGCTCGGCATCCTGGCAACGCACGCCTTTGATTTTGAGGGCCGGCGCACCTTTGACGTGCTGCTGCCCACGGCGGTGTTCCTGCTGCTGATTCCCTCGATCGACGAGACGATTCAGCTCTTTGTGCCGGGACGCGCCGGCATGATTACCGATGTGATGATCGACTGCTGTGGAGCGGCAACGGGCGTTGTGCTCCGATATCTCTTACGGTCGCTGATGTGCGCCAAAAAGGCCGCCTAGGACGTATTGTTTAGTCCTAGGCGGCCTTTTTTATTTGAGGGCTTATATGAGGCGTGGTGGCGTCGTTCCGTAGGTCGGATTTGCCGGTCGCGCCACGCCCTGTGGGTGCGTCTGCTACTGAAGCGCCTGTGCGCCCAGGGCCAGGCACCCCATGATGCCCTGCTTGCCCTCGAGGCTGTTGTTGACGATGTAGTTATCGATGTCGTTGACCTCGGGCGTGACGATATAGCCGTTGAGCATTTCGGCGCACTTCTTGCGCGCGAGCGGCACGATGGGGGTGTGGTCGGCCACGCCGCCGCCGATGATGATCTTTTGCGGCGCGTAGCACAGCGTGTAGGTCATGAGCGCCTGTGCCAGATAGCCGGCGAGCAGGTCCATGGCCTCCGGGTCATCGGCCATGTCTCCGGCGCTCTTGCCATCCCAGCGCTTTTTAACGCCGGGGCCGGCGATGAGGCCCTCGAGGCAGTTGTCGTGGAAGGGGCAGGCACTATGCTCGCCGATGGTGTCGCGCGGGTCGCGCGTGACCAGGATGTGGCCGGCCTCGGGATGCATCATGCCGTGCACGAGCTTACCGCCCGAGAGCACGCCGGCGCCCACGCCGGTGCCGATGGTCAGGTAGACCACATCGGTAAGGCCCTTGGCGCAACCAAACGTGACCTCGCCTAGGCAGGCGACGTTGACGTCGGTATCGTAGCCGCAGGGGATATTGAGCTCGTTTTGGATAGTGCCCAGCAGGTCAAAGTAGCGCCATGCCGTTTTTGGCGTCTCCAGGATCTTGCCGTATTGGGGCGAGGCGGGGTTGACTGCGGTAGGGCCAAAGGCGCCAATGCCCAGCGCGGCGATGCCCTTGTCGGCAAACCATGCGTTGACGGCCTCGACGGTTTCCTGCGGAGTCGTGGTCGCGATCTGCTCGCGCTCCAGGACCGTACCGTCTGCATAGCCCGTGGCGCAGACCATCTTGGTGCCGCCGGCCTCGAGCGCTCCGATAAGCTGCTGTTCTGCCATAGTATTCCTCTCTCTGGGACGAGTTGCTCCGTGACTAAAGTATAGAGCTCTAAACCATTTAAGAAAGCGCTATAGAAAGAAGCCTCGCAACGCGGCGGGCGGTGCGAGGCTTCTTTGGTTGCTTTAGTTGCCGGGCCGTCCTTACCCGCGCGGCTTGATTTTATCACGTAGCGACTTGAGGTTCTCCAGCGCCGCGTTAAGCGTCTCGTCTCGCTTGGCAAAGTGGAAACGAATCAGATGGTTGACGGGCTCGCGGAAGAAGCTCGAGCCGGGCACGGCGCCCACACCCACTTTAGACGCGAGGTCTTCACAGAACTCGAGGTCGCTGTCATAGCCAAACTCTGAGATGTCCATCATGACGTAGTAGGCGCCCTGCGGCACGTTGTGCTCAAGACCGATGCTGTCGAGTCCCTGGCAGAACAGGTCGCGTTTGGCGGTATAGAGGTCGAGGACCTCATCGTAATAGCTGTCGTCGAAATTGAGGGCGGTGACGACGGCTTCCTGCAGGGGGGCGGCGGCGCCCACGGTGAGAAAGTCGTGGACCTTTTTGATGCGCTCGGTGATTTCGGCAGGGGCGATAGTGTAGCCCAGACGCCAGCCGGTGATGGAGTAGGTCTTGGACAGCGAGCTGCAGCTGATGGTGCGCTCAAACATGCCGGGCAGCGTGGCCATATAGACGTGCTCGTGGGGCACGTAGACGATGTGCTCGTAGACCTCGTCGGTGATGCAGTAGGTGTCGTACTTTTTGCAGAGGTCGGCGATAAAGGTGAGCTCATCGCGTGTAAAGACCTTGCCGCAGGGGTTGGAAGGGTTGCACAGGACGATGGCCTTGGGGTCGTTGTCGCGGAAGGCCGCCTCGAGCAGCTCACGGTCAAAGTCGAATGTGGGCGGGTTGAGCGGCACGTAGATGGGCTCGGCACCCGAAAGGATCGTGTCGGCGCCGTAGTTCTCGTAGAACGGCGAGAAGATGACGACCTTGTCGCCGGGGTTGGTGACCGTCATCATGGCGGCCATCATGGCCTCGGTGGAGCCGCAGGTGACTACGATATTCTCGTTGGGGTTCACCGGCATGCCCATAAAGTGCTCCTGTTTGGCGGCGAGCGCCTCGCGCATGGCCTGGGAGCCCCAGGTGATGGAGTACTGGTGGTAAAGCGGCTTGGGGTCGGTGGCGATGGTGCTGAGGCTATCGAGCAGCTGCGCCGGGGGATCGAAGTCGGGGAAGCCCTGCGAGAGATTGACAGCGCCGTACTTATTGGAGATGCGTGTCATGCGGCGGATGACGGAATCGGTAAACGTTGCCGTGCGATTGGAGAGTTCTTTCATGCTTGTCCTTTCGAACATCGGGGTGGGGCAAGTTTACTCCTATGAAACCGGTGGGATTTGCTCGAAATGGATCCGAAAAACTCTTTTCAAAATTCTTGAAAATTGGGGCTTGCATCGCGTGGCGTTCCTTGCAATAATAGTCGAGCGCGAAGCGCACAGGACACGGTGGGTGTAGCTCAGTTGGCTAGAGCGACGGGTTGTGGTCCCGTAGGTCGAGGGTTCGAGTCCCTTTACCCACCCCAGTTCTTGTTTCGTGTTGATATCGGGTCGTTAGCTCAGTTGGTAGAGCAGGGGACTCTTAATCCCAAGGTCCAGGGTTCGACCCCCTGACGGCCCACCAAAGCATGTTAAAGCGACTGGCTTAAGCTGGTCGCTTTTTTGTTAACCTCGCATGGGGTCGAACCCGAAAGGGCACAGCCGCTTTCACAGATCGAGCTTACCCTGGGGATCGGTAAAACCGTCAGTACCCTCCTTGAGTTTCTTCTCGTCTGCCTTCACGCGACGCTCGAGCTTTTTTGTATCCTCGGCAGGCGGTAGGTTCTCGGGGACAATTCCGCGGTCGATGAGGCTGCCACGCACGCTTGTGTTGTTCTCGACGTGCTCTTGCTTGATCTGGTCCAGGCCGTACAGGTCGTGTTCCTCGGCATTGAAGGCCGTCATCGAGTTCGTAAGGTCCTTTGCTTTGATGAGGACATCGGCTAACCTGTCCGCCAATGCCGCGCTCTTGGGTACGCCGAGCTGCTGCTTCATTTCCGCCGTGCTTCTGCCGCCAAATAACGCCTCATCGCCCTTCGACTTGATGATCGCGAATCCTTTGGAGTCCACGCCGCGTTTGAACGCAATACCCGAGAGCTGTTTCTCTGAATCGGATAGCGAGTGGCGCGCCTGCAAGCGCTGAATCTCTGCGAAGCGCTGCTCTATGAGCTCTTGGCGGCGCGTCTGCACGGCAAAGTATGCCTGGGCGAGCGCGATCTCTGGCTTGTTTGAATCTCCGTTCTGTGCGATTAAATAGCATGCATAGCGCGTAAGTTTGTAGTCTTTAACCGCGCGAGCGGCGACACCGGCAGTTACCATTTTCGTGGTATCACGAAAATGGGAATCAACTGGAGTTTTGTTTGTTTCGCACGAGACTTTTGCCCTCTTAACAACTTCGGCGAAGTTCTCCCATCGAGTGTACCCCATGGGTTCCATTAAATCGCGTGCGAGCCAATACTCAACGCCGTCTTCCACATTGGCGTAGCTATCAAGTTTGACACGCCACTTCTCGATATCACTACTGTCCATATCTCCTCCTCGCTGGTCTATTGTCTGTGCGGGCTTTGCCCGCTCTGTATTCAGAATTAGGATACGCTGCCGTGCGGACACGAATAGGCCCCGTGCCATCTCGAGCTCACGGGGCCCATAGATATCGATTAGTTGTGTTCTGCTTTAGATGGGTGTCCAGTTTAGTCCGTTCGATAGTGCGATCCGAGGCTTTCGGTTCGCTTGCGCATGGCTTTGACCATTTCCTGTGCTAGTTGAATCTGCGATTGCAGGCGGGCGAGGGCTGCGATTTCGCTGTCCTGAGCTTTCTGTGTGCTCAAGGTCGTTGCCTCCGTCTTCAAGCCCTCAAGATCGTGTAGTGCCTTGGATAGGCCCCCTTCGGTGCGGTTGATCATACAATGGGTACTCATCGTGTGCTTAAGGCTGCGTGTCAGGCGTTCGGCGACTGTTGTGGCAATGCCGTACTGGGGGAGGGCGATATCCGCCTTCGGGGCCTCCTCAGGTGTATTCTGTGCTGCTTGGGCTGCCGATGCGCCCGCGATGCGCCCAAACACTATGCCGTTGGCACTTGACAAGCCACCAATGCGGTCGGCGCCGTGCATGCCGCCTGTCGCCTCGCCGCAAGCGTAGAGGCCCTCAACGCCCGTATACGCGGTCTTGTCGATTTTGATACCGCCGTTGGCGGCGTGGGCGTACATCGCCACGCGCATCTCGTCGGTCGGCGCGATGCCGTGCTCGTCTTGCAGCCAGGTGGCAAAGGTCTGTACAAACTCGGGGACGTCCTCGCGGGGGAAATCGTAGTGGAGCGCCAGACCTTCGGTACCCGCTTGATCGATGGCAAGATCGATGGCGCGGGAGGCCAAGCGTGACGTGAAGGGGCCATATCCGGAGCGCTGTTCAAGCAGATCGTCCAGCTTGTCGTCGGCGATATCGACCGGCTGGTCTACATGTACGTAGCGCCAGGTTTTCTCGTTGAAGACCAGGTTGCGCTTGGGCTCGATGAAGCCGGGCATCATCTGCATGAACTCTATATTAGTAAGTGTTGCGCCGTGCGCCAGCGCGATGGCCTGCGAGGAGCTGAGCACATCAGCCGACGTAAGGCTGCGCTCGAACAGGCCGCCTGTGCCACCGGCTGCGATGATCGTGGCCTTGGCAGCAAAGGGCACGATTCGATTTTCGGTAAGGTCGTAGAGTACGGTTCCGGTTATTCTGCCGTTCGTGTCCTCAACAAGGTCGATAAGCTCATGGCGGGGGAGCAGGCGAATGCCGAGCGACTCGATCTGGGTCGTCAGAGCGTCCTCAAGGGGCTTGCGGGTGAGGCCGCGCCACATGCGTGTCTTGTGGTCAAAGCAGGGGATAAATTGCTTTTGTTGAGCACTCTTGGCGCTTTGCGGACGCTGGAGCTCAACGCCCAGGTCTTGCTCGAGCCAGTCAATCGCTTGGGGAATGCCGTGGACGAACGTTTGGACGAGTTCGGGGTCGGCAACGCCGCCGCCGACGGCCAGGATGGTGTCGATGAGGTCCTGTTCATCGTCTTCGTTAACGGGTCCGATAAGCCCCAGGCCCCAGGTTCCGGGGAAGAAGCTCGATCCACTCATAGTCTTGCCGGCGCTTGCCACAGCGACGGTTGCACCCGTGCGTGCCGCTTCGATGGCGGCGCAAAGGCCCGCAATGCCAGATCCAATTACCAGTACATCAGTCGATTCCATCGGATTCCTTTCTCGTCCGGCGCATTGTCGCACGGTTGATCGGCAATGGGACCGCAAAGACTCGGCAAATCGGTAAAGGGCAAATATGGCAGGTGGACGTCATGGACGCTCTGACGCTCCATCTCATCACATCTTGAATTTCTCCCCAACTGATATATCGGCATTAGCTACCCTGCGACAGCGCAAACAAAAAGAGCCGCTACCCGGGTGGGTAGCGGCTCCAAAGCTCAACTATATGAGCATCGCGTGGACGCGATTAGGCCTTGAGGGCCTCCTCGACGGCGACAGCGCAGGCGACGGTGGCAC
>CAJKZO010000077.1:0-9430 GCA_905204365.1 uncultured Collinsella sp.
CCGTCCTCGGTAACCTTGAGGTTGTGCTTCTTCTCCTCGGTCTTCTTCTTTTTGCCAAAGAAGCCCTTCTTTTTGGACTCGTTGTTGGGATACACCTTCTGAACATGTTTGAGAACGATCTCGGCCATGTCTTTACCTTTCGATATGCGGCGCCGCGCTGAGGGGCGCCGCAGAAACTTGCAAAACAGTTACGGCATCAGCCCTTGACGGCACCTGCCACCACGCCGTCGATGATGTACTTCTGGCAGAGGATGTACATGATGACGATGGGGATAACGACCATCATGATGCAGGCCATCATGGGACCGAGCTCGACGTGGCCGTAGCCGCCGCGGAAGTACTGGATCAAGATAGGAATGGTCTTGTACTTGGTGGAGTCGAGGGTAAGGTAGGGCAGCAGATAGTCGTTCCAGACCCACATGGTCTCGAGAATGCCGACCGAAAGATAGGTGGGCTGCATGATGGGAAGGACGATCTTAAAGAACACCTGGACCGGGTTGCAGCCGTCGATCATGGCCGCCTCTTCGATCTCGAGCGGAATGTTCTTTACAAAGCCGGCGAACATAAAGACCGCCAGGCCCGCGCCAAAGCCAAGATAGATGAAGCAGATGTTGAACGGCGTGTTGAAGCCGATGCGGTCCGCCAAATTGGACAGCGTGAACATGAGCATCTGGAAGGGCACGACCATCGAGAAGACGAACAGGTAATAGAAGAAGTTCGAGATCTTGTTGTTGACACGAACCACGTACCAAGCGCACATGGAGCAGCACACCAAGATCAGCACGACCGACGTGACCGTGATGATGAGCGAGTACATAAATGCCGAGGCAAAGCCCTGCTCGTTAAGGGCGTGCATGTAGTTTGCGAGGCCGTTGAACGTCTCGGGCGTGAGCAGATCGAATGCCGTGGTGGTGCTGATTGCAGTTGCCTTTTTAAAGGAATTGAGCGCAATCATGAACACGGGGTAGATCCACGCGAGCGACAGAATCGTAAAGAAAATCGAGAGCGCGCGATTGATAACCTTATCGCGTTTCATTACTGCTGCACCTCCTTGGACCTCGTGGCCTTAAGCTGGATCATGGAGATGGCCACGACCAGGATGCAGAAGATAACCGCCTTGGCCTGACCAATGCCCTGCCATGCGATACCGGCACGCGAATAGAACGTGTTGTAGATGTTCAGGGCGAGCATCTCGGTGGAGTGCGCGGGGGCGCCGCCGGTAAGGGCGAGGTTCTGGTCGAACAGCTTAAAGCCGTTGGTGATGGACAGGAACAGGCAGATGGTGATGGTCGGCATCAGGTTAGGGATCTTAACCTTCCAAAACGTCTGCCATGCCGTAGCGCCGTCGACCTTGGCGGCCTCGATGTAGTCGGACGGAATGGACTGCAGACCAGCGATGTAGATGATCATCATGTAGCCGACCTGCTGCCACAGGGTCAGGATGATAAGGCCCCAGAAGCCAGCAGCAGAGTTAAGAGCGATGAGCTGGGCGCCCACGTTGGAGAGCAGGCAGTTGATCAGAATCTGCCAAATGTAGCCCAGCACGATGCCGCCGATCAGGTTAGGCATAAAGAAGATCGTACGGAAGATGTTGGTGCCTTTGAGCGCCTTGCGGGTGAGCGCCTGCGCAATGGCCAGGGCGATCACGTTGATGAGCACCGTCGACAGGAAGGCAAACGCCACGGTAAAGAAGAACGACGTGGAGAACTGCGGATCGGACAGCGCGCGCACGTAGTTCTCGATACCGACAAAGTGCGTGTTACTAATGATAATAAACTGGCAGAACGAGAGATAGAAGCCCTGGATAAAAGGGATCACGAACCCGATCATAAACGCCAGGCACGTGGGCAGCATAAAGAGCGGCCACCAGCGCTTGAGTGCTTTGCCCATAAAAGGGTCCTTTCAATATGCAGGGGGCGGGCAAACCAACGTCTGCCCGCCCCCTGTCGCTAATCAGATAGCTTGGGCAGCAACTGCTTACTCGGAAGCGGCCTTCTCGGTCTTCCAGCCATCGACGAAGGCGTTCTTGACGCCGTCCCACTTGCTGTTATCGGCAGCGTAGGCAATCAGAGCCTGCTTGAGGTTCTTCTTCCACTCCTCGGAGGGAATGTAGACGAAGTCCCAAGCGACGGTCTTCTTGCCGTCCTTGGCCATGGCAACGGCCTGCTGCGAGAAGACGTTGGTGGTCTCCTTGGCGCTCTTGAACGGAGCGGTCAGGCCCATCTTGTCGGCGATGATGCTGGTCGGGGTGTCAGCGGTGACGCACCAATACATGAAGTCCTCGGTGGCCTTCTGGGCATCCTCGGAAGCCTGGGAACTGACGCACCAGTAGTTCTCGCCGCCGGAGCACAGGCCCTGGTTCTCCTCGCCGTCAACACCGATGTAGATCGGCATCATGCCAATCTGATCGTCGGTCATGCCGGCCTTGACGAGGTCAGAGTAGGCCCAAGAGCCGTTCTGGTAGAAGACGGCCTTGCCGGTTGCGAACTCGTTGGTGGCGTCGTCGCCGGTCTTGGAAGCAAGCTGCGAAGGATCGCAGGTGGAGTCGGTGATGTACAGGTCGAAGATCTGCTTGTAGTTGTCGAGGAACTCACCCTTGATCTCGTCGTCCTCCTGGTTGTGCTCCTTCTCAAACTCGTAGTAGAGCGGCATGTTGGCAAGGTGGGTGGTGTAGCGCCAGCTGGAGGAGTCGTCCATGCCGGCGGAAGTGAAGGCACCCTCGACACCAAGCTCGTCCTTGCGGGCCTGGATGTCGTCGGCACAAGCCTTCAGCTTGTCGAAGGAGTTGATGTCCTCGGCCTTGTAGCCAGCCTTCTCGAGCAGCTGCTTGTTGTAGATGATGCCGAAGCTCTCCTGGACCCAGTCGATGCACACATCCTTGCCGTCGGACTGCAGAGCCAGGGAGTCGTCAATGAGCTCACCGCGGAGCTTGGTATCGGACAGGTCGGCGCAGTAATCCTTCCAGTTCTTAAGACCGGTGGGGCCGTTGACCTGGAACAGGGTCGGAGCGGAGCTCTTGGACATCTCGGACTTAAGCTTCTCCTCGTAGGTGTTGGAAGCGGCGGTCACGATCTTGACCTCGACGCCCTTCTCCTTCTTATAGGCCTTGGCGATCTCCTTCCACTCCTTGTCGACCTCGGGCTTGAATTGGAGGAAGTAGACCTCGGCAGCGTCACCAGAAGCAGAGGAGCCGGAGCCGGCAGAACCACCGCAACCCACGAGGCCCAGACCAAGAACTGCAGCCGCGGAACCAGCAAAGCCCAGGAACTGCCTTCTGCTCATTTCGTTCTTCATTACAATCCACCCTTTCACACCGTGGCGGCACCCTTTGCCGCCGCCTTCGGAGATTGGCTCGGGGACTTTGCCCCTTTTGCTGATTTGAACGATACGCTATTTGGCTAGTTGTTTGAACAAGTATTACTAGAGCGGTAGAAAAACTTCGGTGAACGGTAATTTCAACTTGATACTTGACAAGTTTTGTATAAACAATTATTTGTTATCTAATGCAGAGAAAACGCCCGGTCAAGCCGATGTACCGTCGGTTTGACCGGGCGTTTTCTCTTTGAGGCCATGAGTCTCGTCAGGCTGCGAGCTAGCCGGCTATCGCTTGGAATTGACGCGGTAATGGAAGATCTCGGGGTGTGTGCGAGTGTGCGTCACCTCAAACAAGATGCCATCCGAGGTGTACGACTGACTCTCCATGACGGCAACGCAGTTGTATTTGCCGAGGTCAAGATAGCTGCAGTCCTCATCGTTGGCGAGCTCGACACTCACCGTACGACGGCTCGCCATCACTTTGACACCGCGCTTGTGCTCCAGATAGCCGTAAATAGAATCTGCCGCGATCTCGGGAGTCAGGCCCTTGGCGATCGACGCCAAAAAATAGCCATGGTCCACTTGGCGCGCGTTGCCGTTGAGGCTTCGGACACGCACTACGCGAATCAACTCCTCGCCCACCTTAAAGCCCAGGTGACGAGAGAGTTGCTCGGTGCAAACCAGATGTTCGAAAGACTTAACGTCCGTCGATGCAACGGCATTGTTGCGCTTTGCAAACTCGCCAAACGACTCAACCTCTTCGAGTGCGCCCAACATGTCGGTTTCGCCCTTAAGCCAAATAACGCGCACGCCCTTGCCGTGTATGGGCTGCACAAACATCCCGTCGGCCAGCATGCTCAAAGCGCGGCGGACGGTATTGCGCGTGCAGCCAAATTCCGCGGTCAGCGCGGCTTCGGTTGGCAGCATCTCCTGAAACGCATAGGTCCCATTAATGATGCGCGAGCGTATTTCTCGGTAGATTCCTTCGTATATCGCTTTTGGCATTGTTTCACCTCTACATTATTCATTTCCGGCTAGGCACGATAGCATTTCTTAAAGTTGTTTAAACCGAATATCGGTGAAGCGACAGGATTTAGCCGTTGACGGTTTCTGTCATGCCCAAATCGGTTTCGCTCAAAACTGCCGGTACGACACTCGTCTGGTCCTCTACAATGAATCCATTGTTTAAACGTTTCCCCACGCGCAACGCGCCTCGATATTCGGAAGGCAGAACATGCTGCAAAAAATCCAACGCTTTGGCGGGGCAATGTTCGCGCCCGCCATGCTGTTTTCTATATCAGGCCTCATGGTCGGCGTCTCCGCTCTCGCAACGACTGCGGACATCGTCGGCGATCTCGCCGTATACGGAACCCCTTGGTACGCTTTTTGGACCATCATCCAGCGCGGCTCGTGGACGGTCTTTAAACGCCTCCCGCTCCTTTTTGCCGTAGCGCTGCCCATCGGTCTTGCCCAAAAACAACCGGCTCGTTGCTGCCTCGAGGCTCTCGTCGCCTATTTTGCCTACTGCTTCTTTTTGAGCGAGATCATTAAGCTGAGCGGAGACAATCTTGGACTTAAGTACCCGTCGTCTTTGACCTCCGCTAGCGGCATCACCATCATCGACGGCATCAAGACGCTCGACACCGGCATTATCGGCCCGCTGGCGGTATCGGCAACCGTCGTCGCCATCCATGACCGCTTCTACGATGCCAAGGTTCCCGATTGGCTCGGCACCTTCTCGGGCTCCTCGCTGGTCTACCTCATCAGCTTTTTTGCCGTGTTTGCCCTTGCCGCTATCTCGGCCGCCATCGTGCCCTCCGTATACGCAATGACCGAAACGCTGCGCCATGCACTTACGAGCGTCGGCCCCTTTGGCGTGGGCATCTTTGTGCTTTTGGAGCGAGCGCTCGAGCCCATGGGGCTGCACCACCTGCTCTACATGCCGATCTACTACGACAACCTGGTCATTAACGACGGCATCTACGCCACGTGGAGCAGCTTGCTCCCCATCCTCTCCCATAGCACGCGCCCCCTTAATGAACTTGCGCCGTGGGCCGGTTTTACCGCCACCGGCTGGGTCAAGCTCTTTGGCCTTCCCGCCATCGCAGCCGCGTTCTACTCCACCGCAAAACCAGAGCGCCGCGCCGGCCTTAAGGTCATCCTTTTGCCCGCCATCGTCGCCTCGGTGGTTTGCGGCGTTACCGAGCCACTCGAGTTTCTCTTTATGTTCACCCACCCCGGGCTCTTTTTGCTCTACGCCGTCTTATCGTCTTGCCTTGCCACAGCCATGAATCTCTTTGGCATCGTCGGCATCTTCTCGGGCGGCCTCATGGAGATGGCAGCCTTCAACTTTATTCCGCTCATGCGCACGCATGCCGGTGCCTATCTTTTGGCGCTCGGTATCGGCCTTGCCTTTAGCCTCATCTTTTTTGTTAGTTTTCGAGCACTCATCTTGGTCTATGACCTTAAGACACCGGGCCGCGAGGATCATGTTGCCAATCGCGCGGCAATCGATTGTTTAACGGGAAGCGACTTTGCCAAAGAGCAATCCCCCAATGACGAGGTCGATAGTCGATCCGATCAAGATCACGTCCTCGCTGAGCGGGTAATTCAGCTTTTAGGTGGCGTTGGCAATATCGTGGGCGCAACCAACTGCGCCACGCGCCTGCGCGTCGAGGTCGCAGACCCTTCCATCGTTGCAGATAACGCGTCGTTTGTCGCGGTGGGCGCCAAGGGCCTCATCATTACGGGCAAGACCGCCCAGGTGGTCATCGGCATCTCCGTTCCCCGCGTTAAAGAGCATTTTGACCAGATCATGGGCCTCGAGCCGGAATTTGTGCCCACCACCTCGGCCTCCCCTGCCGCCAGCGCAGCCCATAAGCGCGGCGATATCTGCTTCTTCGATATCGACGGCACGCTCGCCTGGCAAGACCCCAGGCTCGCCCAAGACCTTCCCGAAGACGAGCGGGACCTCTCCCCCTATCCCAACGAGGCGGTTTCGCAGGCAATCCGCGAGTTTGTCGCCAACGGCAACATGGCCTTTATCTGCACGGGACGTACCCTCAGCTGCATCCACCCCAAACTTCTTGAGCTGCCTTGGACCGGCATCGTCTGTCTTGCGGGCGGTTACGCCGAGATCAACGGACACGCAATTCGCGATCTGTCGATGACGCCCAGTATGCTGCAGCGTCTTGCCCCCTACCTTGAGCAATCGGGCGAGGTCATCCGCTTTGAGGGCCTCAACGGCGTCGTGCGCATGAGTGCCGATGCGCCCGATGCTCCCGGATACGCGCGCACCCTGGGCGACGCAGTCACGCAGCTGCAACATTACAGTGTCTACAAGATCTTGATGTCTACATCGCTCGCCAACCACATCGCTCAAGATAAGGCACTTGAGCCGCTGCTGTGCTTTAACGAGCTCGAACTCGAGGTAACCGAAATCTCGCCCCGCGAATGCACGAAGCGCGGGGGCATCCAGTCTGTACTCGACGCCCTCGACCCCCACCACGGAACCGTATACGGCATTGGCGACGCCAGCAATGACGTCTCGCTGATGAACGCCGTCGATGTCGGTATCGCCATGGGCAATGCGCCGGACTATCTCAAGGATAAGGCCGATTACGTGACCGACACCGTCGATCACGACGGTGTCGTTGCGGCGCTCGAGCATTTTAGGCTGATTTAGGCGCGCTCCATCAAACGCACGCCCGTTGTCCTAAATCGCCAAAACTGCCGCGCCAAACGCCCTGATGTGGCAATATGTTGTCTGCATATTGCATCAATGCAACCTCAGAAAGAATGCGAGAACCCGTGTCCAGTCCGTTTACCAGCTTTTTAGCCCAGCACTTTGACCAGATTAACGACTATCTGGCCACGTTCTTTGACGGACAGGCGACCTCTGCCGATATCGAGCGCTACCTGTATGCGCCGCTCTCGGCTTTTACGGCCAACGCCGGCAAGCGCCACCGCCCGCTTATCTGCATGCTCGCCGCAACCGCAGTGGGCGGTAGCTTTGAGAGCGCCCGCAGCGCCGCGGCAGCCATCGAGCATTTCCAGTCGGGCGCGCTGATCCACGACGACATCGCCGACAACGGACAGCTTCGTCGAGGCAAGCCCTGCATGCACCTTACCGAGGGCACGGGCCTTGCCATCAATTGTGGCGACCTGGCGCTCACCATGGTCACCAAGACGGTTCTCGACGACCCTACGCTGGAGTCCGACGTGAAGCTGCGTGTGCTCCACGAGCTTACCGAGATGATCGTCCGCACCATTGAGGGTCAAGCACTCGACCTGGGTTGGGTCCGTGACGGGCGCTTTGATATCTCGGTTGATGACTACCTGGACATGGCGACGCACAAGACCGCGTTTTACAGCGGAGCCACGCCGCTTGCCGCCGGAGCCATTATCGGCGGCGGCAGCGATGAGCAAATCGAAGCGCTGCGCGCCTTTGGCCTGCACACAGGCCTTGCCTTTCAGATTCAGGACGACCTGCTCAACCTTGTCGGCACTAAGGAAGCCGCCAACAAGGACTTCCGCACCGACATCACCGAGGGCAAGCGCACGCTTGTCGCCGTACACGCCCTCTCTGATGAGCGCCACCACGACGAGGTCGAGGCGATTCTTTCCTCGGGCACCGATGATCCCGCGCAGCTCGCACGCGCCGTGGAGATCTTCCAGGAGACCGGCTCCATCGATTACGCCCACACTTACGCGCTCGACCTGACCGCTAAGGCCAAAGCGGCCATCGAGAACGTTGAGCTTGATCCGCACGCACGCGAGCTGTTCCTCTCCATGGCAGATTTCTTTGTGGAGCGTCTTAACTAACGGGGGTTATAAAACCTGTCAGCAGCGTATTTAGGCACAACTTGCTACACTGTTGAGTGCATGTTTATGCATCCCTTTGCGTTGTCTATCCGACAGACGCTCAAATAGTACGAATGGTACGCCGAAAGGGGTTCGTTCATGGAACCTATTACAACGGGCATGCAAGGAGCAGCCGTCGAGGACGTGCAGTCTCGTCTCCTGCAGCTCGGCTACACGATTGATGCCGCCGAAGTCACCGACAAGTACTTTGGAGCCACCACCGAGCAGGCCGTCAGCACCTTCAGGCTCGACAGCGGCCTTGCTGCCGGTCATGCCGTCGATATCCCCTGTTGGAGCGCCCTTGTAGACGCTTCGTATAAGCTGGGCGACCGCACCCTCTATCTGCGCATGCCCAATTTCCATGGCGCCGATGTGCAGGCCCTGCAGCGCGCTCTCAACGTTTTGGGCTTTGCCTGTGGCGAAGACGACGGCTACTTTGGTCCGCATACCGAGGCCGCCCTGCAGCAGTTCCAGGAAAATGTCGGCCTGTTTGCCGACGGCATGGCCTTCCAGGACACCTACGCCTACATCAACCGCCTGCACCATGTGTGGGAGGGCAAGCCCTCGGTCACCGAAGCCGAGTCCCGCATCGGTTTTGCTCGCGCCGCCAACGTGCTCGAGCGCTTCCAGATTGCCGTTATCGGCGAGGACCCCATCGCACGCAGTGTTGCGTCGCGCATGTGGAATATCGCCACGGCAACGACCGACAACAGCGGCATGATGCTCTGCGACTCCGAGGTCCCAACCGACGTTGACCTGGTGCTCGAGATCGCAAGCGACGAGCTGCCCGCCGACGCCGCACCGCGTGCCACGATTGCCCTCGCCGAGTGCCACAACCTGGCCCAGCGCATCCGCACCGCCAATGTCGCCGCGCAGCAGAAGCCGGCTCGCATTCGCATTGAGCTCACGGGCATGACGCGCTACAACGGCACCTTCACGGCCAGCGACGCGCAGACACTCGCCGTACGCCTGCTCGACGGCGTTTGCGATGCCCTCGCAGATTAGGTAAACTAAACGAGTTGCTTTTGGGCAACACCACACATTGGGACGTAGTTCAACGGTAGAACTCCGGTTTTTGGTGCCGGCTGTTGGGGGTTCGAATCCCTCCGTCCCAGCCAAAGAAACCACCCTCTCGAACGCATAGCCGATCGGGAGGTTTTTCTTGTGGGCAAGCGGAGGGATTCGAACCCGCAAGGGTGCGGAGCTGAGGAAACGCGAAGGCGCCCCAAGCCCATTAGGACCAAGAGCGCCT
>CAJKZO010000078.1:0-9335 GCA_905204365.1 uncultured Collinsella sp.
TGCGCCTGCTCATGATGGTGCTCACGGCAGTTCTCATCTTCTTCTTCATTAATGTTATGCTGCTCGTCTCCGATATCCAGGGCACGGCGCGCGTGGTCAACTACGCCGGTCTGGTGCGCGGCACCACGCAGCGAATCGTTAAGCTCGAGGACGCGGGCCAGCCTCAAGATGACCTGCTCAAAGCCGTGGATTCATACATCAACGGTTTGCGTTACGGAAGTGACGACCTCAACCTCGTCCGTCTCGACGACGATGAGTATCAGGCAAAGATGACCGAGCTTGCAAATTATTTTGATGAGCTTTGCGCCGAGATTGCCCGTGTGCGCGAAGTCGGCTACGAGAACACCGATATCATCGCGATGAGCGAGGAGTTCTTTGGTATTTGTGACGATGCTACGCGACTCGCAGAGGACTACTCTCAGGAGAAGGCGTCGGCGCTCAACTATCTCGAGGGCTTGGTGATCATCGACATCGTGGGCTTGGTGGCGACCTTTGCGGTTGAACTTGTTCGCGCGGTGCGCACTGCCGCGCTCAATCGCGAACTGCAGAGCAAAGTCTATCTCGACGAAGCCACGGGACTGCCCAACAAGAACAAGTGCGAGGAGATCTTAGGACAGGAGCAGCCTGTCTCCGCGGAGGCGTCCGTTGCGGTGTGCGTTTTCGACCTTAACAATCTGCATATGGTCAATAACAGCTTTGGTCACGAGAAGGGCGACGAATACATCCGTTCTTTTGCTCAGCAGCTGGGGTGCGTGTCGTCCGAGACCTGCTTTGTGGGCCGCGACGGCGGCGATGAGTTTATCGCGGTGCTGCGGGATGCCGATCGAGCTGCCGTGGAGTTCTGTCTCGCTCGGGTTCGTGCGAACGTGAACGAGTATTCCGAGGCTCACCCCGACATGCCTATCAGCTATGCGGTGGGCTACGCGCTTTCCAGTGATTTTGATGAACCGCCTACGATGCGCGAGCTCTTTTCCCAGGCCGACAAAAACATGTACATCGACAAGAACCGCGTAAAGACAGCTGAGGCAGCCGGGCTGCAACGCGAGGAACGGTAAGCTTGTAACAAAGGGCATAGAAAAGCCTCCGCAGCCCGTGTGTGCTGCGGAGGCTTTATTCGTTGCGGCGCATTGTGTTTGGGTCGTTGAGATGAGTCGATTTGCCCCGAAAGAGGAGGGCATTGACCTTAGGGTCATGCCCGACGAATGAGCGGCAAATCGGCCATCTCGGCGAGCCGAACTACTCCAGCTCAAACGCTCCGGTATAGAGCTGGTAGTAATACCCGCGCTTGGCGATCAGCTCGTCGTGGTTGCCGCGCTCGATGATGCGGCCGTGGTCCAGACAGATGATTGCGTCGGAGTTGCGCACGGTGGACAGGCGGTGCGCGATGACAAACGTCGTGCGGCCCTCCATGAGCTTATCCATGCCCGCCTGCACGATGGCTTCGGTGCGGGTGTCGATGGAGCTCGTGGCCTCGTCCAGAATCATTGCCGGCGGATCGGCGACGGCGGCGCGCGCGATCGAGATCAACTGGCGCTGGCCCTGCGACAGCTGCGCGCCGTTGCCGGTGAGCATCGTGTCGTAGCCGTCGGGCAGGCGGGTGATAAAGTCGTCCGCGCCCGCGAGCTTGGCCGCCGCGATGCACTCCTCGTCGGTGGCGTCCAGGTTGCCGTAGCGGATGTTATCCATCACGGTGCCGGTGAACAGGTTCACGTCCTGCAGCACGACGCCCAGCGAGCGGCGCAGATCGGCCTTGCGGATCTTGTTGACGTTGATGCCGTCGTAGCGGATCTTGCCGTCGGCGATGTCATAGAAGCGGTTGATGAGGTTGGTGATGGTCGTCTTACCGGCACCGGTGGCGCCGACAAACGCGACCTTCTGGCCCGGCTTGGCGTATACGGACACGCCGTGCAGCACCTCGTGGTCGGGCGTGTAGCCAAAGTCGACGTTGTCCATGACCAGGTCGCCGCGTAGCGGTACGTACTCGATCTCGCCGGTTGCACGGTGCGGATGTTTCCATGCCCACATGCCGGTGTGGTGGTCGGCCTCCTCGAACTGCCAGGTCTCGGGGTTCACCTGCGCGTTGACGAGCGTCACGTAGCCTTCGTCGGCCTCGGGCTTCTCGTCGATGAGCTCAAAGATACGGTCGGCGCCGGCGAGGCCCATGACCACGGCGTTGATCTGCTGCGAGATCTGACCGATCTGTCCGCAGAACTGTTTGGTCATGTTGAGGAACGGCACCACGACGGCGATGGACAGCGCCATGCCTGAGATGCTCAGGTTGGGCACGCCCAGTGCCAGGAAAATGCCGCCGGCAAGGGCCACCAGCACGTAGAGCAGGTTGCCCAGGTTCATAAGGATGGGCATGAGGATGTTGGCGTACATGTTGGCTTTCTGTGAGACCTCGAAGAGCTTTTCGTTGCGCTCGTCAAAATCGGCCTCTGCGGCAGACTCGTGGCAGAATGCCTTGACGACCTTCTGACCGTTCATGACTTCCTCGATATGACCCTCGACCACGCCGAGCTCGGTCTGCTGCGCAATAAAGAAGCGCGCGGAGTTGGAGCCGAGCAGCTTGGTCATAAAGGTCATAACGGCGACGCCGGCCACAATGACCAGGCACATCCACACGCTGTAGTGCAGCATGATAAAGAACACCGTGACGATGACGATGGTCGTCATAAGCAGGTTGGGCAGCGACTGGCTGATCATCTGGCGCAGCGTGTCGATGTCGTTGGTGTAGTGGCTCATGATGTCGCCGCGCTGGTGCGTGTCGAAGTAGCGAATCGGCAGGTCCTGCATGCGGTTGAACATCTTCTCGCGCAGCTTCTCGAGTGAGCCCTGCGTGACGATGGCCATGGCGCGGTTCCAGAAGAGCGAAGACAGGATGCCGACGCCGTAGATGCAGGCGAGGGTGGTCACGAGCTGTGCGATCTTGGGCTGTGCGGCTTCCCAATCGCCCGACTGCCACGATTCGCTAATAATCTGCAGGGCGCTCTGAAGGAAGGTCGCGCCGATGGAGTTGATGATGGCGCAGAGTACCACGCCGACGACGACGAGGGGCAAAAGCACGGGGTAGAAGCCAAAGAGCGTCTTGATGAGGCGCGACATGGTGCCGCCCTTGCGGTTGAGTGCGCGCTCGGCGGTCGTTGCCTTACTCATGTGCCTCGCCTCCTTCCTGGGTCTGAGCTTGCGTTGCGGATGCCTCGGTGTCGGCCTCGACGGCCCCTTCGCCCTCGGCAGACATCTTGTTTTGCGAGGTAAAGGTCTCGCGGTAGATCTCGCTCGTCTTGAGCAGCTCGTCATGGTTGCCGATCTGCGCGATACGGCCACCCTCCATGACGATGATGCGGTCTGCGTCCTGCACGGAGCTGATGCGCTGGGCGATGATGAGCTTGGTCGTGTTGGGCAGATAGCTTGCCAACCCTGCGCGAATCTTGGCGTCGGTCTTGGTGTCGACGGCGCTGGTGGAGTCGTCCAGGATCAAGATCTTGGGGCGACGCAGCAGGGCACGCGCAATGCACAGGCGCTGCTTCTGACCGCCGGAAACATTGGAGCCGCCCTGTTCGATCCAGGTGTCATAGCCCTTGGGGAAGCCATCGACAAACTCGTCGGCGCAGGCCAGATGTGCCGCCTCGCGGACCTCTTCGTCGGTGGCGTTCGGGTCGCCCCAACGCAGGTTCTCGGCAATCGTGCCGCTAAACAGCACGTTTTTCTGCAATACCATGGCCACTTGGTGGCGCAGAGCGTCCAAGTCGTAGTCGCGCACATCCACGCCGCCCACGCGCACGGTGCCTTCGGTGGCGTCGTACAGGCGGGCGATGAGGTTTACAAGCGTGGACTTGGCCGAGCCGGTGCCGCCGATGATGCCGATGGTCTCGCCGCTCTTAATGTGCAGGTCGATATCGTCGAGCGCCTGGCGCTTCGCATGCGCGGAATACTTAAAGCTCACGTGGTCAAAGTCGATGGAGCCATCGGCGACTTCGAGCGCGGGCTCGGCGGGATCGGCGATCGTGGGCTCGGCGGCCAGCACCTCGGTGATGCGGTGCGCCGATTCGTCGGCCATGGTTACCATGACAAAGATCATCGACAGCTGCATCAGACTCATGAGGATTTGGAAGCCATAGGTAAAGATCGAGGAGAGCTGGCCCACGTCGAACAGCGTGCCCTGGCTCGTGATGATGAGCTTGGAGCCCAAGTAGATGATGACGACAAACGCGCCGTTGACGCAGATGTTCATCATGGGGTTGTTAAAGGCAAGCAGCTTCTCGGCGCGGGTGAAGTCCATCTGGACGTCGCGCGCAGCGGTCGCGAACTTCTCCTTCTCAAAGTCTTCGCGCACGTAGCTCTTAACCACGCGCATGCCGGTGACGTTTTCCTCGACGGACTCGTTAAGGGCATCGTACTTGTGGAACACGCGCGAGAAGATGGGGCGCACCTTAAAGATGATAAAGAACAGTCCAAAGCCCAGCAGCGGAATGATGACCAGGTAGACCATGGCGACGCTGCCGCCCATGATAAACGCCATGGTAAAGGCGAAGATCAATACCAGCGGCGCGCGCACGGCGATACGGATGATCATCATAAAGGCCTGCTGAACGTTGTTGATGTCGGTGGTCAGGCGCGTGACGAGCGAGGAGCTCGAGAACTCATCGATGTTGGCAAAGCTGAACGTCTGGATCTTGTAGAACAGGTCGTGACGCAGGTTCTTGGCGAATCCGCAGCTCGCATGGCTGCAGGTGACGCCGGCCGCGGCGCCAAAAGCAAGCGATGTTAGCGCGATGAGCACCAAAAAGCCTGCGGTGGGAAGCATCTCGGCTACGGTGGCGCCGTCTTTGATGGCGTCGATCAGGTTGGCGGTGATAAATGGAATCAGCATCTCGCAGAGCACCTCGCCAAGCACGAGCAGCGGCGTGGCAACGGTGACTTTCATATAGTCGCGGATGCTTCCCATGAGGGTTTTAATCATCCAGTTCCTCCCAGGTTACGCGGATTTTATCGAGCATTTCGGCGAGGTCCTCGCGCTCGTCGTGGGTGAGCGCGCTAAAGGCCCGTTCTCTAAAGCGGATGCGGGCTGCCTGGTCGATTCGGGCGTTTTCCCGGCCGGTTTCGGTCAGGCGAATGGTGAGTTGCCGTCGATCCTTGGGGTTACGGCTGCGCTCGATGAGGCCGTTGAGCTCGAGCTTGGACAGGATCTCGGAAAGCGACCCCGGCTTGAGGTCAAAGTGCATGCCGAGCTCCTGCTGCGACATCTCGCCGCCGGGCTGCTTGGCCAGTAGGCAGATGATGGGCGCCTTGCCGGACACGCCTCCGCCATGAAAATGCATGTAATGGCCGCAAAAGCCCAGGCCGCTCAGGATGCGCTTGGCGAGTTTGTCTTCGGCGCTGACCGCTTCGGGTATGTCTACCGGTTGCGACGGGTCACCGCCGGGCTCATGCGGAAGGACGAGTGGTTCAACACACATATCTAAGCTTCGCTCCTTTCCTTAGTTAGGTAGATGAATTGTTTTGTGCCTAACCAATTTAGGAGCACGAGAAATCAATGTCAAGGTACCAAACTTATAGTTACGGCGTTTTACCAAACGCCGTAACCGCTCGACGCTGCAAGCGTTCCTAAGCGGCAATCTGACGTTCAATCGTCGGGCATGGCCACAAGGTCTATGCCCTCCTCTTTCACGTCACCTTGCTCGCTTAGGAACGCTTTCGCTGTCCGTCCTCAATCTACAGCGCTGCCTGGGTTGGCATTTGAGTGATCCGTGGGGGATGGAGGATAACGGATCATTTTGGGCTGCGGTGACACCCTTCCGAAGTTGCTTTGCCCAAAACTATGCCGGATTACTACGATGAATTCGAAATCTCAGACCTCGGCATTGTTTTTCGGAAAATCACAAGCTGTCTACCTGCGGTTTTGCTGGAGTGCAATTTGTTGTGGTTGGAGACTGGCGGTTTATCGTAGTAATCCGGCATAGTTTTGGAATGGTAGTAAATAGGTGGCAGCTACTGTGCCGCTGCTGCCGTGATTTGCCTCCCATTTCCGAAACCTTTCCGCAACAATGCGTTCTTCGCGACCCTAGTGACTGCTCACGACGCCTCCTGCGCTACACTTAGTCGCACTATGGCGCCGTCGCGCCGCGCCCGACCCAAGGGAGACACTCATGAAGAACACTCAGCTGCTGCTGATCAACGATATGTGCGGCTACGGCAAGGGCGCGCTTTCCGCCATGCTGCCGGTGCTGTCGCATATGGGCTACCGCATCCACAACCTGCCGACGGCGCTGGTGTCCGATACGCTCAACTATCCCAAGTTCTACATCCATGACACCACCGAGTACGTGCGCCAGAGCCTCGCCATCTGGGAGGAGCTCGGCTTTGAGTTCGACGCCATCTCCACCGGCTTTATCGTGACCGAGGAAGAGACGCGCATCATTTCGGACTTCTGCCACCGTCGCGCGCAAAAGGGCACCAAGGTGTTCGTCGACCCCATCATGGGCGACAACGGCAAGCTCTACGCCGGTGTGCCCGAGTCGACCATCGGCCTTATGCGCAGTCTGGTCGAGTGCGCAGACTACGCGGTGCCCAACTATACCGAGGCATGCCTGCTCACCGATACGCCCATTGCCGAGCAAATCACGCCCGATAAGGGCCGCGCTCTTGTGGATGCCGTGCGCGAGCTGGGTGCCAAATCTGTGGTCATTACGAGCGCCGTTGTCAATGGCACGAACGCGGTTATCGGTTACGACCATGTGGCGGGGGAGTACTTTACGATTCCCTTTGAGCTCATTCCGGTCTACTTCCCGGGCACGGGCGACACGTTCTCGGCGGTGCTCGTCGGCCGCGTAATGGCTGGTTGGAGTCTGCAACGCGCGACGGCCGATGCCATGCGCGTGGTAGCCGAGCTTATCGAGCGCAATGCCGACCAGGAGGACAAGTCCGCCGGCCTGCCCATCGAGGCCTGCCTGGATGTGATCGACCATGAGTAACGCCGACGAGAGCGGCACCGAGGCCACGGGCGAGAACAAGCCGCTCGGCGCACCGCGTGGCAAGCGCCCACGTATTCGCATTAGCTGTGTTGACCAGCTGGGCACATGCCGCTGCCACCATGGTCACAAGCCCGGCGACGTTTTTGACTTCGACCGAGACCGCGGCAAGATGTGCGCCATGGCCTGCCATGTGGGCTTTCCCTATATCGATATCCTGCGCTATGGCGGAACCGTGCCTGGCAACGAGCCCGGCACGGCAAAGTTCTGCTGCCCCGAGGTCGATACGCTGAACGTCTGGCTCGCCGAGATCGTCGACGAGTAGTTGAGCGCAATGTGACAAAGGGACAGTTCTTTTGCCACATTCGCGGGTGGTGTCCCTTCTTTTTGCTTATAATCTCAAATCTTTGCATTTCATCCGATTTTAGGTTCTAAAAATTCTGCGTTTCATCGATAATCAAGCATATAAAACTTTGCATTTCATTCGATGACACCGAGGGGAGAGCCTATGTTGCGTAGGAAAATAGCGGCAGAGCTGGAGCGTTGGCTGAAGTCTTCCGAGCAAAAGGCCTTGTTCATTACGGGTTCTCGCCAGATTGGCAAAAGCTATTCGATTCGCGCATTTGGCAAAGCCAACCATGCAACCTACATCGAGCTTAACCTCATGGAAAATCGCCAGGCAAAAGATGCTCTTCTCGAGGCGCGGGATGCCGATGATTTCATCAGCAGGGTGACGCTTCTTTCGGGAAAGTCGATTGCGCCAGGCAAAACGCTCGTGTTTATCGATGAGGTCCAAGAGGCCCCCGACATCATGACGATGGCAAAGTTCCTTGTTGAGGACGGGAGGTGCCGTTGGGCGTTTTCGGGGTCAATGCTCGGGACTCAGTTCAAGGGCGTCAGGTCCTATCCCGTGGGGTATGTTCACGAGCTTAGGATGTTCCCGCTCGATTTTGAGGAGTTTTGCTGGGCAATCGGGGTGAGTGAGGGGGCTCGCCAAACGATACGTGACGCGTGTATCAGCGAGAGGCCCATTCCTGATTACATTCATGACGCGATGATGGCAAACTTCAGGACCTATACCGTTGTCGGCGGAATGCCGGAGGTCGTGCAGCGTTTCCTTGACACGCGGGGCGACCTTGCCTCTGTTCGTCAGCTGCAGTCAGAGCTCAACGAACAGTACCGGCGGGATATCTCCAAGTATGCAAGCGGGCGAGCCCTTCAGGTGCAGAGCATCTACGATCAGCTCCCTATTATGCTCGAGGGCGAAAACAAGCGCTTCGTGCTCAATTCCATTGACCCCAAGGCTCACTACGAGAAGTATCAGCGAGATTTTGTATGGCTTGTCGACGCCGGCGTTGCTCTCAAAGCCGATATCGTAACCGAGCCAAAATCGCCCCTGCTCAAGACGGCACGGCCATCGCAGTTCAAGCTATATCAATCGGATACGGGCATGTTGATGGCGCGCTACCCCGTTGGAGTCGCCCAAGCGGCGTATCTTGATAGCAAGGAGCCCAATCTGGGCGGCATTTACGAAAACGTGGTGGCCCAGCAGCTGGCTGCCCAAAATCGCCAGCTTTACTACTATCAGACAAAAAAGCGCGGTGAAGTGGACTTTGTGGTCGATGGACCGGATGGGACGGCTGTTCCGATCGAGGTTAAATCGGGCTCCTATTACCACGCGCACGCCGCGCTCGGTCATGTGCTTGATACGGCTGAATATGGCGTAAGGCTTGGGATTGTTTTCTCGAGAGGCAACGTTGAGCGCAACGGAGCGGTTCTCTATTTGCCGCTATATGCGACCTGGGCCCTTTCGGATGTTTTGGGCGACTCCTGCGCCGAGGGGATAAAGCTGGAGGTCAAGCCGGTCTAGGGCTAGTCCCGGATGCGACAAAGGGACAGTCCCTTTGTCACATTCATGAGCGTGGATTTTCTCCCACGCTCGTTTTATGCCGATGGCGTGGCCCGTGTGCCCGCGCCGCCCGAGCGCCTACAGCTGCTCGAGCATGGCGGTGCAACCGGCGAGTACATCGCAGTAGGTGGCGTCGAAATTGCCGGTGTACCAGGGATCGGCCACGTCGCCGGGACACTCGGTCCAATCGAGCAAGCGCGTAATCTTTCCGTCGGGGCCTGCGTCGCCAAAGATGCGACGCAGGCCCCGCGCGTTCTCGGCATCCATATAGACAATGTGATCCCAGTCGCCATACTCCGCGCGACGCACCTGGCGGGCACGGTGCGCAACGACGGGAATCCCGACTTCGCGCAGCTTGGCGACCGTGCCATGATGCGGCGGGTTGCCGATCTCCTCAGTTGAGGTCGCAGCGGAGTCAATGACAAACTCGCCCGCGCGCCCGGCGCGCCGCACCA
>CAJKZO010000079.1:0-9312 GCA_905204365.1 uncultured Collinsella sp.
GAATCTTTATTTCAACTTTACACCTAGGTTTACAGCTGTCTTGTCAGCTGTAAACCTAGGTGTCATACTAAAGCCCCAAGATTCGCCAAAAGAGAGGGGCCTTGATGGCACAGAGCGCGAACATGGATGCATCGGAGCTTGCACGCGACATTGCGGCCGGCCTGGCATCGGCAACGACGGCAACGGAGCGCGCGGCATTGGTGCCCGCAGAGCTCGTCGAGGCCATTCAACAACTTAAAACCAAACGCGACGCGGTGATCCTGGCACACTATTACGTGGCGCCCGAGGTCCAGGCTGTTGCCGATTACGTCGGCGACAGCTTCTACCTGGCAAAGCTTGCCAAGAGCCTGCCGCAGCAGACCATCGTGCTGTGCGGCGTGGAGTTTATGGGCGAGAGTGCCAAGCTGCTCAACCCCACCAAGACCGTGCTGCTGCCCGAGCCGGGCGCGGACTGCCCCATGGCGCACATGGTCAAGCGCGAGACGGTCGACGCCGCCCGCGCCGAGTACGGCGACGACCTGGCTGTCGTCTGCTACGTCAACTCGACGGTCGAGATCAAGAGCTGGAGTGATGTGTGCGTCACCAGCTCCAACGCTGTCAAGATCGTGTCCGAGCTGCCGCAGCAGCACGTCCTGTTCATTCCCGACCAAAACCTCGGTCGCTTCGTAGCCGAGCAGGTGCCGCAAAAGCACGTCCTGCTTAACAAGGGCTACTGCCCGCGCCACCACATCATCACCGTCGAGCAGATCGTCGATGCGCAGGAGGCACATCCCGACGCGCTCGTACTGGCGCACCCCGAGTGCAAGGCCGACGTGTTGGCCGAGGCCGACTACATCGGCTCCACCGCCGGCATCATCAAGTATGCCGAGGAGTCGGACGCCAGCGAGTTCATCATCGTGACGGTCCGCGGCGTGCTCTACGAGCTCGAGCGCCGCTGCCAGGGCACCGGCAAAAAGTTCTACTTCCCCGCGGTGCAGCCCACCTGCGTCAACATGGATCTCATCACGCTCGAAAAGCTCGTGCGCTGCCTGGAGACGGGCGAGGGCGAGGTGCAGATTGGCGTGTCGGACGAGGCCGCCGACCAGGCTAAGCTCACACTCGACCGCATGCTCGAGTACGCGGCGCGCTAGAAAGATGTGACATGGGGGCGACCCCTTATGTCACATTACAAGGGAGAGGATTCCTATGGAAACCAAGCAATACCCCGACATGGAGTGCGATGTCGTCATTGCCGGCTGCGGCGTGGCGGGCCTGTACGCTGCCCTCAATCTGCCGACGAGCACGCGCGTGATCATGCTCTCCAAGGGCGCGGTCGACGAGTGCGATTCGATGCTCGCACAGGGCGGCATCTGCGTGCTGCCCGAGGGCTCGGACTACGATGCCTTCTTTGAGGACACCATGCACGCCGGTCATTACGAGAACCGCCGCGAGAGCGTAGACATCATGATCCGCTCGAGCCGCTCGGTCATCAACGACCTGCTGGCGATGGGCGTGGACTTTGAGCGCAAGGCCGATGGCGGCCTTGACTTTACCCGCGAGGGCGCGCATAGCCGCCCGCGCATCGCCTTCCATGCCGACATTACGGGCAAGGAGATCACGACCAAGCTGCTCCAGGCCGTCCGAAAGCTGGACAACGTGCAGATTCTTGAGCACGTGGCCATGACTGACATCCTGACGGCCGAGCGCGATGGAGCTACGGTGTGTACTGGTGTCGTCGCTGTTGCCGTGGACGAGGGCGATTCGGTCCGCCCCGCCGACGAGCTGGCACATGCCGCCGAGGGCGTGCATACCGGTGAGCCGTTTGAGATTCATGCTCGCCATACACTGTGGGCGACGGGTGGCATCGGCGGCGTGTACGATCACTCCACCAACTTCCCGCAGCTCACCGGCGACGCCTGCTATATCGCGCAGGAGCACGGCATTACGATGGAGCACCTGGACTACGTGCAGATTCACCCCACGGGATTGTTCTCGCCGCAGCCGGGCCGCACCTTCCTGATCAGCGAGAGCTGCCGCGGTGAGGGCGCGATTCTGCTCAACGCCGCCGGCGAGCGCTTTACCGACGAGCTGCAGCCGCGCGACGTGGTCGCCGCCGCTATTCGCGAGCAGATGAAGCAGGACGGCACCGAGCACGAGTGGCTGAGCTTTGCCCCCGTCGAGCGCGACGTGGTGACCGGGCACTTCGCCAACATCCGCGCGCGCTGCCTGGAGGACGGTCGCGACATCCTGGATGAGCCCATCCCCGTCACGCCCACGCAGCACTACTTTATGGGCGGCGTGTGGGTCGACAAGGACGGCCGCACATCGATGCCTGAGCTCTACGCCGCCGGCGAGACGGCCTGCAACGGCGTTCACGGCAAGAATCGCCTAGCTTCCAACAGCCTGCTCGAGTCCCTAGTCTGGGGTCGCCGCGCCGCTTGGCGTATGCGCACCGGCGAGCCGCTGGCCGGGGAGCAGGCGGGCGAGCCCGCGCTCGATGGCCGTCATCGCGCCCTGAGCGCCGACACCCTGGCAATCGATGATTTGGCCCGTGCCGCCGGCACGCAGGCCGTGGAGGAGTAGACCATGAATCCCATTACCATGAAGCTTGTCGTCGATGATCTGATTTTGCAGGCCCTGCGCGAGGACATTACCTTTGAGGACGTGAGCACGGCGAGCGTGTGCCCCACGGCGCGCCCCGCCACGGTGGAGCTCATCGCCAAGGCCGACGGCATCATCGCCGGCCTGGATGTGTTCGCTCGCACCTTTGAGCTACTGGATTCGCAGAGCTCGGTGCTGTTTGATGTCGTCGACGGTGACGAGGTGCACGCCGGCGACCACGTGGGCCAGGTGCGCGGCGACGCGCGCGTGCTGCTTTCGGGCGAGCGCGTGGCGCTCAACTATCTGCAGCGTATGAGCGGTATCGCTACCTACACGCACAACATGGCAGCGGCGCTCGAGGGTACCAAGACCGTGCTTGTCGACACACGCAAGACCACGCCGGGCATGCGCGTCTTCGAGAAGGCCGCGGTCGAGATCGGTGGCGGCAGCAACCACCGCTACAACCTGTCGACAGCCGTCATGCTTAAGGACAACCATATCGACGCCGCCGGTGGTGTGACGCGTGCGATCGAGATGGCACGTGCCCACGCATCGTTTACCACGACGGTCGAGATTGAGTGCGAGAACTTGGACATGGTACGCGAGGCCGTGGAGGCCGGTGCCGATATCATCATGTTCGACAACATGACCCACGACGACATGGCTGCCGCGATTGAGCTTATCGCCGGCCGCGCCAAGACCGAGTGCTCGGGTAATGTGGATGTCAGCAATATCCGCGCGCTCGCCGACCTGGGCGTTGACTTTATTAGCTCGGGGGCATTGACGCACTCTGCGCCGATTCTCGACCTCTCGCTCAAGCACCTGCGTCTGCTGGACGGTAAATAATGGACGCCCGCGAGCGTCGCCGTGCCATCATGGGCGTGCTCGAGGGGGCCACGGAGCCCGTTTCGGGCAGCGCGCTTGCTCGCGAGGTGGGTGTGAGCCGCCAGATTGTCGTGCAAGACATCGCCCTGCTGCGCGCCGATGGGCACGATATCGTGGCGACCAACCGTGGTTATGTGCTGCAGGAGGCCCCCAGCAGCCCCGCCGTGCCCACGCGCTTGGTCAAGGTTCGCCACAGCGTGGAGCAGGCAGGTGATGAGCTCACGAGTATCGTCGACGCCGGTGGTGCCGTGCTCAACGTGATCGTCAATCACCGCGTGTACGGTAAGATCACGGCCGACCTGGACATCCGCAATCGTCGCGATGTTGAGCGCTACCTGCACGATATCGAGAGCGGCAAGAGCTTTCCACTACTAACGGTGACGAGCGGCTATCACTTCCATCGCATCGCGGCGGAGGACGAGCAGACCCTCGACGAGATCGAGGCCATACTCAAGGAGAAAGGCTACTTGGCAGACCTGATGCCCTACGAAGACGATTTGTCCTAGTCGACGCCGCATCTATAAGTTGCGGTGAAATAGTTCCTAAAATCGGCATCCAAGCCATAAAACAGGAACTATTCCACCGCAACTGCCAAGGGTCCCGCTCCAAATTAGCTGCCCATATAAGCAAAAGGAGGCCTCCGCGGCGATGCGGAGGCCTCCTTTTTGTGCACGGTGTACTTTTGAGTGTGCAAGTGGGGAGTTGTTACTCCTCGACGATCTCGGTGATCGCGCCAGCGGGGCAAGCGTCCTGGCAAGCGCCACAGGCGACGCAGGAGTCCTCGTCAGCGACGGTAGCGACGTCCTGGAGCTCCAGAACGCCAGCGGGGCAGGTGTCGACGCAAACGCCACAAGCGATGCACTCGTCGGCATCAATTACGGGATGAGCCATGGTAGTTTCCTCTCTGTTGACCGACGCTACAGACGATGCGCGCCGGTTTGATTCGGGCAAAAACATACCACGGGAGCGACCGTTTGCAATACCCTCTGGCCGGCATCTTCATACCGTTCGCCGAGTATGCCAAGGTTTACTAAAAAACGCGCAGGTGGGGCCGGTGAGCTGCGTAAATGTTAGCTAAAGCTGACTCGTAATATAGGGCGATTGAGCGTGCTTGCGGAAACCGCATCCCGTAATCCACGTCCAAAACGGGACACAGTTTCAGGCTCACACCTCAGTCAACTCTACATAGATCTCGATAGATTTGCCGAGAACTCAATCAGCGCATCTACCTGCGCATTTGAGAACCTAAACTCTCAGAGATAAGAAATCTTATATGAATTGACTTAGATTTTGTATATTCCGGCCCATAAGGGGATACACTACATCCTGAAAGACAAGCCGAAGCGCCGCGCGAAAGACCGTCGAGGCGGCGCGAACGCACAAGAGAGAGGGAATTTCTAATGAGTAAGATTCTTGGTATCGACCTTGGTACTACTAACTCCGCTATGGCCGTCCTCGAGGGCGGTTCTCCGACCATTATCGTGAACGCCGAAGGCGACCGCACCACTCCGTCCGTTGTTGGCTTCCGTGCTGACGGCGACCGCGTCGTGGGTAAGGCCGCTAAGAACCAGGCTGTCACCAACCCCAAGAACACCGTGTTCTCCATCAAGCGCTTCATGGGCCGCAAGTACTCCGAGTGCACCTCCGAGATTAAGACCGTGCCGTACGAGGTCAAGGAGGGCCAGGGTGGCCGTGCCGTCGTCGACATCGAGGGCAAGGATTACACCGCCGAGCAGGTGAGCGCCATGACGCTCGCGAAGATGAAGGCCGACGCCGAGAAGTATCTGGGCGAGACCGTCACCGACGCCGTCATCACCGTCCCGGCCTACTTCAACGACGCCCAGCGTCAGGCCACCAAGGACGCCGGTAAGATCGCCGGCCTCAACGTCAAGCGTATCGTGAACGAGCCGACCGCTGCTGCTTTGGCCTATGGCCTGGACAAGCAGGGCACCGACCAGCGCATCCTGGTCTTCGACCTGGGCGGCGGCACCTTCGACGTCTCCATCCTCGACCTCGCCGACGGCGTGTTTGAGGTTCTGTCCACCTCGGGCGACAACCACCTGGGCGGCGACGACTGGGATCAGCGCGTCATCGACTGGATGGCCGATAAGTTCCAGCAGGAGAACGGTGTCGACCTGCGCCAGGACCCCATGGCTCTGCAGCGTCTGAAGGAGGCCGCCGAGAACGCCAAGAAGGAGCTCTCCGCCGCCCAGCAGACCACCATCAACCTGCCGTTCATCACCATGAACCAGTCCGGTCCGCTGCACCTCAACTACACGCTGACCCGCGCCGAGTTCGAGAAGATCACCCGCGACCTGCTCGAGCGCTGCAAGCAGCCTGTCACCAACGCCCTGCGCGACGCCAAGCTTAAGCTCTCCGATCTGACCGAGGTCATCCTCGTCGGCGGCTCCACCCGTATGCCCGCTGTCCAGGAGCTCGTCAAGACCATGACCGGCAAGCAGCCCAACATGTCCGTGAACCCCGACGAGGTCGTTGCCGACGGCGCTGCCGTCCAGGGCGGCGTGCTCACCGGCGACGTCGAGGGCATCCTGCTGCTCGACGTTACCCCGCTGTCGCTGGGCGTCGAGACCATGGGCGGCATCATGACCAAGATGATCGACCGCAACACCACGATCCCGACCTCCAAGACCGAGGTTTACTCCACCGCTGCCGACAACCAGACCAGCGTCGAGATCAACGTGCTCCAGGGCGAGCGCGAGCTTGCCCGCGACAACAAGTCGCTCGGTAAGTTCCAGCTGACCGGTATCCCGGCTGCCCGCCGCGGCGTGCCGCAGATCGAGGTCACCTTCGACATCGACGCCAACGGCATCGTCAAGGTCTCCGCTAAGGACAAGGGCACCGGCAAGGAGCAGCAGATTACCATTTCCGGCTCCACCGCTCTGTCCGACGACGAAGTCGATCGTATGGTCAAGGACGCCGAGGCTCATGCCGAGGAGGACAAGAAGCAGAAGGAAGAGGTCGAGGTCCGCAACCAGACCGATAGCCTGTGCTACTCCACCGAGCAGACCCTCAACGAGCTGGGCGACAAGGTTTCCGCCGACGTGAAGTCCAAGGCCGAGGCCGCTATCGCCGACGCCAAGAAGGCGCTCGAGGGCTCTGACGTCGAGGCCATCAAGGCCGCCGGCGAGTCCCTGCAGTCCGTGGCCTACGAGCTGGCTCAGGTTGTCTACGCCGACGCTCAGCAGCAGACCGACGGTGCCGCTGGTGCCCAGCCTGCCGACGATGACGTAGTCGACGCCGACTACGAGGTTGTGGACGACGAGGACAAGTAATCATGTCCGCCCGTAAAGCTCGCACGGAGGCGGCTGCCGTTGGTGCCGCCCCCGTTGACTCTGAGGAGAAGGACGTGAAGATTCCCGTAGAGGCCGCAGACGATACCGAGGTCAATGAGGCCCCGGCCGCCGAGGCTGCCGAGAACCAGGTAGAGGATTCCAACAAGGAGGCGACGATGACCGAGGACGAGATGGTGGAAGCCGCTATCCGCGCCGGTGAGGAAGCCGCCGACAACGACTTTAAGCTCAAGTTCGAGCAGGCCCAAAAGGAGCTTGCCGACGTGCGCAATGAGCTCGATGCTGCGGCAGAGGCCCAGAAGGCCGCCGAGGACAAGGCGAAGGACGCTACCGAGCGAACCGCTCGTCTGCAGGCCGACTGGGAGAACTTCCGTCGCCGCACCGCCAACGAGCGCATCGCCGAGCGCGAGCGCGCGACCGAGAAGCTTGTCACCGCGCTGTTGCCGGTGATCGACGATATCGAGCGCGCGATCGACCATGCCCGCAGCCAAGAGCTTTCCGACGACTTTAAGCAGTTCGTCGATGGCGTTGACGCGGTACATGCCAAGCTGCTCGACGTGTTTGCGCACGAGGGCGTTGAGCCCATCGACCCCAAGGGCGAGGCGTTCGATCCGCTCGAGCACCAGGCTGTGGGTCGCGTCGAGGACGCATCGCAGTATGACGAGACCGTCAACGACGTGTACCAGAAGGGCTACCGCATGGCGGATCGCATTCTGCGTTCCGCGATGGTGACGGTGACCTACGGTGGCGAGAAGCGCCCCGCACCGGAGCCCGAAGCGGCGCCCGAGGATGCTACGGCCGATACAGCCGAGAGCACCGAGGAGTAATTGAGAAGGGCCCCGGGGCAACACCCGGGGCCCTTTCTGGCCTAGTGCCATATGACAGTATGAGCCGCCGTCCGCAGGGGCGGCGGATATAACAGGAGAGGAGCTACGATGGCTGCAGGCAAAACCTTCTATGACATCCTGGGCGTATCCAAGAGCGCCTCCGACAAAGAGATTAAGAGTGCGTTTCGCAAGCTCGCGCAAAAATATCACCCCGATGCCGGCGGCGACGAGGCCAAGTTCAAGGAGATCAGCGAGGCCTACGAGACGCTTTCGGACGAGAAGAAGCGCAAAGAGTACGACCAGATGCTCATGTTTGGCGGTATGCCGGGCGCGGGCGGCGCGTATGGCGGCGGCTACGGTGCCGGTGCGGGCGCCAGCGGCTGGGGCGATATCTTCGACAGCATCTTTAGCGGCAACGGCGCCTGGGGCAGCGATTGGGGCTCGGGCTTCGCCGGGGCTGCGGGCGCTGCCGGTGCGGGTGCGGGTCGCAGCCGCGCTCGCAAGGGCGGCGACCTGTCGCTGACCGTCGATGTGACGGCCGAGGACGCGTTTCGCGGCGTGACGCACAAAGTCACCTATCGCATTCCCTCGACGGGCGAGCAGCATACCATTACGGTCTCGGTGCCTGCAGGCGCGGTCGACGGCGGCAAGCTGCGTTACAAACGTCGCGGCGAGTATGGAGTTGCCGGCGGCGAGCGCGGCGACCTGGTCGTGACCACGCACGTGGAGGAGCACCCGCTGTTTAAGCGTAAAGGTGCCGACGTGACCATGGAGGTACCGGTCTCGGTCTATGAGGCGGCGCTCGGCTGCACGGTGGACGTGCCGACGCCCGGCGGTGCGACGGTTCGTCTGAAGGTGCCCGCGGGTACCCAGACGGGCAAGAAGTTCCGCTTTAAGGAGATGGGCGCGCCCGACGTTAAGCACCGTGGCCGTACGGGCGCGCTGCTCGTCGAGATCAAGGTGCAGGTTCCCACGAACCTGTCTGATGACGAGCGCGATGCCATGACCAAGCTGCGCGAGGCCGACACGCGCGACTATCGCGAGAAGGTCAATCGTTACAAGGCGACGTACTAGGGCGGTCGCGGCGCACGACCACGCCCGCGGGCTTATGATGGACGATAACGAGACGGAAAGGGGTCAGGTAGCATGGCCGAGGACAATAGGAACAAACCGCTGTACATGATCAGCGTGGCGGCCGAGCTGACCGGCATGCATCCGCAGACTCTGCGCGTCTACGAGTCCAAGGGCCTGGTGAACCCCCAGCGCTCGGGCGGCAACACGCGCCTGTATTCGCGTGCCGATATCGAGCGCTTGGAGCTCATCAACCAGCTGACCGACGAGGGCATCAACCTTGCCGGCGTGGTGCGCATCCTCGATATGAAGGAGCGTGCCGAGGAGCGCGAGCGCGAGAACGAAAAACTCCGTGCCCGCGTGCGCCAGCTCGAGGACGAGCTGCACGAGTACAAGATGCAGAAGAAGATCACCGCCCTGGCCCCGCGCGACGGCTCAGTCAACCCCGAGCAAGTCATGCGCAAGCTTTTGGGCGCCGGCGGGGATTTGTAGTTACGCGGGTTTACCAACCCGCGTAACGGCTCGACGCTGCGCAACGTCCAGAGCGACAATTTGTCATTCAAAAGGCAAGGCATGACCAGAAGGTCTATGCCTTGCCTTTTTCATGCCAACTTGTTCGCTCTGGACGTCGCTCGCTG
>CAJKZO010000080.1:0-9283 GCA_905204365.1 uncultured Collinsella sp.
AAGCGAGCAAGGTGACGTGAAATGAAAGGGCGCTGACCTTCTGGTCGCGCCCTTGAAATTGAACGTCAGATTGCCGCTTGGGGCCGTTTGCAGCGTCGAGCAGCTACGCGGTTTGGTAAAACCGCGTAGCTATAAAGCCTCGAGCGCGTTGGCGATGCGCTTCATGGCGGCATCGGCGGATGCTTGGTCGGGCGCCTCGGCCAGCACGCGGATAACCGACTCGGTTCCACTCTTGCGCACGAGCACGCGGCCCTCGCCTGCCAGCGCAGCCTCGGCCTCGGCGATGGCGTTCTGCACGCCCATGTTCTCGAGCGCGGCGTCCTTGTCCGCCACGTGCACGGCCACCTGCGCCTGTGGCAGCAGCTTGCACGGAGCCGTGAGCTGCGAGAGCGTCTCGCGCTCGGCACGAATCACTTCCATCACGCGCAGCGAGGTCATAATGCCGTCGCCCGTGCGCTCGATATCGCCAAAGATCGTATGGCCCGTCTGCTCGCCGCCCAGGCTGTAGCCGCCCTCGCGCATCTTGGCATACACGTGACGGTCGCCCACGCCGCTGGTCACGGCGCTCAGTCCGGCAAGCTCCAACGACTTGATCAGGCCAAAGTTGCTGGCGATCGTCGGTACCACGGTACCGCCCGAGAGACGCCCGTGCTTGTTCAGGTACACGCCGCACACGTACAAGATCTGGTCGCCGTCGACCACGCGGCCGCGCTCGTCCACGGCCAGGCAGCGGTCGGCATCGCCGTCGTAGGCAAAGCCCACATCCAGGCCCTGCTCCACCACGTGGCGCTGCAGGCGCTCAATATGCGTAGAGCCGCAGTCGACATTGATGTTAAAGCCGTCGGGCGCGGCATTGATCACGCGCACATCGGCGCCCAGTGCGTCGAACACCGGCTTGGCCACCGAGGATGCCGAGCCGTTGGCGCAATCGATGCCGATCTTGACGCCCTGCAGCGAAAAGTTCGCGCTGGCGATGAGCGAAGCAATGTAGCGGTTGCGGCCCTGCATGTAGTCCACCGTGGCGCCGATGTGATTGCCCGTTGCCAGCGGCACCTCGCTCTTGCCATCGATGTAGTCCTCGATGAGCTCCAGCACGTCCTCGTCCATCTTAAAGCCGTCGCTGTTGACGAGCTTAATGCCGTTATCGCAAAACGGGTTGTGGCTCGCGCTGATCATGATGCCGCAATCGAAGCAGCCTTCCACAGTCTGATGCGCTACGCCCGGCGTGGGGATCACGTGCAGCATATAGGCGTCCGCACCGCTCGCGACCAGGCCGCTCACCAGCGCCGCCTCGAACATATAACTCGAGCGACGCGTGTCCTTGCCCACGATCACGCGTGCCTTGCGCTCGCGGTTGGCGCCGTAATACCAGCCCACAAAACGGCCAATCTTATAAGCGTGCTCTACCGTCAGCCCAACGTTGGCCTCACCACGAAAGCCGTCGGTGCCAAAGTACTTCATGCGCTCTCCTTACAAAATAGGGGCGAACAGATTGCCTGTCCGCCCCAAAATGGTACTCGATTATCTGCGCTACCAGAAAAACCCTACGCCGACGCGCTGTCGCGAGCCGCCTGGCATGTAGGAGTCTGACGCAGCGTAAGCGGCTTGTCCCCCGCCTCGGCCGACGTGGTCAGCGTATACGTGATCGTCGTCGTCTCGCCAGCATGCAGGTCAACGGTGCCCGAATAGAAGGGGATTCCATGCCACGTAGCGGCGCCAAGACCAAACTGGGTGCCCTCGACGGTCAGATCAGTAATGTTGCCGCCCGTCGGGGCAAACAACGAGACATTCAGACGCTCGCCGTCACGCGCGGCATCGGGTGCGCTCGCCGCAACGTAGTCGGGCAGCTTGCCAGCCTCCTCCTGCGTCATGATGTTCGTCAGGGTAACGGTGATGCGATAGGAGCACGTGCCGTCACCGTTCTTCACGCCCTGACCAATCTGCGTATCGGCGTTCAGGTACCAGTCGAGCTTGGAGAAGCTCAGGTTGTTAAAGTAAACGCCGGCAACAGGATCGGCGCTCGGGTCATCCGGATCGGGCAGCGAAGCGTCAATGCCCGTCTCTTTGATGGCATTCTGCTCATCATCGTTTCTCATCCACGCGATCAGGCGGCCCTCTTCGGCACCGCGCTCAACGGCGCTGACAAGCTTCGTAACATCGACATCGCCGATACCGCCAAGGATCTTGTCGAAGGCAGCGCTGGCGACGGATGCAAAGATGCCGTCCGACTCCTCGACCGGATAGTTCCAGTACACATCGTGCATGAGGACCTTTGCGGCGTTGGTGCCGTCGACAACCGTTCCGTCGGGCAGCGAGACATTACCGACCAGGCCCAGCAGATACTGCAGGAACACCGGGTCGATACCGATGACGCCATCAACGTCCTGTCCATACTGGGACTTCCACAGCGCGGCGACACGCTGCGAGTTGCGGGGCCAATCAGGCGAATAGGTATTGCCCGAGTTGTACAGGTTACTGTGGTTGCCGAACAGCGCCTCATCCTCTTCGTCGACGCTCTCGACTGCCTCATCCTCGCTGAGTCCAATGCGGGGAACAAACTCGCCAATCGACATCTGGCCGTCAGTGACCGAAATCAGGCCCTGCGAACCGCCAAAGCCGCCGCAAGCACGAATCTCGACGTTGTTCATGGCGTACATAAGGTAGTTGCGCGTCTGGCCGTTGGCGCCGAGCATCTGGGGAAGGACGGGGGCGACCTTCTCCGCCGCGTCAACCGCGCCGTTGAGGGTGGCAAAGCCGTCCTTGGCCTTATCGACCAGCTCGGTCACCTGGGAAATATGAGTATCGCCAATGCCCTGGACCTTCTCGTTGGCGCTCTTGAACACCTTCGAGCTGCTGGAAAGCGAATCGGCGACCGCCTGCAGCGCGGACACGTTAATCATGCCGTCCTGGAACAGCTTGCCGGGCGTAGCCTGCGAAAGGTTATCGGCCATGGGAACCAGCGCATTGCTCGAGACATCGGACAGGGCGTCAATCATGGTGCGGGCCGCATTGATATCGCTGCCATACACCGGGATAAACGAAGCCGCCGCCCACAGCGGGCTCGAGGTCTCCGCCTTCATGCTGTTACAGAGCTCATCGATCTTCTTCGCGTCGTCAGGCAGCGTCGAAAAATCGCCCGACGTGACCTTGTCCTTAAGGCCACCGACGATCTCGACAGCCTCCTTCGCTTCGCTCTTTACGGTCTTTGCCGAGTTAAGCAGCATAAAGCCGCTTGCGCCAAGCGCAACGAGAAGCACCGCGACTACAACGGCAATAATGGCGCCGGTGTGACGCTTTTTGCGCTCGCCCTTGCGATGGCGATGACGGACCAGACCGTCAGAGGTCGAACTCGGCGAAGCGTCGCCACCGTAGTTCAAGCCAAAATCGTAATAATCTTCCTTGGAACCCGAGCCCGCAAACTCGGCACCGCTATCATCCAGGCGGGCGAACGTGCCAGTCTCGGAGGCGCCGGTGTAAATCGTGCCAAGGTTACCCGTAAGCCCCGCGCCACCGGCAGAGGGAGTATTGTTGGCGGCCTTGTCGGCATTAACGTTGCCGGCGGCATTCGCGGCGTTGGCAGCACCTGCGTTGTTCGCGGGTACCGAAGGAGCCCCGCTCGGCTGCGACGTGGAGGTTGCACCGCCCGCAAAGACATTCCCTCTTGCACGGCCGGTCTTTTTTGCCTTTTGAGACTGCTCGTACAGAGCGGTAAACATCGCTGTCTCGCCCGGGGACACGCGCTTACCGGAACCGCCCTGTCCAGCGCCGCCCGGCGTGCCGGCCTTACCAGCCCCGTTCGGACGCGGCGGAACTGCAGGACGGCCGCTATCGCTGCCCTTAAAGTGATTACCAGCCATAAAGAAATCCTCGCAATTGAGTCGCAATGAAAAAGTCCATAACGTTACTAGTTTATGGCATTTTGAGCATCGACAGCTAAACTCCAGACACGGACATCAATTGGCGAAAATGCGGCACAACACCTTTTCCGTCTTGGCAGCGGCGCCAGCTACACCGTGAGGAACATCATCACGATGATCATGGCAAAGCCGATAAGGTCGGTCGGCAAAAACACCGTGCCCAGCATAACGGCGCTGGTGATGGTCGCCGAGACGGGCTCCACGGTTCCGATGAGACTCGCACGCACCGAGCCGATGTCCTTAACGCCCTGCATATAGAGCATGTAAGCAAAAAACGAGCCGATAACCACGAACACCGCGAGCGCCTCGACGCCGGCAGCGTCGAGTGCCGGCACATGCGCCCAGGGCTGCACGAAGACACATGAGATCACGCCCGCCGTGAGCATTGCCGAGCCCGTGACGATGGGGCTGCCGTATTCGGGCAGGATCTTGGCGGGAATCACCGCCATACACGCGGCGCTGACCGCACACATAAGACCTGCTGCCAGGCCAAGCGGCGAGATATTCAGGCTGGTGGGGTCGCCGCCGGTGGCGATTAAAAAGGTTCCACCCAGAGCCAGGCCAATGCCGATGACTTCGCGAGTACGCGGCATGCGGCGATCGATCACGCAGGTGTAGCCCATGATGATAACGAGCTGCAGGCACTGGAGCACCGTCGCGGTTCCGGCGTTCGTCAGGCGCACGGCCGAAAGATAGCAAAACTGGTTGAACAGCAGGCCAAAAGCGGTAAAGAGCAGCAGCTGCTTGCGATCGGCGGGTGTGGTCCAGAGCTTGACCAGGCGCTCGCGGTCGCGCGTAACAACCACGGCCATAAAGAGTAGACCGGCGAGAATCTGACGCACGCTCATAAGCCACAAGGTGTCGACGTGGTAGGTATCGAACAGAAAGCTCGCGCTGGTGCCCGAGAAGCCCCAAAACGAACCGCCCACCAGCGTAGCCAAGACGCCCGTGATCATCTTGCGCGACGACGCATCGTTAAGGCGCTCGCGCCAGGCGCGACGGGTGTAGCGGCTGAGCTCGTCGGAGCCCTCGGGCACATCAATGTACGATATATCCGTCCTCGGCACCGAAGCCCCTGCGCCTTCGACCTGCTCGACACACTCTTTGCTCATTCCACTCCCCCGAAACAGCCTGGAAACAATTCGGCTTACCTTACCACGGCGAAGTCACCAGCTGGAGGCTTGTCCGCTTATCGGTAGGACAATTCCGCAGGTGTCTTTCCATAGCTCGATACCGCAATGGCCTTGCATTATGCGACAGCCAAATCGCGGCAGCAGGCTCTTTTAAAATGGATATGACGAAGCCCCCGAATTCCACAATGTAAGCGATTTTTAAAAATGTTCTTGCCACCGAGTTCAGGCTCCGTTATATTATCCTTTGCGCGCTTGCGCACCCTTGATCGGGCGTTTAGCTCAGGGGGAGAGCGCTTCCCTGACACGGAAGAGGTCAGAAGTTCAAATCTTCTAACGCCCACCAAATGTTCGCAGCTCAGAGGCTATGCCCTCTGGGCTGTTTTGTTTTATGTCGCCAAATCCGCTGGCAGCTCCAACCGCCCAACTGGCCAAAAGCCGACCATCTACTTGCCGATCTATCCATCGGTATAACCAATCAGTCCGCACCACAGCTTCTCGGCAAAACGCCACGATGTCTGCGCCCTGCGGTATCCTTGAGCCACTTACACCTGCAGCACCAAGGAGCCACCATGCGCACCGAGCTCGATGTTCCCTTTTCGCACAAAGAAGAAGCCAAGGCGTTGGGCGCCAAATGGGACCGGACCAAGAAAATCTGGTATGTACCCAGCGGCGTCAACCCCGAGCCCTTTGCCGAGTGGCTGCCCGGTATTGACCGATCCGACCCCTCTGCGCCGTATATATATCTAGTACTGGGCAAGCGCGAGTGCTGGAAGTGTCACAAAGAGACCTCGGTCGCGGCCTTCGGCATTCCCTATCGAGCCGATAACGACGAGAGCATCGCCATCGCGCACGCGCCCAACGAAGCCGGGCACATTGCCATCGACACGGCCAACGCCAACGCACTCGCCATCGTGCCCGCTCTTGGCTGCGTGCCGGGCGAGATCCGCGACTACCTTCATAAGCGCTGCGGCTACAAGCCCGTAGGCGCGCGAGCCTCCAAAGCCCCGTCGCTCGGCAACACGTGCACCAGTTGCGACGCGCTGCAAGGCAGCCGCTATCTGTTCGAGGAGCCCTCGTCCCCGTTTGCCCTCACTGCCATCAACAAGCTGCCGGCACTGGAGTTTATACGCGTCGAAGTTGCCGGCGTCTTTGGCGTCCCGGCCACGCGTACCGACTTTGACCAGGCGCTCTTTACCTGGGCACGCGACCATCACGCCGAGTTCCACAAGCAGCTCGGTGAGGGGATTTATTTGTAGGGACGGAGAGGCCTTCACAGTCAGCTCCTCCGCATCACCTATCCCTCGTCGCCGGCGTCGTACACGATATCGAGGCCACAAACGGGGCATTTCTCCGGATACACCGGCATATGAACGCCTGTCTGTTTTCTCACTTCGTCGCTGAACCTGTCGCGCGCATCGATGAACCGAATGTCGAGACACGGTATTTGCGAGCCGCAGCAAGGGCAGGTGACGACAAACGACCCGCAATCAACCTCTACGCTCGGAAACATATTGTTGTCTATAAGGGCACACGGCAGTTTTCCGTACTTCCCCATCGCAATATCGCCTCGCCAGCTCATACACGCTCCCCTCTCGCTATACAAAACAGGAAGAGCATGCACCGGCAGGCGTGCGCGAGATTGCATCGCCACGCGATCCGATCAAACAACACGATCGTCAAAGAATGCCAAAGCCAAATACGCTAATACGGCAGAAGCCCCGCCTTTTCACGCTTCTTTTCCGAGCGATCGAACTCAATGCGATGGGCCTCAAGAAACACCGCATTGGGTCGCCACTGACGCTCATTCGGCTGCCTTAGCGTCGCACCCGCAAAGGAAGCGTAGTCGGTCTTATCCAGCAGGTACGATCCGCACAGCCGATATTCGCCGCAAACAGGCTCAAACGAAATCAGATGAGCATCGAATAAAGCATGTAAGTCGCGCCGAAGCAGAATGCCGTTGCTGGCAACCTGCGATTTGGGTCCCGAGTAATTCTCGATATGTGCAGCCTCCAGAGCTTCGCTGACGCCGCAGTCCGACACCGCGCAACGGCCATCATAGGCGGCAACGAGCTGCTTGCGGAACCATTGCTGCCCCAATCGCTCGCGCCTTAACGCATAGCGGACCTTTTCGTCGTCGGTCGTACCCTGTCCGGCAAACTCAATATCGACGGGCATGTGCTTCAGATAGCTCATGTCGGGCGCAAAACGGGGGTCCGGTCCGCCTTTATGAACAGGACCGTGCAGAACAAACCATCCGTTTTCGGGCTCGAACCGTTCAACAAACGCAAGGCCGAGCACCTTGTAGCCCACCTCGGTTGCAAATATGACTCCGACTGGAACGCCACATTCCATGCAGTTGAGCATTTTACTGTTGTAATTCTGGTCTCGAGAACCAACGGCGCCTGGCGCTTGGACCGAATACTTAATGACCCACGTACCATCGTCCAAATAGAGCGGAGGTACATCGGTGTAGAAGCTCTTTTTAGAGTTATGGACCGAAAGCGCAAAGATCTTATTGGGATCTTGCTTCACCCGATCCTGGCCCGGCCAGAAGATCCCTGAATCCCGCGTTACGGGAAAGAAGTCCGAGCCAATTCTCAAACGATACTGATACTGAGGGCTATCTTCCTTGGTGTGGTGCGGAAGGCTGGTCCAAACGCCGCCGCGCTGTTCCTCACCCAGAAACCACTCCCATGCCTCAACGTATTCGGAAGGCACGAGACTGCAGGCGCGGTCATAGCTTGGTCCATCCATCAACGGAACAGCAAGGTCAATGTCGTTCATCGCCAGCACCTACAACCATACGAACGCGAGTTATGCCCCTCAATAATATGGCCGAGAGTCAATTATTACGAGATCTCATTCCGCGATCGGCACATCGTTGATGCTCTCGGTTTGCCGCTGGCGCGCTTGTACCCCGCTACCCCACTTCCCTGTATACTGATGTAGCACGTGTTTCATCCGGGCTTGTTGGACCGGGTCGTTCATGGGAGGGCCTTATGGCTGCTTCGAATCCACCTAAGGGGAGCGTTTCTTCTTCGTCCATCAAGCCGGTTACGCGCAAGGCCGTGCGCTGCCAGCGCGAGGTCGCCTGGCTTATCACGCAGGCGGCGGGCAGGCTTGTGGCGACCACCCAGGACGTCAATGCGCCTACGCCGAGCTTTGTGTTAGCGGCGGCGCTGGATTTTGTGCGCCAATTGGAGCTTGCCGCACAGGATACCAGCGGCCACCTCGACTACCAGAATGTTATGGCGCCCGACCTGCAAACGTTCTGCCACATGGCCAAGTTGCCCGCCGCGCCCAATGCGCTTTCGGACGCAGGCTACATGTTTACGCTCTCGGGCGCGGACCTTATCCGCGACATCTATGCATACTGCGGCGAGCTCGCCGAGCACCACGTCTTTGACGCGGCAGAAGTCAAACCGGGATATGTCATCAAGCTGGTTCTTAGGCTGTTCTTGATGGACGGGTTCGGGGCCATGCCGGCGTAAGCCGAGTCTTTAGCATCACCGTCGACTGGGCAACAACCGCTTTACCTTAATGGACGCCAATCGAGGGTCGATTATTGGGTCGCCTCGTCCACTAACGCATCTATCCCACGCGCTCCGACAGTCGATACTTGCGGTTGCGGCTCGTCGCCGGCGCCGTGGGCTCAAGCTCGCTTTGAGCAATGAGCGCGTTGACGCGCGACCTAACCTGGGAAATTGTGAGCCCTGTGCGCTCTGCCAGCTCGCGCGTCCCCAGCTCGCCGTAGTGTTTGAGTGCCGTCACAATTAAGCCCCCGCCATGATCGACCGGCTCGATCTTTGAACGGTAAAGTACGACCTTGAACCGATCGAATCCCGGGCAGAACAGGGGCTCGGCCAGACCATGCGCGCGCATGGCATCGATCATCATCGGGATGCCCGAGCCATTGCCCTCAGCCGGTGAACCTGCGCCATCCGGCAGCGGGACAATCGACATGAGCTTCACAAGCGTCGCGTTACGGCATCGGGAGCTGCCGTCAAACAAGTTCTCACGCGTTTTTCCGCCACAAAGGCCACCGGGATTCACCACCTCGATACGGTCGTCAAAAACGTCGACAGCGATCGATTGTCCGCAGAACCGATCCCCGTATTCCCTATGAATAACTGCATTGGCGATTGCTTCGCGCAGAACCTCCTCGGGAATCTCAAGCGAGTCGACACGCGAGACGCCTTGGACGGTCGAGGTTCGCCGCAAATTCTTGGCGAC
>CAJKZO010000081.1:0-9183 GCA_905204365.1 uncultured Collinsella sp.
CGGAACTTGTATCGAGCAAAGCGTCGGGCCGCTCCTAGTGCGGTTACGTTGCTGGCTTTATCTGGCGTGTTAGGGCCACTGGGTTGTGGCCTTGATTCCGCTGCAATCGGGTAAAGGCTGATATTGTCAACGCGAGGGGCTCATTCTTTTTGGTGGGCCTCTTTTTCTGTAATTGGAGACTTTGGGTTATGGCTAAGCGTTCGGGGTCGTATTCTGTGCCGTTCTCGTTTGAGTTGCTTTCGTTTGATGAGGCTGTGGGGCTTGCTGCTGATACGGGGCGGATTTCTGGGGATGCTGGGCCTCTGCTTGAGACGGTTGTCGATATGCTCGATGAGCTGGGGCGTCCGGATGAGTATTTCGATTGCATTCAGGTTGCCGGTACCAATGGCAAGACTTCGACCACGCGTTTTTCGGCTGCCATCCTTCGTGGTGAGGGGTTAAAGACCGCACTGTATACGTCTCCGCAGTTGGTGCGCTATCCCGAGCGCATGGAGGTCGATGGGCGCGTTGTGAGCGATGAGGCGTTTGCCCGTGGCGTTTCTGTCGCCGTCGAGGCGGGGCATCGCGTGAATGCCCGTCGTGTGGCGGCGGGGGAGCGCGCCTATACCATCACACCGTTTGACCTGCTGACGGCTGCCGCACTGGTGGTGTTTGCCGAGGCTGCGGTGGACGTTGCCGTGCTCGAGGTCGGTATGGGCGGCCGTTGGGACGCTACGAGTGCGACCGATCCCGTCGCCGTTGCCATTACGGGTATCGGCCTCGACCACACGCGCATTTTGGGCGACACGCTTGAAGCCATTGCGGGTGAGAAGGCCGCGGTTATCAAGCCCGGACGTCTGGTTGTGCTGGGCGAGGGCACGCACGAGTCGAGCGTTCAGCGCGTGATGGATGCCCGTTGCCGCGAGTGCGGTGTGGTGCCGCTGGTGGTGAACCATGCCACGACCAAGGTGCCGGAGCACGTGGGCGATACGGTTGAGTTTAGCTGCACCACGCCGCGTGCGATCTATACGTCGAGCATGGTCAAGCCGGCCTATCAGCCGCAGAATGCCGCGTGCGCGATTATGCTCTGTGAGGGGTATCTGGGCCGCGAGCTCGACCACGATGCGCTTGATGCGTCGCTTATGGGCTGTCCCACGCCGGGTCGCTTTGATGTGTTGGGAATCCATCCGCTCAAACTGATTGATGCCTGCCATAATCCTCAGAGCTGCGAGAACTTTGTGAGCGCGCTGGACGAGATCGACCCGTGCGTGGAGAATCGCCCCACGCTGCTGTGTGCGGCGTTGGCAGACAAGGACGTGGCGGGCATCGTCGATGTGCTGATTCCGGCCTTCCCGCGCGTGCTCGTAACCCAGACTGATTCCGATCGCGCCCTGCCGGCGGAGGAGCTTGCTGCTCTTGTTGATGCCGACAAGCTCGCGGGCGTGTACCCGAGCGTATCCGAGGCTCTCGCAGCTTTCGAGGCCGCGGGCGAGCCCTTCGTAGCAGCCGGCACCATCACCCTAGCCGGCGAAGTAGCCGGCTTGCTCCGTTAACCCATCCCCTCATCAGTTGCGGTGAAATACGGACCGTTTTACAAGCCAGAAGCCTCAAACAATCCGTATATCACCGCAACTCAAAAGCAGCCAATTTGGGACGGGACTTTTTTGGCTACCCTGCGCCTCGAATTGACTCGCTTGCCATGAAATGGGCCTATTTACTACGTTTGACCGGTAACCCTTGACCATAGCGAGAATCGCGAAATTAAAACCGCAGGTAGAAGGCTTGCCAGTTTTGCGAAAACGCGGGTGTGGTCGACCCGTGCGGGTCAAACGTAGTAGATAACCCTTTTTCGTGGCGCATCTCTAGACTGTCAAATTGGTCGACTTGGCCCCATGGTAGTTGCGGTGAAATAGTCCCTGGATTATGCCTCTGTGGGCCAATCTGGGAACTATTCCACCGCAACTTATTGAGGGGCTATTGGGTAAGGGCTAGTCTAGGCGGACCGGATCGTGGGGATAGGCGTTGAGAATCTCGACGCCGTTCTCGGTCACCAGGACTAGGTCCTCGATGCGGACGCCGGTGCGGCCGGGGAGGTAGATGCCCGGTTCGATGGAGAATGTCATGCCCGGCTCTACGACCTGCTCGTTGACCAGTGAGACGTCGCCCGGCTCGTGGTCCTGCAAGCCGATCGAGTGTCCCAGGCGGTGCGTAAAGTACTGCCCATAGCCCGTATCCTCAATCACGTCGCGTGCGGCGCGGTCCAGGTCACACATGCGCACACCCGGTGCGATGAGCGCCTCGGCGGCCTCGTTGGCACGGCGCACGATGTCGTAGATGCGCGCCGTCTCCTCGTCCGGCTCGCCCCAAAAGAACGTGCGCGTCATGTCCGAACAGTAGTTGCGATGGCGTCCGCCAATGTCGAACAGCACCACGTCGCCGCGCTTGAGCACGGTGTCGTCGGGCTCGTGGTGTGGGTCGCCGGCGTTAGCACCAAAGCTCACGATCGGCGGAAAGCTAAAGCCCTCGCAGCCGTGCTTGCGATACGGGCCGAGCATCTGGTCGGCAATCTCGCGCTCCGTCACGCCCTCGTGGACGAGCTTGATGGCGTCGGCCATCACGGCGTCGTTGGCTGCCGAGGAAACGCGCATAAGCTCCTGCTCGGTAGCGTCTTTGTACGTGCGTGCGTCGGTGACGGCAAAGTCGCCCAGGAAAAACTCGCTTGCGGCGTGGCGCTCCATGAGGGGCATCAAAAAGCCGGAACGCATGACGGTGTCGATACCAAGCGGCTTGTCTGGGTCGATCTCACGCGCGATGGCGTCGGCCACGACATCGGTATCGGTGTGGTAGGCAACGCGGGCATTGTCATACTTGGGCAGCTGATGCAGGGCGTTGACCAGGATCACGGGCTCGCTACCGCGTACGAGCAGCACACCGCAAAAACGCTCGAACATATCGGCATAAAAGCCGGTCAGGTAATAAATCGACCACGGGTCGTTTACGAGCAGCTGTGCGCCGGGGTGCTGAGCCTCGAGCGCATCAAGCACGTGCGCCACACGCTGGTCATCGACATGTGCCATGAAACATCCTTTCGCTAGGTTGCCACCATGGTATCCCCAATGCCAGGGTAGTCAATTTGGGACGGGGCTATTTTAGCTGCGTCAAACTTGCGGGCTAATAGGTAAAAGTAGCCATAAGAGGCCAGTCCCAAATGGGCTGGTTTCAAAAGTATGGCGGATTACGGGGCTGGACCTGTATTACTTGACCATGGGTAAAATCGCGAAATTAAAACCGCAGGTAGACGGCTTATCAAAAATCGAAAACTGCCGGTATGGATGGGGGTCTCCGAATCGGCCCCGTAATCCGGCATAGTTTTGAAATGGCACTAAAGTAGGCACAAGCTGAATACCGATTCCAAGGATAGTTGCGGTGGAATAGTTCCTGGATGCCGGGGTTTTGGCGGAAATCAGGAACTATTTCACCGCAACTGCCAAGGGGGATGGGGTGTGATGGCGTGGTTGCTAAAAGAGCTCCGTCCCTAATTAGCTACTTGGGCTCGGTCGATGTCCATGCTGGCGATTAGGTTGATGTTGGTGTTGAGGAGGTTCTCCAGCACGATGTCGCCCATGCGGTTGGGGGCGTCGACGACCACGCCGCGGATGAGGGCCATGGCTTGGGCATGGAGCGCCAGTGGGATGGCTTCGGCCGTGCGCACGGGGAGCAGTGCTTCGTCGCCGCCGGATACGGCCACGGTCGTGGTGAGCACGCGCATGGGGCAGGTGAGCTCCTGATGTGCGAACTTATCGCCGCGCGGGCAGTTGTTGCCGGTTACGGAGCGCACTTCCACCACGGCGCCATTGGCGTCGCACTCCACCTCTACGGTCAGAAGGCACTCGGATGGGCAGGTCGTGCAGTTGAACTGCAGCGTTTCGATCACGTTATCGCTCATAGTCTATGCCTCCTCGACGGGATCGACGGACAGGAAAATTTCGCTAGCACCTAGGTCGAGTGCGCGCTGAATCACCTTTGCCGGCAGTGGGAAGCTTTCCATAACGCTCGGCTTAAACGTGCGGACCTTGCCGGCGAACAGTTCCTCGCCGTCGGCCAAGATCCTCACGCGGGCGGCGTCGACGGGTCGGCGCACGCGGAAATTGAGCTTGGTGAGTGCCACAGCCGTAATGCGTCCCGGCAGCGCGTAGCCCGCGATGCCGGCAGGGGAGATCGTGAGCTCGCAGTCCGGAACGGTGCCCGCGCCGGTCCCCAGCGCGTACGCCGCTGCAGCTGCGCCAGCCTTCTCGGACGCGGTCGTCACGTTGTCGGCCAGGTCGTGCACGTGCAGCACGTTGCCACAGGCAAAGATACCCGGCACGCCCGTTTGCAGGCTCTGGTCCACCACGGCGCCGCGCGTGCGTGGGTCAAGCTTGACGCCTGCGGCAACCGAAAGCTCGTTTTCGGGAATCAGACCCACCGAAAGCAGTAGCGTGTCGCACGGAACAATGCGCTCGGTCCCCGGAATGGGCGCCAGGTGCTCGTCGACCTGGCTTACCTCGACGGCCTCAACTCGGTCGCGCCCAATCACACGTGTGACGGTGGTGGACAGGTGCAGCGGAATGCCAAAATCGTCCAGACAGTTCTTGACGTTGCGGCGCAGGCCGTTGGCGTATGGCATGAGTTCGTACACGCCCTCGACTGAAATTCCCTCGAGCGTACAGCGGCGCGCCATGATGAGCCCGATGTCGCCCGAGCCCAAAATGACGGCGCGCGAGCCGGGCTTGAGGTTCTCGATATTGATGTATCGCTGCGCCAGGCCGGCCGTAAACACGCCGGCTGGTCGGCTGCCGGGAATCTTGATCTCGCTGCGCGTGCGCTCGCGGCACCCCATGGCAAGGACGACCGCGCGCCCGGTGCGCTGCAGCATGCCGGCGGTGTTCATGAGTGTGACGGTATGGACCGCGGTGTCTCCCGTAGGCTCGCCTGAATCAACCCCAATCACCATGCTGTCCAGGAACAGCGCAATGTCGGTTGCGTGCACCTGGTCGATAAAGCGCTGCGCGTACTCGGGACCGGTGAGCTCCTGTTTAAAGTGCGACAGGCCAAAGCCGGGGTGGATGCACTGGCGGAGGATGCCGCCCAGGTGTTGCTCGCGCTCCACGATGGCCACGCGCGCGCCTGTCTTATGAGCGGCAAGCGCGGCCGCCATGCCGGCGGGGCCGCCTCCGATGACGACCACGTCGAAGGCCTGCGACGACACCGACGCTACAGCTCCGGCCTCCGCGCGTCCGTCGCGCATATCAAACGTCGCCATCCTAGCGCACCCCCTTTAGCGGTCCCTCAACCAACCAAGATCCGGTATCCTCCAACAGCACCTCGCTGGGGTCGCAGCCCAGCTCTCGGGCAAGAATCGCCACCACGCGGCTTTGGCAAAAACCACTCTGGCACCGACCCATGCCGGCACGGCAGCGGCGCTTGACGCCCTCGACTGAAACCGCGCCCGGGCGGCGTCGGATCGCGGCCACAATCTCGGCCTCGGGCACTGTCTCGCAGCGGCAGACGATCTGTCCCCACGCGGGATCGGACTCTATCAGCTCCTCCTAGCGCGCCAGCGATGCGCGGTCAAAGTCGTCCGGCGCGAGGCGAATTGGGTTCCAGTCCGTCCGCTCGTGCAGCTCCACGCCCGCCTCGCGTATCACGTGCTCCATGCGCTCGGCAATGGCCGGCGCGCTCGCCACGCCCGGCGACTGAATGCCCGCCGCCTGGAAAAGCCCCGACACCACGGCCGACTGTCCAATAAAGAAGTCGTTCGTCCCCTGAATGACCGGACGCCCGCCGGCAAATGCGCGCACCATGCGGCGCGTATCCAGATCGGGCTCCAGCTTGCGCGCGCCGGGCAGCAGCGCGTTCACATCGCTCGCATAGGTCTGCGTGTCGCCCGGCTCGCGCACGGCAGCCGTGGCGGTGATCACGGTGTTGCCATGCACGGTGCCCGTCACGATAACGCCCTTCGACACCGGCGTCGGAACGGGGTAGAGCGGCATGAGCGCACGCGGCTCCTTGTCCAGCACCACGATGTTGCCCTGGCGCCAGACCATCTGAAACTCTTCGGCCCCCGCCATATGCGAGATGACGGCGGCGCCGTTGCCCGCGGCGTTGATCAGGTAGCGGCAGCGCACGTTGCCAGCGGGGGTCGCCAGCGTAAAGCGCACGGCACCGTCGGTAGCCTCGCCGCCAGCAACCTCAATCGCTTCCACCGGCGCGGACCGCATAAACGTCACTCCGTTGGCCACGGCGTTCTCCAGCGCGGCGATGGCAACCTCAAACGGGTCGACAAACCCAGTCGAGGGGCACCACAACGCGCACGTTGCATCGGCACTGGCGCGCGGCTCTAACTCGTGGATGTGGTCGGGTCCGACGATCGACAGCTCGGGCACACCGTTGGTAAGGCCATTGCTCCGCAGCTGCTCCAGATGCGCGCGGTCTTCGTCGTTAAAGCCCAGCACCATCGACCCGGTGCGGCAGAACAGAAAGCCCAGTTCCTGTGCCCACGTACCGTACAACTCACAACCACGGGCGTTGACCTGTGCCTTTACGATTCCCGGTGCCGGATCGTAGCCAGCGTGCACCAGGCCGCCGTTGGCCTTCGACGCGCCCAGCGCAATGTCTTTGGCCGCCTCGACCACGCAAATGGACAGTTCAAATCGCGCGAGCTGCCGCGCGATGGCGCATCCGGTGATGCCCGCGCCGACAATCGCGATATCAAACGTTTCTGTCACAGTGCCTCCCAGACGAGTTGACAGGCCGTCAATAAGACTATCCTACGGTCTGCATACCTCCAGCGCAGCGGCAATGCGGCGAACAGCCCCGCAACACCCGCCAACGGCAGACAAGGGGAGACCCGGCAACGTCGACAACCTCGTCTGCCGACAACTACGGCAACCGTTCGTCTCGATCTGTAACAGTTAGCTGATGATTTGGGTTCTAGATGTTACGGATCAAGACGAACCTTCCGGCGGATTTTGAATGTCTCGATCTGTAACAGTAAGAGGGGAAATTTGGTCCCAGTTGTTACAGATTGAGACATTTTCTATGCGGGTCATCCGTTTGTCTCGATCTGTAACATCTAGACCCGGATTCCGCTCCTAACTGTTACAGATTGAGATGTTTGTGTCCGCGCCAGCCCCGCCCCTAGCCGTGGTCCCATATAAACAAACCCCGTGGTAAACTTGACCGGACTGTTAATATTCCGAAAGGTACCCGTAATGTCCAAGTACATCTCCGAGCTCATGTCGCCGCAGCTTATGGGCGTCGTCTATGCTTTCGTTGGCTTTATCATCGCCCTGTATGTGCTGTCGGTCGTCTATGTGTTCATCGACGCTCGCCGCCGCGGCGCCAGCGCCTACGTGGCATGGGGCATCATCGCCCTCATCCCGTTTGTGGGCCTCATTGCCTATCTGGTCCTGCGCCCGCACTCCTACGCGGCCGACCGCGAGGAGCAGGAGCTGGACATGGCCCTGCGCGAGCGTCAGCTTGCCCAGTACGGCACCTGCCCGCAGTGCGGCGCGCCCATCGAGAAGGACTTCGTCGTCTGCCCGGTGTGCGATACCCAGGTTCGCAACGTCTGCCCCAGCTGCCATCGCCCGCTCGATGCGCACTGGAAAGTCTGCCCCTACTGCCGAACTCGCATCCAGTAACGCATCCATCGCCGAGCCGGCCGCAAGCCACGGGCACCGCGCGTCCCGCGCAAGCCACACGCGCAACCCGCCCCCCACACGATGAAGCATGCGTAGAAAATCGCCCGCCGTGCCATTAAGGTGCGGCGGGCGCTTGTATACCAAGGCAACCTGCCTATAATGATGCAAGTCAAAAACGCCGAGCGCATCGCACGCACTTGCATCAGGCATCCGAGAGGAGAAAACATACCCATGAAGGCACTCTACAATGACGGTTCGGTGGCCGAGCTCCCGCAGGACGAGGTCACGCACGTCATCCGCCACTCTGCCGCGCACATCATGGCGCAGGCCATCAAGCGCCTGTACCCCGAGGTCGACTTTGCCTACGGCCCCGCGACCGACAACGGTTTTTACTACGACGTCGACCTGCCCGAGGGCGTCAAGATCAGCGAGGACGACTTCCCCGCGATCGAGGCCGAGATGAAGAAGATCGTCAAGGAGAACCTCAAGTTTTCCGTGTACGAGAAGCCCCGTGCCGAGGCCATCGCCCTTATGGAGGAACGCGGGGAGAAGTACAAGGTCGAGCACATCGGCGACCTGGACGACGACGCCCGCATCACCTTCTACCAGCAGGGCGACTACATCGACATGTGCGTCGGCCCCCACATCTGCTACACCAAGGCCCTCAAGGCCTTTAAGCTCACCGGCGTCTCGGGCGCTTACTGGAAGGGCGACAAGGACAACAAGATGCTCACCCGCATCAACGGCGTCGCCTTTGCCACCAAGGAAGAGCTCGACGAGCACATGCACATGCTGGAGGAGGCCAAGAAGCGCGACCACCGCAAGATCGGCCGCGAGATGGACCTCTTTATGATGCGCGACGAGGCCCCCGGCTTCCCGTTCTTCCTGCCCAACGGCATGATCCTTAAGAACACGCTGCTGGACTACTGGCGCGAGATTCACCACAAGGCCGGCTACGTGGAGATCTCCACGCCGCTCATCATGAACAAGCAGCTGTGGAAGACCTCGGGCCACTGGGACCACTACAAGGACAACATGTACTCCACCGTCATCGACGACGAAGAGTACTGCATTAAGCCCATGAACTGCCCGGGCGGCGTGCTGGTGTACTCCTCCAAGCCGCACTCCTATCGCGAGCTGCCCATCCGCGCCGGCGAGATTGGCCTGGTGCACCGCCACGAGCTGCGCGGCGCCCTGCACGGCCTGTTCCGCGTGCGCTGCTTTAACCAGGACGATGCCCACCTGTTTGTGCGTCCCGACCAGCTGACCGACGAGATCGTGGGCGTGGTGAACCTCATCGACTCCGTGTACCAGAAGTTTGGCTTTAAGTATCACGTCGAGCTTTCCACCCGCCCCGAGGACTCCATGGGTTCGGACGAGGACTGGGCTCGCGCCGAGGAGGGCCTGCGTACCGCTCTGGAGAAGCTGGGCATGGACTATGAGGTCAACGAGGGCGACGGCGCCTTCTACGGCCCCAAGATCGACTTCCACCTGGAGGACTCGCTCGGCCGTACCTGGC
>CAJKZO010000082.1:0-9177 GCA_905204365.1 uncultured Collinsella sp.
CGCAGACCTGGCAGTAGTCGCTCTTGGTGTTGAGCTCGGCGTACATGATGTTGTCGTAGATGTACTGCATCACGCGAATGACAGCCTTGAGGTTGTCCTGCATGTTGGGAACTTCGACGTAGGAGATGGCGCCGCCCGGCGAAAGCTGCTGGAACATACCCTCAAACTTGAGCTTGTCGAATGCGTCGATCTCCTCGGACTCGTGGACGTGGTAGCTGTTGGTGATGTTGCCCTTGTCCGTCACGCCCGGGATGATGCCAAAACGACGCTGCAGGCACTTGGCGAACTTGTAGGTCGTCGACTCAAGCGGGGTACCGTACAGCGAGAAGTCAATATCGCTTTCGGCCTTCCACTCCGCGCACTTGTCGTTCATGCGCTGCATGACGGCCATGGCAAAGGGCGTGCCCTCCTTCTCGGTGTGGCTGTGGCCCGTCATGTACTTGACGCACTCGTACAGACCGGCATAACCCAGACTAATGGTGGAGTAACCGCCCACGAGCAGCTTGTCGATCGTCTCGCCCTTCTTCAGACGAGCGAGGGCGCCGTACTGCCACAGAATCGGTGCGGCGTCAGAAAGCGTACCCATCAGGCGCTCATGACGGCACAGCAGGGCACGGTGGCACAGCTCAAGGCGCTCGTCGAAGATCTTCCAGAACTTATCCATATCCTGGTGCGAGCTCAGCGCGACATCGGGCAGGTTGATGGTCACGACGCCCTGGTTAAAGCGACCATAGTACTTGGGCTTGTTCGGGTCGTAGTTCAGCGCGTTGGCAACGTTGTTAAAGCCGTTGCCCGAGCGGTCGGGCGTCAGGAAGCTGCGGCAACCCATGCAGGTATAGCAGTCGCCGTTGCCCGCGGTCTCGCCCTTCGACAGCTTGAGCTCGCGCATCTTCTTCTCAGAGATGTAGTCGGGCACCATACGCTTGGCGGTGCACTTCGCAGCCAGCTGAGTCAGGTAGAAGTACGGGGAGTCCTCGTAAACGTTATCGTCCTCGAGTACATAGATAAGCTTGGGGAACGCCGGGGTGATCCACACGCCGGCCTCGTTCTTAACGCCCTCATAGCGCTGACGAAGCGTCTCCTCCACGATCATGGCAAGGTCGTGCTTCTCCTGCGCCGAGCGAGCCTCGTTGAGATACATGAAGACCGTCACGAACGGCGCCTGGCCGTTGGTGGTCATAAGGGTCACGACCTGATACTGAATCGTCTGAACGCCGCGACGGATTTCGTCACGCAGGCGATCCTCAACAACCTCGCGGACCTTTTCGGGAGATGCGGAAACGCCGAGCTCCTCGAGCTCGCGGGCGACCTCGCCGCGAATCTTTTGACGGCTCACCTCGACGAACGGCGCAAGATGGGTCAGCGAAATCGACTGGCCACCGTACTGGGAGGAAGCAACCTGGGCGATGATCTGCGTCGCGATGTTGCAGGCGGTCGAGAAGCTGTGCGGCTTCTCAATCAGCGTACCCGAGATAACAGTGCCGTTCTGGAGCATGTCCTCCAGGTTCACCAGATCGCAGTTGTGCATGTGCTGGGCAAAGTAATCCGAATCGTGGAAATGGATCAGGCCCTCATTATGGGCATCCACGATCTCTTGGGGCAGCAGCACACGCTGAGTCAGGTCCTTGGAGATCTCGCCGGCCATGTAGTCACGCTGAACGGAATTGACGGTCGGGTTCTTGTTGGAGTTCTCCTGCTTGACCTCTTCGTTGTTGCACTCGATCAGCGACAGGATCTTGTCATCGGTCGTGTTCTTCTGGCGCTTCAGGCTCTGAACATAGCGATAGATGATGTAGTGGCGGGCAACCTCGTAGCAGTCGAGACGCATGATCTCGTCCTCGACCAAATCCTGAATCTCCTCGACCGAAACAGTGTGGCCCGCGTTCTCGCATGCCTCGGCGACGTTTTGCGCCGCGTAAACCACCTGGCGGTCGGTAAGACGAGAGCTCTCCTCGACCTCCAAGTTTGCGGCACGGATGGCATTGACGATCTTATCGATGTCAAAGACAACCTCGGTGCCGCTGCGCTTGATGATCTTCATCCTCTTGCCTCTTTCGCATCGTAGCCTCATCGCGCTTCAGAGCCAAACGATACCCGGCAGGGCTTGCCCCTGTCTTGCGGCGCCGTCGCGCAATCTGTGTTCTCGATAAACCATAGGCCCTCATGCGGACAATCCTCGCAGCCAATCAAGGGGCTCAAAGATCTATCCAAATGGGGCGAATAAGGTTCTCGTTCTCTGTCCGTCATCTATCATACGACAAAGAGGCATCTATATCCTGTATTCTTTTTTTAGGTCAAACACAACATATAGTGTTTCAGCAGGTCAAAGCAATTAGTCATTTTGCAGACGCATTAAAAATGAGGGGTTCTTGGCAAGTCGGTAAAACGTTACCAACACGGCTACCTGCACGGCAGTTATAAAACCCCCTAAGTCAAGCCGCTGACAAATCCTACCAAAACCAAGCCGCTCGCGCGAAAAGAATCCAAAAGATTATGCTTGACCAACATGTTGCGGTCGTGTCCTGCCGAGCCCCATGCAACGCGGCATGAATCCTTGAAAGATATGTGTATGCAAACGGAAAAGACGAGAGTTTCCTCGGATGACGACTGAGAAGCATCCCGGAAGACCAAAAAAATCGTAATTTGGCGAGCCATTTGGCGACCAAAACAAAACAGCCCAGAGGACATAGCCTCTGAGCTGCGAACATTTGGTGGGCGTTAGAAGATTTGAACTTCTGACCTCTTCCGTGTCAGGGAAGCGCTCTCCCCCTGAGCTAAACGCCCAAATGGAGCGGACAACGGGGCTCGAACCCGCGACCCCAACCTTGGCAAGGTTGTGCTCTACCAACTGAGCCATGTCCGCTTACGAGGATTAATCTTACGTGATGCCCGCATCCTATGCAAGAACTTTTTTAAAAAGTTTTGCGACGCCCTCGCGAACCTCGCGAAGGCATCAGCCACCAAGGAAGGTGCAGGCAAACGCAAACTCGCCGCAAGAGACCCTTACATCTCACCGAGCATGATCCAGGCAGAGCTGTCCTGCGTGAGCCTGCCGTCTGCAAGCGGTGATGAGGTGAGCAGGACCCTGCCCGCCGGCAGCTCCACGGGTGCTGCGCCGAAGTTCGTCACACACGCCCAGCCGTTGTCGCGGCGATAGGCGATGACGCCGCCCTCGGCGCCCTCGGCGCCATCCGCAAGACCGGTGCGCCCGTCAAGATCGAGCCACGCAAGATCGTTGGCGCAACCGCGCAGCTTGCGCCGAAGCCAGAGGGCGTCACGATAGAGCGCAAGCATCGATGTCGGGTCCGCTTCTTCCCTATCGGCAGCGTAATCGGAAAACCATGCAGGTTGCGGCAGATGGGGCGCCGCATCGGCGTCCGCCGGCGAAAACCCAAACGATCCGCCCTGCGCGGGATCGTCCGCCGCCACCCACGGCAGGGGCACACGGCAGCCGTCGCGCCCCTTCTCACGCTTCGGTCCGCGCGTATTGGTCGCAGTAGGATCTTCGAGTGCAGCCCACGGGATGTCAGCCACCTCAAAAAGGCCGAGCTCCTCACCCTGATACACGTATGCCGAGCCCGGAAGCGCCAGCTCAAGCAAAAGGGCCGCCCGCGCGCGGCGCTCGCCGAGTTCACGGTCCTCGTCATAAGACGACCCGTCGCGTAAGAGCCAGTCGAGCGCAATCTGGTGGTAGCGCGTCGCCTTGATTTGCGGAAGGGCATAGCGTGTCGCCACGCGCGGCACGTCGTGATTGGAGAGTACCCAGGTCGAGGCGGAATCGGATTCGACGGCTGCCTTCAAGCCCTTCTCGATTGCAGTGTGCATGTCATCATAGGTCCAAGTGGCCTTGGCGAACTCAAAGTTGAATGTCTGGCCAAGCTCGCTTGCGCGCGCGTAGAGATACTGGCGCTCGGGCAGCACCCATGCCTCAGCAACGGCGCTGCGCGGCGGATTATAGCGGTCGAACACGCGGCGCCACTCGCGATAGATCTCGTGGACCTCGTTGCGGTCCCACAGCGGATGGGTGCCGTCGTCAACCATGTCATCGCCCTCGGCGAGATGCCACCGGTCGAGGTCATCGCGGTCGAGATCCTTGGCGAGACCCTGCGCCACATCAATGCGAAAACCATCGACGCCTCGATCGTTCCAAAACGCCAGAACGTCGCAAAAGAGCGCATGAACCTCGGGGCATGACCAGTCAAAGTCCGGCTGCTCGGGCGTAAACATGTGCAGATACCACTGACCGTCCGCAACACGCGTCCAGGCGGGGCCGCCAAAGTTGGCATTCCAATTGGTGGGAGGCAGCTCGCCGTGCTCGCCGCGACCATCGCGGAAGATATAACGGGCGCGCTCGGGCGATCCGGGGCCGGCGGCAAGAGCGGCTTTGAACCAGGGGTGCTGGTTGGATGAATGGTTGGGCACGATGTCGACGATAACCTTGATGCCGCGCGCGTGAGCCGCAGCGATCATATCATCGAAGTCGTCAAGCGAGCCGAGACGTGGGTCGACATCGCAGTAGTCCGCCACATCATAGCCGCCATCGACAAGAGGCGATGGGTAAAACGGGCTCAGCCAGATGGCCTCGATGCCCAGCCGCTCAAGATAGTCCATCTGCTGGGTAATGCCCGCGATATCGCCCAGACCCGAACCAGTCGAATCCTTAAACGAGCGCGGGTAAATCTGATAGATCGCGGCATCGGACATCCATGAGCGCGAAGAAGACTTTTCTGTAGCCATGGGGCGTATCTCCCTTGCAACGAGGTTATGCGAGATGCCCACGATGATACGCCCAAAGCGAACATTCGCGACAAACAACGCCGCAGCCATGCCCCAAAACCCTCGCTCCCTCTCGGGTTCGAGCCCAGGCGATGGGTACGAAAAAGCCCGGCTACCGTAGTAGTCGGGCTGTTGTGCTTGGAGCGGACAACGGGGCTCGAACCCGCGACCCCAACCTTGGCAAGGTTGTGCTCTACCAACTGAGCCATGTCCGCATATGTAAAACAAAACGGGCGCCGGAGCGCCCGGATGTTACCTGGAGGCGAAGCCCGGATTCGAACCGGGGATAAAGGCTTTGCAGGCCTCTGCCTTACCACTTGGCCACTTCGCCGAAAAAGGACCGCCTAAACGGTCCGGAAATGCAATGGAGCGGACAACGGGGCTCGAACCCGCGACCCCAACCTTGGCAAGGTTGTGCTCTACCAACTGAGCCATGTCCGCTTGCGGGTTATTAATTTACGCGAGTTGTCCAAAAGACGCAAGTACTTTTTTCAAAAAACTTGTCTGCCGCATGTTCTTAGTAGCCAGACGCGCTAAAGCGATTGGCTAGGCACACGATTCCAGCGCTCCGCTAAACAGCTTCACCATCTGCACGCGCGTGCCAGTGCCGTCCGTACGACGAGCAACCTCCACGTTATCGACGAGCATACGCATAAGCTTGATACCACGGCCGCGCTCCTCAGATGCGACCGGTTCGCTCATTTCATCGATAGAATAGCCGGCACCTCGATCAAGCACCTCAACCACAACGCGATCGCCATAGGCCTGAACCGTCAGGACGCACCCGATACCGCCCGCATGGTCATAGGCATTACCCAGCGCCTCCCCCGACGCCAATGCGACATCGTAGCGCTCGTCACGGCGCAACGGAAGCGATTCAAGGAGTTCGGCGATGCGATGTCGGTAGTATGGAAGATTCTCGATACCCTGACGGACCTCGACGCTCTTACTCCAGCGAGGCAGCTCCCCCACCGGAATGGCAGGAATTGACTCCCGTGCCGGCCCCGCGACATGAAGGATATCGACAAGACGAGCAATCTCCAAAAAGCGAACAACTTCACCTGATGCATTGACGAGCGAAAGCAGGCCTTCTCGCCTCATGAGCTCACGAGCGCGCGTAAGCAGGAATGCCAAGCCCGTCGAATCGATAAAGGCAACAGCCTGACAGTTGATGACGACGCGACGCACGCCGCGGCCAATCAAAGCATCCAACCGCCGACGCAGCGCAGGCACCGTGGCGATGTCAATATCGCCTGGTGGCGTCAAAACCGCTATGTCATTCCACTCATTCATACGACCATGGTTCCCCAAAAAAGCCCACTCGATGCATTCGTTTCCCCAACCGTACGGATTCAGCCCGCCCAGCGTCGTCTATGAACGACCCCGTAAAAACTCAAGGGACACCAACGCAATGTCATCGTCCAGCGCCGATTCGGTAAATCGGTCAAGCTCGCCCAAGACCTTGCCGCAGATTCCCGATACGCCCTCCCCCGAGACAGAGAGCAGAAGATCGCGCAAGCGCTGCTCGCCAAAGAACGCTCCGGTGCGGTCGCGGGCCTCAATCGTTCCATCCGTATACATGAAGAGCATGTCGCCGGGGGCGAACGTAAACACGCCTGTCTCGTACACCATGCTCTCAAAGGCACCGATTACGCCCGATTGGCATCCGAGCAGCTCAACCTCTCCCCCACGGGCCTCGCCGCCACCCAGCGGCATCGACTCTGGCCTGATGACCATGGTCGGAGGATGGCCCGCCGAACAATACGTTGCGTGTCCGGCTTTAAGGTCAATCTTGGCGATAAAGGCCGTCACGAACGTCTCGACCCTCGAAAAGCCCATGAGCATGCTGTTAAGGGAGCGTGCCATGCGGGCCGGTCCAGCGCCCTCCCAAGCATATGCCGTCAGGGCCGTCTTGACGAGCGCGGACATCGATGCGGCCTCAATGCCTTTGCCAGACACATCACCCAGAATCATGACGGCGCAGTCGTCGGGAAGACGGATGAGCGTATAGAAATCGCCGCCGACCAACGCCGAGTTCGTGGCCGACAGGTACACCGAATCGGTTGCGATACCCGGAACATCCCCCAGGGAATTTCTCATGCCGATCTGCAGGGTCTGAGCGATATGGCGCTCCTCGCGCTTTTGAGATTCGCCTTCGTAGATCAGTTCAAAGTCATGCGCCAAGTGCACCAAGTAGTCATATTCAAGGTCATCAATCGGCTCTTGGCTACCATCACGAAGCAGCAGCGCGCGCGTCGTCGGGCCCTTCGCAACAGAAGCAGGAACAATCGCTTCGTTGCTGTGCTTGCCATCACCCTCAGAGCGCGGGCGCCCCGCCTCGATGCCGGAGTCGACGTAGAGACCCTGGCAAGGCAGACCATGCGCCCTAAGCCAGCCTCCCATAGGCATCGATTCGTCAACGCGAGTTATACGGACGTGTTTAAGGTCCTCGGCACTCGTGCCGCCCAAAACAGATGCCTCAAAGCCATCAGAACCAGCTCCCAGACGTGCCGCTGGCGCCGTCGTAGAAAAGAAAAGCTTCTCGGGATCGTCCGGCAAAGCAACGCGACTGCCGCCTTCAAAATCTATGACGTAGGAATCCAGACTGGCATCAAACTCAACAGGGCAAAAATGGCAGTTGAGCATATTGCAGATCTCGGACGATACCGCCTGGGTAGCCGCGGCGGAATCGTCTAAAAAAGTAAACAACTCATCGCGTAAGACATTGAGCGAGCGGCCAAGCTCGGCCGTGCGACGAGAGCGAAGGCTCGATGCCATGCCGACCAGCTGGATAGACAGGTAATCGCAAATGACCTCAAGTACATTAACGTCATAGGCGAGCGGTGCCTGGGGGCGTTTCCAACCAACTTCCAGCACACCAAGGATCTGCGTACCGTAAAAAACGGGAAGACAGATCTCGCTGCGGTACGGAGGCATATCCTGCATGCGCAACAGGTGCTTAGAACGATTGTCCAGGTCCACGAACATACCGGAGGCGTCCCTATCGCCCTCAAGGTCCTGTTGAATCGACAAGCGGCAAGCGCGCGACTCGCGAAGCACATACGTCGGGATGCCAACGCCATACGGCAAAAACTCGGGCAGGTAGCTGTCGTGCAACTCCTTGGAGACACCGCGAAGCTTAAAACCGCCGCTCTCAGAAAAATAGATAGCAGCGCCCGAAGCATCGAGCGTTCCTACAAGCTGGTTCAAAACGGTATCAAGCAGGCTGGGTAACTCATCGGAGCCCACCGTACTCATGATGACCGACAAAGTGCCCGAAAGGCGCTTATTCGCCACTCTAAGCTCCGATAACGCACGCTTGAGCTGACGGTCGTGAGAATACTGTTCCTCGATACTATGAAGTGCCACCAGGACACGTGGCGCGCGGCGCCCAAAGATGCGTGGAGGCGTTACGGAGCCCGCGCGAACCAAGACGGGGATAAAGGAGCCGTCACTCAGCTTAAGCATCAGTTCATTCTCGGAGCCATCAATTTCAAATGGCAGACGATGTTCCGTCGCACGTTCAAAAGCGGACGAGTACAGGACATCTTTGACATCACCGTTGATGACGTCAGCGCGCTCCTCACACATCAGGTCGAGCAAACGATTATTCACATGCAGAATGGTTCCGTCGAGCTCACAAATGATGACAGCATCGCTCGTGATCTCGACCAGTTGGGCAACGTCTGCCCACTCGTTGCGCTCAAGCGTTTCCATCGTGGACCTCACCGTCTATCGGTAAAAAAAAGCCTCCAAAGAGGCTTCTCAAATGCGATGGTGTCGGAGGCGGGACTTGAACCCGCATGACCAAAAAGCGGTCACTAGCACCTCAAGCTAGCGCGTCTGCCAATTCCGCCACTCCGACATGCTATGTTGTTGATACACGGTTCGTTTTGTTGGACCCGCGCGTTCAACGAGGAAGATAATAACCTATGATTCGAGAACTGTGCAAGCACTTTTTTCAAAAAAGTTTACGAATTTGTAAATGCGCAGGTAGATCTATATGTCCGGCCCCGTATCGGTGTTGCCTCCCGGCGCGTCCTCGGGCTTGAGCGATATTTTGCTACGCACTTCGTGCTGCAAAATATCGCTCCCCCTGCGGAATGCGCCGGGAGGCAACACCGATTCGGGGCCTGCAAATACGTACTTCAGGCACAGTTCTCAAACATGTTCTGGGGGCTGATGCAAATTTTGTGGCTCGGCTTTACCGAGCCCTTATATAAGGAGGCCGGAGCTAAAGCTCCGGCCTCACTAAATTTCTTATTAGATTAAGTGAGCGATCAAGGAATCGCACTCCCCCTGCCGAGTTACCGCAGGGCCCACCCTGGTGTTACTTTTCAGAACACTCCGCACTGATATCTTCTGTATTGAAGACGTCGATGGCGCATCCATATACCATTG
>CAJKZO010000083.1:0-9117 GCA_905204365.1 uncultured Collinsella sp.
TCCCGTTCATGAGCACCTTTATCCACACGCTTGCCGAGCACGCCTATCAGAACCGTACGGTGGCGCTCGTTGAGGCCGGCTCCTGGGCGCCCACCGCTGCCAAGGTTATGACCAAGGAGCTCGAGGGCATGAAGGACATTACCCTGGCGCAGAACAAGGTGACCGTGCTGGGCTCGCTCAACGACGCCTCGCGCGCTCAGATCGAGGTTCTCGCCGACGAGCTGTCCAAGTAGCGACACTTTCACTTTTGACGCTCAAACCACCACAAAGGGGACAGGCACCTTTGTGGTGGTTTTTGTTTTTAGATGCGGGCGATGACGAGGGCTGGACGTGCGCTGTCAGTGGCTTCGGCGATTGATGTGGCGACGGCATCGTCGGGATCACGGTCCATCACGATGGTGTTAACGTCGGCAAGCTCGGCAAAACGGTACATGCCGCGTCCGTTGACCTTACTGGCGTCCATGAGGGCGACGCTTTGATGGGCCGCGGCGATCATAGCCGTTTTGGTCTCGGCCATCTGGGGAAAGTCGGTCGTAAAGCCGCAGCTGGGGACAAAAGCGCCAGGGCACATGACGGCAAGATCGGCATGGACCATTTGGAGCGCTTGCATAGTGAGCGGTCCGTACAAATAACGATGGCCTTTGCGCAACGCCCCGCCCAGCATGACGACATCGACCGAGGGCATGCTCTCGTCGATGTAATCGGCAATGGTAATGTCTGCTGTGATGACGGTGATACCGTCGCGTTGATCGAGGAGCCGGACGAACTCGAGCGCCGTGGTGCCCGAGTCGACGAGCAACGTGTCGCCGTCATTGACGAGCTCGATGGCGCTTTGCGCGATGGCCTGCTTGGCGGCGACGTTGACGTTGATGCGGCGATCCTGCGTGGAGACGGTCAGGCGTTTGTGGAGCGATACGGCACCGCCATGCGTGCGGCGCAGCTTGCCTGCTTCGGCGAGCGCGTCCAGGTCGGCGCGGGCGGTGACGGAGGACACGCCAAAGGTCTGGGCGATTTCTGCTACCTGCACCGAGGCATTATGATCGAGCATCTCCATGATGGCGGAACGACGCTCGTCGGCGAAAGCTCGGGTTGTTGCGTGGGCCATATCTGCTCCATCATCGTCTGAAATTTGCAGGAATTGTGTTGACTCTATTTTCGTTCATTTTCTTTTTGAGTAAGAAAACACCTTTCGACTACTTATCTTTTCTATAAAAGAAAGACGCTGAACGCTCAAAATTCAATATCGAACATGTCCACTCGGCTCAAATTCCTTCCGTTTACTTTTCAAAAACGACGGTATTGACCTGCATGGGCTCAATATCTCGCACGTGCAAAGCCGCTGAATTTCATACAATGAGCGCAGTAAAACGCAAGGTAAAACGCCTTGTGAACAACTACGCCCGATGTCCAGATGCGGGCGAGGGAGAGGAGCAAACGCTCATGGCACTTGTTACCACCGAAAAGATGCTCAAGGACGCTCAGGCCGGCCACTACGCCGTCGGCGCGTTCAACGTCGAGAACCTCGAGTTTGTTATGGCCGTTCTGGCCGCTGCCGAGGAGACCAAGTCCCCCGTCATCATGCAGACCACCCCGGGCACCATCAAGACCGCTGGTCTGGACTACTTCTACGGCATGGTCAAGGCTGCTGCCGAGCGCGCTTCCGTGCCCGTCGCTCTGCACCTCGATCACGGCGATGGCTATGACCGCTGCATGCAGGCTTTCCGCACGGGCTACACCTCTGTCATGATCGACGGCTCGCACGAGTCCTTCGAGGACAACATCGCCCTGACCAAGTCCGTCGCCGACGCTGGCCGCGCCATGGGCGTGCCCGTCGAGGCCGAGCTCGGTAAGGTTGGCGGCAAGGAGGACGACGGTCCCGCAGTTGAGGGCGAGAGCCCCTACACCGATCCTGCCGAGGCCAAGGAGTTCGTCGAGCGTACCGGCTGCACCTCCCTCGCAATTGGCGTTGGCACCAGCCACGGCGTGTACACGAGCGATCCGCACATCGAGCAGTCCGTGGTCAAGGCCATCCGCGACGCCGTCGACGTGCCGCTGGTTCTGCACGGCACCTCTGGTGTGCCCGATGAGCAGGTTGCCGAGGCCGTGAAGAACGGCATCTGCAAGGTTAACTACGCCACCGAGCTGCGTCAGGCCTACACCAAGGGCTTCATGGCCTACATGGCCGAGAACCCCGCCTGCTTCGATCCCAAGAAGCCGGCCAAGGAGGGCATGCGTGAGATCACCGAGCTGGTTAAGATCCGCATGACCAACCTTAACTCTGTGGGCAAAGCAGAGTAACAGCAAGGGTACTCCGACTCGCTACATATCCCGGGGAGGGACGAGGGCTTAGTTCCCCAATCGTCCTCGGGCATGCAAAAAGCCTCGTTGCGCACTTCGTGCGGCGAGGCTTTTTGCCCCCTGCGGAAAGATTGGGGAACTAAGCCCTCGTCCCTCCCAGGTTGACCTACTCGAGGTCGTCGCCCTTGTGGTGTTGGGGCTGAAAGGGTGGGGCGCGGGGGTTACTTGGTTGTTAGGGTTAGCAGGTCGTTGGGGGTTTCGAGGTTGTAGGTGGCATTTGGGATGTCTTGGTGTGATCCCCATGCCGCTCTGGCAAAACTGACCCCTGCCGAAGTTGCGCATTGTTCGTCGTAGACGGTGTCGCCAACGTAGACGACGTTGCCAGGATTCGCGCCCGTACGCCGGAGATATTCGAGCATGGGAGCGGGTGCGGGTTTATGTTCGGTTGTGTCTTCGACAAGGATGATGTGCTCAAAATACTTATCGAAACCAAGGGGTGCAATTTCTTTTGCGTATTCGTCGCGCGCACGTGAGGAGACGATGCCAAGTTTGCAGCCGCTATCGGCGAGTGTTGCGATGACTTCAAGCAAACCTGGAAACACGCTGATGGTGCTTTTAAAGCTGGCGGCAACTTGGCACCAGCGATCCAACGTTGCCTGCGAGTAGATCCCAAGTTTCTCAAGGGCATCCTTGCCGGGTATGCCGAGGGCAAATTCAAGCTCGTGTCGGGGGAGCGTTTTGCCGGTTTCTTCTTGGATAATCTGGCCAAGCGATGACAGCACGCTTTCTTCTGTATCTGCCAATGTCCCATCAACGTCAAACACGATATGGTCAAAGTACTTCATATAGTAGCTCCTATCCGTTGTTTGCCTGCAAGTTTGATGCGGTGACAGAAGAAAGGCTAGCGGGATTTCTGCCTGGTGCTATCGAGATTCTGCCTCGCTGCTCGATAGCTCGAAGGAGTGCACCCCATTTGTTCTTTAAATACCTGGCCAAGATGGCTTGCTGTCGCAAAGCCGCATTGGCGCGCGACTGTCTGGACCGTTCGCGTGGTGTGTGCCAAAAGTTCGCAAGCACGGTTTACGCGGTATGCGCGCAGATATGCCGCCGGGGTCGTTCCTGCGCAAGCTTCGATAATGCGGTAACACTCTCTTTCGCTTACGCCGGCTGCAGATGCCATCTGGGGCACATCTATAGCGGCTGCATAGTTTGCGCGGATATAGTCCAGGATTGCCTTGAACTGTACGTCGCGGTTGGTCATCCAAGAGGCGTTGTCGGAGGCAAAGAGCGGTTCGGCCTTGGCGTAAATCTGAATCCAGAGCTCTGACAAGCTATTCCGAAGCGCCATCTCGTTCTGCGGCCGTTGAAGGTCGTGGTTAAAGGAACTCTTTAGCAAATCGATAAAGGGCATATCGTCGGGGTTGGTGGGCGACCATTTGAGCACATCGACGCCTCGACATTGCAGCAAAGGATTGATATGGCGTTTTTGAAGGCGTCCCGCGGGATCGCCGAGCATCGACGGCTGAAAGATATGCAGCATTTGAATGGCTGGCGCCGAATTGGGCGATTGCAGCGTGCTGTGCAAAACGCCGCCGTTGATAAAGCCGGCGGACCCTTCCTCAAAGCGTACGTGCTCATGAGCCGCGCGCGTTCGATAGTCAATCGCTCCCTGCTCCATGTAGAAAAGCTCAACTTCGGAATGCCAGTGCCAGGGGACGGAATTGCCCGGATAGCGAGCGAATTCTGCGCGTTCGGCAATATAGGGCCAGTCTTCGGCGGTCTCGGGAAACGCTTCCTCGCGTCCTCCGCGGTGCAATTCTATGTGATCCATGTTTCGCATGGCATCAGTATAAAGCGCGATGGGCTTAGATTGCTCTTGCCTGTTCGGGGAACGCCTTGTCTAGGGATGCTTGGAGCTTTTCGAAGGATGCTCGTAAGTTGAGGCTCTGATCGGCTGAGCGCTTGGTTTTTGTGGTGGGGGAGTCGAGGAGCCCGTTTCTCTGTGTCGGGGGGAAGGAGAAAAGGTTTGCATGATTTAGGGATGGCTGCTGTGCTGCGTCATTGGAAGAATGCATGCTTATGCGGCCTCCTCGATGTCCACCAAAAGGTTGCGCACGGGGTATGCTGCTAGGTTCCGTGCGTTGGCAGTATTATGCCGCGGCTGTTGCAAAGAAGCGCTAAAGAAAGGCTTAATCAGGTTTGATGTAACAATGAAACCGCAGGTCAAGGCTATTGAGTAACACTCTTGAAAGGTTTTGAGCTTAAGGGCTTTCTAAGGTTTGTGGCGCGGATGTGGCTCGCCTGTGTGGGGCGTGTGGACGGCTCGTTCCTAGCGCTGCGGTGCGGCGGCGCGTACTTGTTCGATGACCTTTTCCATCGTGGCGTCGATGCGGTCTTTTTTGAGCTCGCATTCCCAGATGGTTATGGGTGTCCAGCCCATTTGAGTGAGCGCTGCCACGGCGGTGCGATCGCGTTCGACGTTGCGACGGAACTTTGCCTCCCAAAACTCAATGTTGCGCTTGGGCTGGCTCGGATTGCACTTGGGGCAGCGGTGCCAAAAGCAGCCGTTGACGAAGATGGCGATCTTGCGTCCGGGGAAGGCGATATCGGGCTTGCCGGGTACCTTCCATTCCAAGCGATAGCCCGTAAGGCCCGCGGCGCGCAGGCGCTGGCGAACGAGCAACTCGGGCTTGGTGTTGGCGCGCTTGTTGCCCCTCATAGACTTTTTGATGGCGGCTCGACGGCGGACCAGTTCGCGCTCGTCAGCGGAAAGGTCCGAGGTGTCGATGCCGTCCAGCAGGCCAGGCTTGGGGCGTTTTTTGCTACGGCGCTTAGGTGTGCGCTTGGGTTTGGTGGCGGGTTTGTCGGCTGTGTTGGGCACGGCGTCATCGGCGGAGCTTGTCTCGAGCCGGTCTTCCTTCAACTCAATCAGAGCATCGATAAGCCCCTTGTCGGCGGGCATCCACTCAACGGTGGCAAGCGAGGTGCGTGGAATCCAGCGGATATCGAGCTGGCGGTCGTGCTTCTGGGGTTCATCGGATTCATCGGCGAGCGAGCAGTAGTAGCACTCCATGGAGAGATGGAAATCGGGGTAGTCGTACTCAACGGTATAGAAATCGCGCAGGTTGGTGACTTTTACCTGCAGCTCTTCCATGAGCTCGCGGCGTACGGCGTCCTCGGGCGTCTCGCCGCGCATGAGCTTGCCACCGGGGAACTCCCAAAGTCCCTGCATGTCGCCGTAGCCGCGCTGCACGGCAAGCAGCTCATCGGATCCTTCCTTGCGAATGATCCCAGCGGCAACATGAACAGTCTTCAACAGGAGTCCTCTCTCAATATCAACACGTGACAGGGTAGCTACCCGTACCTTACACAACGGTAAGGCAAGCGTAAGCCATATCGATGGTAGCCGACTCGTCTTCTTGCGACTATAGATGCCGTAGACTAATCGCAAGAAAGGACTCGGTATGCAAACCACGCACATGGCGACCCCGGTACTGGAGGTCGCGCATCTCGAAAAGGTATATGGAGCGCTGGGCAACGTGACCCGCGCGCTCAACGACGTCAGCTTTACCGTCAACCGCGGTGAGTTCGTGGGCATCATGGGCGCCTCGGGCTCGGGCAAGTCGACGTTGCTCAACTGCGTTTCGACCATCGATAGCGCCACGAGCGGCACGATCCGCATCAACGGCCAGGACGTGACGCGCATGAAGCAGGCCAAGCTCTCGCAGTTCCGCCGCGAGGAGCTCGGCTTTATCTTCCAGGACTCCAACCTGCTCGATACGCTCACGGCACGCGAGAACATCGCCCTGCCGCTCACCATCGCCCGCACAAACTCGGCAGAGATCTCGACCCGCGTGCAGGATGTGGCAGCGCGCCTGTCCATCAGTCAGGTGCTCGACAAGTATCCCTACCAGATGTCCGGCGGTCAGCAGCAGCGTGTTGCCGCAGCTCGCGCGCTCGTCACCGACCCCACCATGATCATGGCCGACGAGCCCACCGGCGCCCTCGATTCCAAGAGCGCTCGCCTGCTGCTCGAGAGCCTAGAGGCCCTCAATCGTCGCCTACGTGCCACCGTGCTCATGGTCACGCACGACAGCTTTGCCGCCAGCTACACGAGCCGTGTGCTGTTTATTCGCGACGGCAAGATCTTCACCGAGCTGCGCCGCGGCGACACCGACCGCCGAGAGTTCTTCGACCGCATTATGGAGGTCGTTGCCATGATGGGCGGTGAGGGCTCCGATGCTCTGTAAACTCGCTTGGGGCAACGTCCGCCGCGCCGGTCGCGACTACCTCGTCTACCTTTTGACGCTCACCCTGGGCGTCACGGTCTTCTATGCCTTTAACACCATCTCGATGCAGGTCGACATCGCCGGCATCGATGAAGAGGGCTTGGCGCAGGTTATGGGCAGCATACTCGGCGACCTGACGTACTTTTTGGCCGGTGTCATGGCCTTTTTGATGGTGTATGCCAATAACTTCATCATGAAACGCCGCAAGAAGGAGTTTGGCCTGTACCAGGTGCTCGGCATGGGGCGCGGGCGCGTCGCCACGATCATGGCGCTCGAGACCGTGATAGTATCGGTCGTGGCCTTTGTCGCCGGCATTGTGCTGGGTGTGGGACTCTCCCAGCTCATGACGTTCTTTACGGCCTCGCTCTTTAAGACACAGATCGCCAATTTCCACTTCTTTTTCTCGGTGCATGCGTTCAATCTGACCCTTGCCTGCATGCTCGTAATGTTTGTGCTCACGCTACTGCTGAACCTTCGCGCCGTGCGTCGTACCAAACTCATCGAGCTTATGGGTGCCGAGCGTCGCAACGAGAGCATCAAGACACGCAACCCCTGGATCGCGATTGCCATCTTTGCCGTGGGCGTGGTGCTTGTGGGCGTGGCCTATTACCGTCTGCTACGTGATGGGTTCCCGCTAACCGCGACGGACAGCAAGCTGCAAGAGGCCATGAACCAGTTTGGTATTACGACCGCTATGGTTACCGTGGGCACCTTTGCCCTGTTCTGGGGACTCTCGGGCATGCTCATCAAGCTGCTGCAGAGCCTGCGCAGCGTGTATTGGCGCGGCCTCAATATGTTTACCGTGCGTCAGCTTTCGGCCAAGGTCAATACGGTGTGCTATTCGATGGGCGTCATCGCGATGATACTGTTCCTCGCCATTACCTCGGTGACGTGCGGTATGTCGATCGCCAACGTGATGAATGAGAATCTGGAGCGCTATACGCCGGCCGATATGTCGCAGACGTATATCTATTACACGCCCGAAACGCTCGACTACTACAAGGAGTATGTCAATCCGTCTGAGGCCGATCGCATGGTGCTGGCCGATAGTACGGTCGATTTGTACTCCGCATGGCACGGCGATCGTAAGGGCAAGTCGGCGGACAACAACGACGAGACCGGCAAGAAGGTCAGTATCGCCGATGTTGCCGGTGAGCATGTGCAGATCGATTCGTATCTGAGTTACCCGCTTGGCGGCTCGGATCCTTCGGTGACTCCAAGTGAGATGTGCAAGACCATGGGCGAAAAGCTTCCCAGGGCGTTCGGGGGTAGCAATGCCGATACGATGGGCCTGTTTGTGACGCCGGCGAGCCAGTACAACAAACTGCGCCAGATGATGGGCGAGGAGCCAGTGAGCATTGGCCTCGACCAGTACTTGCTTACGTGTGATATGGGCGGTGATCTGGGCGACCTGTACACCAAATACATGGCCGGCGGCCATACCCTCACCTTGGGCGGGCATGAGCTCAAGCCCGCAACCGATAAGTCGGACAAGGACACGGCGGCCATCGCCAACTCGGCGATGAGCAGTAATCCGGGTACCGTCGTCGTTGCCGACGAGCTGTTGTCCCAGCTTAAGCTGCAGCCGTATTCCAGTAGCCTGCTCGTTAACTACAAACAGGGGATGGATACGACTGAGGCAGACGAGAGCATTAAATACACTGTGCTCGACAATCTGCTCGTTGACGGCAAGGAGCCGGGGTCGTGGGGAACCTTCGTCACACGCTCCGAGATGTACACGCAGGCAGCGCAAATGAACGGTCTTATTAGCTACCTAGCCATCTACATCGGCTTTGTATTGGTCGTTGCATGCGCGGCGATTCTGTCGATCCAGCAGCTCTCCAATGTGGCCGACGGCAGTCGCAGCTATCGTGTGCTGGCACAGATCGGCTGCGACGACTGCCAGATTCGCCATTCGGTGATGGCGCAGCAAGCGGTATTCTTCCTGTTCCCGCTGGCAGTGGGGCTGGCTCACTCCTTTGTGGCGCTCAAGGTGATCATCGAGCTGGTGAGCACGTTCGGCAACATGAGCATAGGCGGCACCGTGGGCCTCACCTGCACAATTTTCCTGGCAGCCTACGGCGGCTACTTCCTGGTGACCTACCTCATGAGCACCGGCATGGTACAAGCCGCCATCGCCACCCGCTACAGCGAGTAACCTTCTAGTCCAGAACCACCACAAAGGGGACAGGCACTTTTACGTCTATCTCAATCTGTAACATATGGCTGGCAAAATCGCCTCTATCTGTTATAGATTGAGATTGTTTGTCCCGAGCTATACGGTTTGTCTCGATCTGTAACAACAAGACGGGGATTCGGCCCCTAGATGTTACAGATCGAGACAGCGATCGTTCGATTTGGAGGAAGCCTTATGCGTACGATCACAGAGTCCGAGTCCACCCCTAAGGCCGATGGCTTCTTTATGCCTGCTGAGTTCGCCCCACAGGATCGCGTGTGGATGGGCTGGCCCCATCGCACCGATACCTGGGCCCATGGTGCCAAGCCGGCTCAGAAGCAGTATGCCGCCATC
>CAJKZO010000084.1:0-8989 GCA_905204365.1 uncultured Collinsella sp.
TGTTGTCGGGGCTCTTGAGCTCGAATGCCGTGGGCGTAGCTAGTGTTTGCGGGTTGCCTGCCATGGGTGCTCCTTTTCTATCCCGTCGTTCCGTGGGCTTTGGTATTTGGTCGCCTGCTCTACAGTCCTGGCTCGCACGGAGGCCACATTAAGTGGCCTCCGGCTCGTGCGGAACTCGCGATCGACCAAATACCAAAGCCCTCGGAACTTAGAATACATGGTAGAGGCGCTCATGCTGCAAAATCCATCAGCTGGAGACCTATTCTGTGCTCCATGTCGACTCATCTTCACCACCGATTAAATAAAAAAGAGGTACCGGTTGTTTCGGTACCTCTTTTTGGTGCGTTTCTATTTGGCTGTAGCTTTAGCCGCCTGCTTACAGGCCGCAGGCTGCTTTGAGTTCTTCGACTCGGTCGGTTTTCTCCCAGGTGAAGTCGGCGTCTTCTCGGCCGAAGTGACCGTAGGCTGCCGTCTTTTCGTAGATGGGGCGGCGCAGGTCCAGGTCGCGGATGATTGCACCCGGGCGCAGGTCGAAGGTCTTCTCTACGGCTTCAACGATCTTGTCCTCGGCAACATGTGCGGTACCGAAGGTGTCGACCATGATTGAGAGGGGTTTGGAAACGCCGATGGCGTAGGCAAGCTCGACTTCGCAGCGGTCGGCCAGGCCGGCGGCGACCACGTTCTTGGCGACCCAGCGTGCGGCATACGCGGCGGAGCGGTCAACCTTGGTGCAGTCCTTACCGCTAAAGGCACCGCCGCCGTGACGGCCGTAGCCGCCGTAGGTGTCGACGATGATCTTGCGGCCGGTGAGGCCCGTGTCGCCCATGGGGCCGCCCACGACAAAGCGACCGGTGGGGTTCACGTAGATGTCTGCGTTATCCCACGGCATGTTCTCGGCAGCCATGACCGGGGTGATGACGTGCTCGATGAGGTCGGCCTTGATCTTGCCCATGTCCTCGATCTCGGCGGCGTGCTGCGTGGAGATGACGATGGTCGTGACCTCGACGGGCTTGCCTTCCTCGTAGCGCACGGTGACCTGGGTCTTGCCGTCAGGGCGCAGATAGGGCAGGGTGCCGTCGTGGCGCACGGCTGCCAGGCGCTCGGCCAGGCGGCTTGCCAGGTAGTGCGGCATGGGCATGAGGGTCTTGGTCTCGTTGGAGGCGTAGCCGAACATCATGCCCTGGTCGCCGGCGCCGATCAGGTCGATCGGGTCGGTGGTAGCGCCGGTCTGGGTCTCAAACGACTCGTCGACGCCCTGGGCGATATCGGGGGACTGCTCGTGGATGAGGCTCATGACGCCGCAGGTATCGCAGTCAAAACCGAACTTTGCACGGTTGTAGCCAATGCGGCGGATAACGCCACGGGCGATTTCCTGTACGTCGACGTAGGCCTGGGTGCGAATCTCGCCGGCGACGATGACGGTGCCGGTGGTCACGAGGGTCTCGCAGGCGCAGCGGACGTTCTCCACGTTGGCAGGCACGCCGTTGGGGGCGATGTAGCCCTGCTCCTGGAGCTCTATTTCTTTGGCGAGGATTGCGTCGAGGACGGCGTCGCTGATCTGGTCAGCGATCTTATCGGGATGACCTTCGGTCACCGACTCCGACGTAAAAACAAAGGACCCGTGTTGGGGCGGGATGGAACGAAGTTCTTCTGACATGATTGTCCTTTCAAAAACGTGTCCCGGCGACCGTTACCATTCCGCCGGGCTCTCTATGCAAGGGCACATCATAGCGCGTAAATCAAACATTCACACCCTTTCCGCACCTACTCATTGGGGACAGGCTTAAATGACTACCCTTACCTAAGTGCCGACAGGTTGTCCAATGACTGGTCATTTAAGTCTGTCCCCAATGAGTAGGTCGGTGCCCTTTGTGCGGAGGTTGCTTTGATGCTTTATACTGGTGCGGTTAGACATCCATCCTGCAATCGAGGAGATATCCATGGCATCAGACGTTCGCGTCCGCTTTGCACCCTCACCGACGGGCAAGCTGCACATCGGCGGCGCCCGCACCGCTATCTATAACTGGGCTTTCGCCCGTGCTAACGGCGGCACGTTCATCCTGCGCATCGACGACACCGACCCCACCCGCTCCACCGACGAGAACACGCAGATCATCCTGCGCGCCATGCGTTGGCTGGGCCTGGACTGGGACGAGGGTCCCGAGGTGGGCGGCGATTTTGGCCCCTACGCCCAGACCGAGCGCCTGGACCTGTACAAGCAGGCCGCCCAGAAGCTTTGGGACGAGGGCAAGGCCTATCCCTGCTTCTGCACCAAGGAGCAGCTCGAAGCCGACCGCAAGGCCGCGCAGGAGCGCAAGGACCCCTTCCAGGGCTATCAGCGCCGTTGCCGCGATCTTGATCCCGAGGAGGCCCGCCGTCGCATCGAGGCCGGCGAGTCCTACGTCCTTCGCATCAAGGTGCCCGAGGACCGCGGCGACGTCGTCATCCACGACGCCGTCCACGGCGAGGTAACCTTCGACGCCAAGGAGCTTGACGACTTTGTCATCTTCCGTTCCGACGGCACGCCCACGTACAACTTCGCGACCGTCGTCGATGACGCCATGATGAAGATCACTCACGTCATCCGCGGCGACGACCACCTGTCCAACACCCCGCGTCAAGTCATGGTGTACGAGGCCCTCGGCGCTCCCGTGCCCACGTTCGCCCACATCTCCATGATCCTGGGCGCCGACGGCAAAAAGCTCTCCAAGCGCCACGGCGCCACCTCCGTGGAGGAGTACCGCGACGCCGGCTACCTGTCCGACGCCTTCGTCAACTACTTGGCGCTGCTCGGCTGGTCGCTCGACGGCGAGACCACGATCATCCCGCGCGATGTCCTGGCCAGCAAGTTTTCGCTCGACCGCATCTCCAAGAACCCGGCGACCTTCGACCCCAAGAAGCTCGACTGGGTCAATGTCGAGTACATCAACGGTATGTCCGACGCCCAGTTTGCCGATGAGATCATGGTCCCCGAGCTGCACGAGGCGGGTCTCATCAAGGGTAATGTCGAGTACGGCGAGGATTGGATCGACGCGCTTGCCGCCATTGTCAAGCCGCGCACCAAGATGCCTGCCGACGCCGTGACCGTCGCCGCTCCCATCTTCGCTACGGCCGAGACGCTCGAGTATGACGAGAAATCCGTCAACAAGGGTCTGGCCAAGGAGGGCATGGGTGCCATTCTTGATGCCGCCAAGGCCGCGCTCGAGGGTGTGAACGAGTGGACGGCTGCCAACATCGACGCCGCGCTTGAGCCGCTGCCCGAGCAGATGGACCTCAAGAAGCGCGTGGTGTTCCAGGCCGTGCGCGTCGCCGTCTGCGGCAACATGGTGAGCCCTCCGCTGGGCGAGACCATGGCGCTCGTCGGTCGTGACGACTGCCTGGCGCGCATTGACCGCGCCCGCACGATGGCGCTGTAATCGCTGCGCAAACGTATGTATCCGAGCCCCGTTCACTCAGAGCGGGGCTCTTGTTTCTGTAGACGTATGGGATAGGAGGTGCTGGGGCCATGGCCGAGCAACTTTCGCTGTTTGGTTCGCCGGAACCGGAGGAGACTCTGGTGAATTCCGTGCCTGCCGCTGCCTCGGCTCAGCCCAAGCCTGCGCGCGAGTCCATTGCCGCCTACGCGAGCGTGGTCCTCGACATCCCGACGCGTGCGCTGTCCGAGCCATTCGCCTACGGTATCCCCCGGTCCCTTGCCAACGAGGCGCAGATCGGATCCACAGTCCTGGTCCACTTTGGCAACCGTGCGGCCGCGGGCTATATCGTCGACATTGCGCCTGAGCTGGGCGACCTACAGGGCAACAACGCCCTCGACCCTTCGCGCATTAAGCCCGTCGAAGCCATCCTCAGCAAACCGCTCTTTACCGCCGAGGCTGCCCGTATCGCGTGCTGGATGAGCCGCGAGTATGTCGCGACACTTTCCGAGTGCCTGCGCCTGTTCTTGCCACCGGGTGGAAGCCCGCGTGTGGTCAAGGGCGACGATGGCGTGTGGACGGTTGAACGTCCCGCCGTCAAGCCTATCAAAAACCGCTGGGTCATGCTCACGCCCGAGGGATTTGACTATACGCCGCCCAAGACCGCCGTTCGCCAGCGTCAGCTCATCGAGGCGCTCCAGTGCGGACCGGTCACGACGCGCGACCTCAACCTTCTCTATAACAGCATGTCGGCGACCATCAAGGCGCTCGAAAAGCGCGGCGTCGTGGTGGTAGAGGAGCGCCGTGCGTGGCGTGGCTGCAGCGAGCAGACCACGCTGTCCTCGGCAAGCGGCAAGGCGCCGGTCTCTCTTACCAACGGCCAGCAACAGGCGCTCGCGCAGATTGAGCGCGCCCGTCTGGACGCTCATGGCGACGTGGTGCTAGTCGACGGCGTCACCGGCTCCGGCAAAACCGAGGTTTATCTCTCCGCCATCGAGCGCGTGCTCGCAGCCGGCCGTTCGGCTTGCGTGCTGGTGCCCGAGATCTCGCTGACGGCTCAGACCGTCGGCCGCTTCCGTTAGCGCATTGGCGAGGCGGTCGCCGTGTTCCATTCGCGCCTTTCGGCCGGCGAGCGCCTGGACCAGTGGGATATGGTCGCCAGCGGTGCCGCCCGCGTGGTCGTCGGTGCCCGCTCGGCGCTCTTTTGCCCGCTCAGTGACTTGGGCCTCATCATCATCGACGAGGAGCACGAGACCAGCTACAAGCAGGGCTCCAGCCCGCGTTACCACGCGCGCGAGGTGGCGGCCGAGATGGCGCGGCGCTATCGCTGCCCGCTCGTGTTGGGCTCCGCCACGCCTTCTGCCGAGGCTCTCGACCGCTGCCGCCGTGGCACGTATAACGGTGCTGCCTGGACGCGCGTCGAGATGCCCGAGCGCCCGGGGCACGCGGTTCTGCCCACGGTTCGCATTGCCGACCTGCGTCGCGAGTTCTCGCACGGCAGCCGCTCCATGTTCTCAAAACCCTTGATGGAGGGTTTGGAGCGTGTGGTCGAGCGCCGCGAGAAGGCCGTGCTGCTGCATAACCGCCGTGGCTTTGCGCCGTTCCTGATGTGCCGCGAGTGCGGCTGCGTGCCCACCTGCAACCACTGCTCCACCGCGCTCACGTACCACGAGCGCACGCATACGCTGCAGTGCCACACCTGCGGTTCGTCCTGGCGCGTGCAGCCGTATCCCGCGCCCACGAGCCGCTGCCCCAAATGCGGCAGCCGCTTCCTGGCAAAAATGGGCCTGGGCACGCAGCAGATCGAGGACGCACTGCACCAGATGTTGCCCGAGGACGTCGCCATCATTCGCATGGATGCCGATTCCACGCGCGGGAAGGACGCGCACAAAAAGCTGCTCGAGCAGTTCGATGCCGCCGATTGCGCGGTGCTGCTGGGCACCCAAATGATCGCAAAGGGCCTCGACTTTCCCGAGGTCACGCTCGTGGGCGTGGTCAATGCCGACTTTGCGTTAAAGCTGCCTGATTTCCGTGCAGGGGAGCGCGCCTACGATCTGCTGGAGCAGGTGGCGGGCCGTGCCGGTCGCGGCGATCGCCCCGGCGAGGTGATCATCCAGACCTACCTTCCCGAGGACCCGGTCATTCGCGCCGTTGCCGAGCATGACCGGTCGATCTTTACCGATTACGACCTGGACCAGCGCCGCGACGCGCTGTACCCGCCCTTTGTGCGCCTGGTCAACATTTTGGTGTGGTCGGCGAACGCTGATGACGCTCAGGACTACATTGGGCGCATTGCAAAGCTTCTTAAGCGCCGCTGGCATGCTGCCGCGCCCGACTTTTTGCGGGCGGGGAGTGCCGTGCCGCAGGTGTTGGGTCCGGCTTCGTGTGTAATCGAGAGAGCCAAGGACCGTTACCGCTTCCATCTGCTTGTGAAGTCGCCGGTAGGGTACCATGTCTCTGATGATATCGACGCCTGTCTCAAAGAAGCGGGCTCCGTGCGCGGCGTGAGCGCGAGCGTTGACGTCGATGCCTATGATTTGATGTAACAAACCGAAAGGATGGCCATGGAAGCCAACGGAATCGTACTGTCGCCCGACCCTCGTCTGCGTCAGGAGTGCGCCGTCATCGAGGAGATCACCCCGGCGATCGAGGCGCTTGCCGAGAAGATGAAGAAGATGATGTTCGAGAACGGCGGTTGCGGCCTAGCTGCCCCGCAGATCGGCGAGCTCATTCAGCTCGTCACCATCGACTGCGACTACAGCGACAAAAACGACTACGACCCGTACGTGCTCATCAACCCTGTCATTGTTGAGCAGAGTGACCATCTGGTGCCCTTTAGCGAGGGCTGCCTTTCCATTCCTGGCATTAGCTGCGAGATCGAGCGTCCCGATCATGTCGTCGTCGAGGCGTACGACTTGGATGCCAACCTGATTCGCTATGAGGCCTCGGGTGATCTGTTTTGCGTGTGCCTGCAGCACGAGATCGATCACCTGCACGGCAACACCATGTTCGAGCGACTGAAGCCCATGCAGAGGCTCAAGGCCGTCAAGGAGTACCAGGACGCCCTGGCCCGCGGCGCTCGACCGGGCGAGACGGAGTAGGTTTGTCCGTCCCCGGGGCGCCCGCCTATATCATCCCGTGCTCAAACATTCTCGCTGCGCTGCGAAACTGCGCGCGGGACGATATAGGCGGGCGCCCCGGGGACTACGTTGACGCTGCTTGACTCGCCCGGGTGCCGTCGGGCCAGGGATGGGCGTCTTCGCTGATAGTCTTTGTTGAGAGAGAGCTGCTTTTATTGCGGCTCTTTCTTTGGTTTTGGGTATATTTGTTCTTGTTGATTGTTCTTGCGGATGGGCTGGGTACTTGGCTTTCCGCTGTTATTTGTAGCCGTCTCGGCTTTGGTTGAGGGGAGACGTCCTTTATGCGTATTGTGTTTATGGGTACGCCTGATTTTGCTGTGCCTTCGCTGACTTCGCTTGTCGAGGCCGGGAATGAGATTGCGCTTGTTGTTACTCGTCCTGATGCTGTTCGTGGACGTGGTAAGAAGCTAGAGCCGTCTCCTGTTAAGGCTAAGGCGCTTGAGCTGGGGTTGCCGGTCGTTGAGGCCAATCGTATGACGCCTGAGGTTGTTGAGGTGCTTCAGGCTGCGCAGGCTGATATTTTCTGCGTGGCTGCCTATGGCTGCATTTTGCCCGATGAGGTGCTGCATATGGCGCCGCTCGGCATTGTGAATGTTCATGCGTCCTTGCTGCCTCGTTGGCGTGGGGCTGCTCCTATTCAGCGTGCCATTCTTGCTGGTGATGAGGTTGCTGGCGTTTCCATTATGCGTATTGGGCATGGCGTGGATACGGGCGCTTATTGTGCCCAGGCCTCTACGTCGGTTGCCGGTAAGCATGCCGAGGCGCTCACGATGGAGCTTGGTGAGCTTGGCGGCAAACTGCTGGCTGATACGCTTCCCTCGCTTGCCGATGGCTCGGCTGTTTGGACTGAGCAGGATGAGTCGCTCGTCACTCATGCTGCCAAGATTTCCAAGCAGGAGATGCGTCTGGATCCGCAGATGGCGGCGCTCGATTGCGAGCGTCATGTGCTCGCTTCGTCCGATACCGCTCCCGCCCGTTGCGTGATTGCCGGCAAGACTGTGCGCGTGCTCGATGCTGCACCGGCTGATGTGTTGCTTGGCGAGGGTCAGGTTCTCGTTAAGGCCAAGCGTGTTTACCTGGGTCTTTCCGATGGCTCGGTTGAGTTGCTCGAGGTTAAGCCCGATGGCAAGCGTGCTATGTCTGCTTCTGCCTGGGCTGCTGGCCTGCAGGGTGCCGATCTTTCGTGGGGTGTTTTATCATGAGTAAGCTGTCTCCCGCGCGCAAGCTTGCGCGCGATGTGCTGATGGAGGCCGACCGTCGCGGCATGTATGCGCGTGACGTGCTGTCCTCTCGCGCATCTGCCAAGGCCATTGACCAGCGCGATTCCGCTTTTGCCGCTCGCTTGGCGCTGGGTGTTGCCGCCACGCAGGGTATTTTGGACGAGCTGCTCGATCGGTTTCTTGATAAGCCTAAAAAGGTTGCGCCTCGTGTGCGCATGGCACTTCGTATCTCGGCCTTCGAGATGCTCTATCTGCATACGCCTGGCCGCGTTGCGGTGAGTCAGGGTGTTGAGCTGGTGCGCAGCGGAGCTAAGTCTGCCGCCGGTCTGGCGAACGCTGTGCTGCATAAGGTCGCGGACAACGTTGAGGACTTTGCCACTGCGTCCGATGTAGATGAGTCTGAGCGACGCTTGGTTCGTCTGTCGCGCCTGATGGGTCTACCGCGTTGGCTGTGCGCTCGCATTATGGCATCGTTCGACACGCCTGAGGGTGCGCTTAACTTTGCCGGCAATCTGGCCCCCGCGCCGCTGGCCCTGCATGAGAACGCCTTTGCGACCAAGCCCGATCCGTATATCTCGCAGCTTGTGGCGCCTGTCTTCCCGGGCTGCCATGCCCCGGTTGATGCCCAGGTTACCGTTGCTTCGGGTGTGTTTGAGCGTGCTGCCGCGGTGGCATCTGATCTCAACGCCCAGCTCATCGCCACGGCAGCCACGCGCCCCGGAAGCTGCCTTGAGATTGGTGCCGGTCGCGGTACCAAGACCTATGTGATGATGTGCCAGGCCAAGCGCGCCGGCTATGAGCGTCAGCATACGGCGCTCGATCTGCATGATCGCAAGTGCGATCTGAATCTCGCTCGCCTTCATAAGGCCGGTATTCAGGGCGTTCGTACGGTTTCGGGTGATGCCTGCGAGCTTGATGAGGTGCTCACATCGTTTGATGCCATGCTTGGCAAGCCGGTTAAGTTCGACACGGTCTTTATCGATGCACCGTGCTCTGGCACCGGAACCATGCGTCGTCATCCCGAGATCCCGTGGCGCCTGACCGAGCGTGACGTCACGTGCGAGCTGCCCAAGCTGCAGCTGACGATGCTCAAAGAGGCTGCTGCGCGCGTAGCTGCCGGCGGCGAGCTCATCTATGCGACGTGCTCGGTCTTCGACGAGGAGAACACGCAGGTGGTGGATGCTTTCCTTGCTTCTCCCGAGGGTGCCGGCTTTAG
>CAJKZO010000085.1:0-8831 GCA_905204365.1 uncultured Collinsella sp.
AGCATCTGGTGCAGACCATCTGGCGCCTGCGTCAGCCCGATGGCTGCCCGTGGGACCGTGAGCAGACGCACCGCAGCATCGGCAAGAACATGATCGAGGAGGCCTACGAGGCACTCGACTGCATCGAGGCGGACGACGCGGTTCACCTACGCGAGGAGCTGGGCGACGTGCTCATGCAGGTTGTGCTGCATGCGCAGATTGCTACCGACGCCGGCGAGTTTACGCTGGCCGATGTGGCACGCGATATCGACGCCAAGCTCATCCGCCGTCATCCGCACGTGTTTGGCGATGTAGATGCCGACAGCTCCGACGAGGTACTCAAGATTTGGGACGAGGTCAAGCTTGCCGAGAGGGCTGCCAAGGACAAGGCCGTGGCGGCGGGCGAGGCCGCGCCTGAGGGGCTGCGCGACGGCGTGCCCACGCATCTGCCGGCGCTGATGCAGGCGCAGAAGGTGTCGCGCAAGGCGGCTGCCGTGGGCTTTGAGTGGGAGACGGTCCAGGACGTATGGGACGAGGTTGCCGAGGAGCGTGCCGAGTTTGAGGCCGAGGAGCCCGGCTCGCCCGAGCGCGAGATGGAGTTTGGCGACCTGCTCTTTGCCCTGGTCAACGTCGCGCGCAAGGAGGGGATTGACGCCGAGAGCGCCCTTCGTGCCAGCACAGCAAAGTTCCGCCGCCGCTGGGCCGCGATGGAGCAGATGGCGGCCGATGCCCACGTGGATCTTGCCGAGCTTTCGACCCACGGCCTCAACGACCTGTGGGATGCCGCCAAGGCAGAGGAGTGAGACTGCGGGAGCGACGGGACGCACTTGTCCCATCGCTCCCATTATTTTTTTAAAAAGATTGTATCCCTTGGCTAACTTAGGGCATAATGCAAAAAGTGCGACAAGGCTAACTTATGAACCTGCGCGCCGCTGCAGCATGCAAGCCGTGTCGCCAAGCATTCAACCCGTTTCCAAGTGAGAGGGAGACAACATGAGCGATATTTTGGACGTCTACGGTCGCGAGGTGCTCGACAGCCGCGGCAATCCCACCGTCGAGGTCGAGGTCGTGCTCGAGGACGGCAGCTTTGGCCGCGCAATGGTGCCTTCGGGTGCTTCGACCGGCGCCTTTGAGGCCTGCGAGCTGCGCGATGGCGACAAGGGCCGCTACCTGGGCAAGGGCGTTTCGCAGGCCGTCGAGCATGTCAACAACGAGTGCGCTAACGCCGTCGTGGGCCTCGACGCCTTCGACCAGCGCGCCGTCGATGCCGCGCTGATTGCCGCGGACGGTACCCCCAACAAGACCAAGCTCGGTGCCAACGCCATCCTGGGCGTGTCGCTGGCCGTCGCCCGCGCCGCTGCCGAGTCGGCGGGCCTGTCACTGTACCAGTACCTGGGCGGCGTCAACGCCCATCTGCTGCCCACGCCCATGATGAACATCCTCAACGGCGGCGTGCATGCCGACAATAACGTTGACTTCCAGGAGTTTATGATCATGCCGGTGGGCGCCCCGAGCTTTGCCGAGGGCCTGCGTTGGTGCGCTGAGGTCTACCACACCCTCAAGGGCGTGCTGCACGAGGCCGGCCTGGGCGGCGGCGTGGGCGACGAGGGCGGCTTTGCGCCCAACCTCAAGACCAATGCCGAGCCGTTCGAGTACATCACCAAGGCCGTGGAGAAGGCCGGCTTTAAGCCCGGCGTCGACTTCATGTACGCCATGGACCCGGCCTCGACCGAGTTCTACAACGCCGAGACCGGCATGTATGAGCTCAAGGGCGAGGGCGTGGAGTACACGAGTGCCCAGATGGTTGATTACTGGGAGAAGCTCGTCGACACCTATCCCATCATTTCTATCGAGGACGGCATGGCCGAGGAAGACTGGGACGGCTGGGTCGAGCTTACCCGCCGCATTGGCAACAAGGTGCAGCTGGTGGGCGACGACCTGTTCGTCACCAACACCGAGCGCCTCAAGAAGGGCATCGAGCTGGGTGCCGCCAACGCGATCCTGGTCAAGGTCAACCAGATCGGCACGCTCACCGAGTCACTCGAGGCCATCGAGACCGCCAAGGAGGCCGGCTACGCTTGCATCGTGAGCCACCGTTCCGGCGAGACCGAGGACTCCACGATCGCCGACCTGGTCGTGGGCGTCAACGCCGGCCAGATCAAGTCGGGCGCCCCGTGCCGCAGCGACCGCATCGCCAAGTACAACCAGCTCATCCGCATCGAGGACGAGCTCGAGGGCAGCGCGCGCTACGCCGGCAAGGCCGCGTTCTACAACATTCGCTAAACGGGCGAATTTGGCGAGGGGGAGGCTGACTCGGTTCCGCCTCGCCTTGGCAGGATACCGCAAAGCGCTATGGGCGCTGGGCCATACGGCTCAGCGCCTTTTTTATGTCGAGCAAAGGCTGGCGAAGGCGGTGCGGGCGCTCGTGCTATAACTAGAATACTTAGCGCAAACAAACCTCAACCGCACAAGGCGCACATGGATCAGATTTACGACAACAGGTACTATTCCGCCGGTTCGCGTGAGCCGTCGCCTCGCCGTGCGCGCACGGTGCAGCTCGGTGGGTCCGCCTACGCCGGCGCCGACCGCTCCATGCAGCGCCCGACAAGTACCTCGCGCCCCAATGCTCAAGTGAATACTTCGACAGATGGACCAGTGCGCCCGGCACGTTCGTCGCATGCTCAGCGCTCGTCGGCTCAAACGCACGATAGGTCGAGCAGGCCCTCGAACCGTTTTTCGGGCTCGGACTTTATGCACTACGCCAACGACAACGCGGTGGTCAAGGCGATCTACGACTTTACCCACGGTCCTCAGCGAGGGCTATTCATCGGCATCGTCGTTGCCCTGGTGCTCGTGAGCCTGTATTTCCCCGTGCGCGACCTGTACGTGGCAAAGCGTTCGAGCGATATCTTGACCAAGCAGGTCGAGATTCGCCAGCAATACAATGATGGGCTGCAAAAAAGCGTCGACAAGCTGCTCTCGGAGGAGGGTATCAAGGATGCGGCATCCGAGGACCTGGGCTTGGTGATGCCCGGCGAGAAGAGGATTGAAGTGCAGGGCCTGGACGGCGATTCGGATGCCTCGTCGAGCCAGAAGTCGTCGAACGCCAAGAAGGCCAGCGAAGTTGCCAAGGAAATCGAAGAAGTCGGTAAGGACGCGCCGTGGTACATCCAAGCGCTCGACATGCTGTTTGGGTTTAACGGCGTCGAGGGCCAGACGGTCGTGTCCAACGGCAAATAGCGCCCGGAGGGGAGCCCGCAATGACAAATTGCAAACGCTATAAGGTAGCCGCGATCGACCTGGGAACGGTGTCGTCGCGACTGGTGCTGGCGCAGGTCGAGGCCGGGGCGATCGTGGAATCGTCCAAGCATACCGAGATCACCGACTTGGGCGAGGGCGTGGACGCGACGGGGCGCTTTTGCGAGGCGGCCGTTGAGCGCGTGCTCGCTGCGTGCCGCATGTTTGTGGACGAAGCCCGTGCCTTTGGGGCCGCGTGCATCTGCACCACGTGCACGAGCGCCGCACGCGATGCGTCCAATGCTGCCCTGCTGCTGGACGGCCTGCGCGATCTGGGGCTCGAACCGCAGGTGATTCCGGGCGAGGTTGAGGCGCGCCTGACGTTTTTTGGCGTAGCGCACGACTTTGCAGGCGAGCGCATCATCGTCGCCGATTCGGGTGGCGGCTCCACGGAGCTCGCGACGGGCGTCTATGCGCCTGAGCGCGGGGTCTTTGCGCTGGAGGGAACGCGCTCACTGGACATCGGTTGCCGTCGCGTGACGGAGCGGTTTTTCTCGGCGCTGCCGCCAACGGACAGTGAACTTGCCGCCGCTGGCGTATGGGCGGGCGAGCAGTTCGGGGCTTACTTTGAGGGCCTGCCTGTCGACTTTGAGCGCGCCGAGCGTCTCGTCGCGGTGGGCGGTACCGTCACCACGCTCGTGGCGCTGGTCCACGAACTGGAGCCGTACGACTCGAGCTTTGTGCACCTGCGCGAGCTTTCGATGGAGCAGATCTCGGCCGCCATCGATCGTATATCTACGCTGGATGTGGAGGGTATCGCTGCGCTGCCGGGCGTGCAGCCCAAGCGCGCGGGCGTGATTCTGGCCGGCGCCGTGGTGATTCGCGAGCTCATGCGCGCCGGTGGCTACGATGCGCTCACCGTAAGCGAGAACAGCCTACTCGCTGGCATGGCCGCCACCATCAACGAGACTCTCGACGGCGCGACTCCCACCATCGCCTGGACCCCGAGCCTGAGTGCTCTTTAACCGTCTTCCTCTGAGTTGCGGTGAAATAGTTCCTAAATAAGCTGGTAAACGGTATAAACAGGATCTATTCCGCCGCAACTTAGAGCCCCACCGGCATCTAAAAGAAACGAGCCCGCATCCCCGGGGGACACGAGCTCGTAAAAGCCAAATGGTAGGGGCGGTGGGACTCGAACCCACAATCCTTGCGGCGAGAGATTTTAAGTCTCCTGCGTATGCCAATTCCGCCACGCCCCCGTGAGACTAGAAGTCTAGCACAAGCCGTCCGTTACGCGTTGACGGCCATCGAGTGTTGGCCCGACTTCTCCAGGAACTCCTGGAACTTGGCTTCGTCGCCCTTGTTCTGGTATTGCAAGGCCAGCAGGTACTCCAGGCGGCAGCGCTTGACCGGGTCGTCGCCGGCCTCCTCGAGCATGCGCTCCAGCTCGGGAATGTCGTTGTGGCGCTTGAGGATCATCGTGTCGTACATCAGCTGACACTCGTGCGCAACTGCCTCGGCCTGACCGCCCTCAAAGCCCTTGATCTCGTGCAGAAGCTCCTTGGACTTTTTGCGGTCCTCCTGGCCAACGTAGTAGTTAAAGGCCTTGATCACCAGGTCGACGCGCTGCATCTTGGGCAGATTGAGCCCCAGCAGCAAATCGAACATCTCGTCGGCGCGCTTGTGGTCCTCGCGCAGCAGATAGGAGTTCAGGCGCAGGTAGTCGCGGTTATAGCGCGGGTACAGCATGCTGGTGAGTTTGCCATCGAGCAAACGATCGAACTCGTCCCACTGCTTGGCAGCCATAAGCTGTTGCAGGCGCTTAAACGTGGTGCGTTTTTTTACGCTAAAGAACACCGATATGGCGATACAAATAATGACGACGGCGGTCCAGAGGGTGCGGGAATCGGGCATTTTAGAGTCCTTAGTCGCTCGTAAAGCGAGCGGTATGACAACACGTGCTAGATGTATTATACGCGGCGTGCAAGCAAACTGGCATAAAAGCGCATCGAGGCCGAGCGCCATCGCTCGCTGCGGTACACTTACCTAAAGTAAACCATGAAGGGAGACATTACCTATGAAGAAGATTGTTTTGGCTTGCGGTGCTGGCGCTGCTACTTCCACGCTCGTTGCCCAGAAGGTCGCCACCATGCTCGACGCCAACGGTTACGCCGACAAGTACGAGATCGTGCAGTGCGCCATCTCCGAGGCCAAGGACGTTTGCGACGAGGGCGCCGATCTGCTGATCGCCACCACCGTTGCCCCCGAGGGCCTTACCTGCCCGTACGTGAGCGGCGTGCCCTTCATGACCGGCATGAACCGCGTCGCTGCCGAGAAGGCCGTTCTTGACGTCATGGCTCAGTAGGCGCTGACTGCATGAGTGAGCAGAACGCCAATCCGGTCGAGCTCTTTGGCATGCGCGTTGCCCATGTGGGCATTAACGCCACCGACCCGGCAGACGCCCTGGAGATCGCGGAGCTGTTCTCGACGATGATGGGTCTGCCCGTTATCGAGACCCCCGTTTCGTACTTTAACGATTCGCTGGTCGAGGTCATGAAGCAGAATGGTCGTGGCGCCAAGGGCCACATCGGCTTTGCCGTCAACGACATTGATGCGGCCGAGAAGTGGTTTGCCGAGCGCGGGCTCGAGGTCAACGAAGAGTCGCGCGCGCTGCTGCCCGACGGTAGCACCAAGCTCGTGTACTTTAAGCGCGAGTTCGCCGGTTTCGCCGTGCATCTGTGCCGCGAGTAGCGCACAAGCTGCCATAGCTAGCAAAAAGGGATAGGGCCGTGTGGCCCTATCCCTTTATTTATGCCGAGGGGCTTCCTAGCGCGGCAGGCGAATCGTAAAGCGGCTGCCGACGCCCTCGACTGAGGTCACGCCAATGACGCCGCCATGGCTATCGACGATCCACTTGGCAATGGCAAGCCCCAGACCCGAGCCCTGTGCGCCGGCATCGCGTGCATTGTCGGCGCGGTAGAACCGTTCAAACGCGTGAGCTGCGGATTCCTGGTTCATGCCGATGCCCTCGTCCTCAACGCTTATGTCGATCGTGCCCGCGCCCGCATCCGGCGCTACGCCAAATGTGACGGTCGTTCCCGCATCCGAGTACTTGGCGGCGTTTTGCACGATCACGCGCAGAGCCTGCTTCACGAGCGCCACGTCGACGGGCGCGTCGCAGCGCGGGTCGCTGACAAGCGCAGCGTCGTATGCCAGCTGATACGTGTGCGCGGTATCGATCATCTGCGATTCCTCGCACACCGCGTCGACCAGTGCGGCAAGGTTGGTATTTGCGCGCCGCAGGACCGTGCGCCCGGCATCGCCGCGTGCCAAAAACAGCAGCTGCTCCACGAGCTCTTGCATGTGCTCGCTTTCGGCCTTGAGGGACGCGATAGATTCTGCCAGCACGTCCGGGTCGTCTTTGCCCCAGCGATCGAGCATGTTTACGTAGCCCTGAATCACCGCGATGGGCGTGCGCAGCTCGTGGCTCGCATCGTTGACAAAGCGCATTTGCTGCAGTTTGGCCTCTTGCATCTGGCGCAGTAGGCGGTTGAGTGCAACCTCGATGCTTGCCAGGTCGGCGTCGCCGGTAGTGACGCTCGGCGAGTCGACGCTTGCGCGCTCGATGGCCTGCTCCAGTGTTTCCATCTTGCCGCCGGAGAGCTGCATACGGCCGAGCTCGTCCACGCGCAAGGCCAGGTCGTTGAGCGGTGCCATGGTGCGGCGCACGCGACGGGCGCCGCCGAGCATGTCGAGCACGCTGATGACCTGCCAACCCACAACGACAAGGTAGAGAGGCCATAGCGCGACGAGGTCCTGCGCGAGGGGGAAAGTCTTGGTGGTACGCGCAAGCTCGACGGTATAGGTGAGCGTTGCCAGGTCCCAGCCGCGCGCAGGCGCCAGCGACATGCCGTGAACGGCGACGCCGGGGATCCATCCTGCGGTAAACGCGCCGTCGGGCAGCATCTGGTTGTATCCATAGACGAGGATCGCCGCCGCAATCACCATCAGCAGCAGATCGAGCCAGACGTAGCTCATCAAGCGGCGCCACATATAGCTCCAGTTGATGGCGCGGGCGATGGATGTGACGCGCTTGGCCTCGGCGTTACGCGCGGCAGACATAGCCCACCCCACGCACGGTCTGGATGATGCGGGCGCCGCCGGCGTCCTCGATCTTGGCGCGCAGGTGCGCGATGTGCACGTCGACGTTGTTGGTGTCGCCCACGTATTCATAGCCCAGCGCTTCGTGCGCGATGCGCTCGCGGGTGAGCACGGTTTCGGCATGCGCCATAAGCAGGGCGAGAACGTCGAACTCGCGGGCCGTGAGCGCGATGGGCGAGCCGCCGACCGTGACTTCGCGGCGGTTGGGGTCGAGCACGACTGAGCCCACAGTGCGCGTGGCGGGGGAGAGCGAGGCGGAAACCTGGGTTGAGTCGCTGACCGGGGGTATCGCAGCGGCGCTCCCGCCCGCGTCGCTCGCCGCGCCCGTCCCGATGCCGCCAACGCCCGAAGCCGTCCGCACGGCCTCCGAGCGCTTCAGCGCAACGCGGATCCGTGCGAACAGCTCCTCAATGGCAAACGGCTTGGTTAGGTAATCGTCAGCGCCGGCGTCGAGCCCGGCCACCTTATCCATCACGGCATCGCGCGCGGTGACCATGATCACCGGCACATCCTTGTGCTTGCGCACGCGCCGCAGCACCTCCATGCCGTTGAGCTGCGGCAGCAGCACGTCGAGCAGAATCAGATCGTAGTCGCGCTCCAGCGCCAGGTCTACGGCGGTGCGGCCGTCGGCGGCGTGCTCCACCTGGTAGCCCTCGTGCTCCAGCTCGAGCGTCACAAAGCGGGCGATTTTCTCCTCGTCCTCTACGATCAGGATTCGTGCCATACGTGCCCCCGTCTGCGATTACTTGTCGTCGTTGAGATTTTGCTTGATGTCGTCCGCGGCGTCGGCGGCGTGATCCATAAGGTTGTTGATGCTGCCGGGCACGTCTCCGTCGCTGTCGATGCGGTAGCGCATGCCAAAGAACAGGCCAATCAACATCAGCCATATCGTGGCGCCCCAGGCAAACAGCGCGACGATGGGGATCAGGATGGGAATGTTGAGGATGATCGCATCGCGGCGCGTGGCGATAAACTTGGTGTCCAGGCTCAGGCGGAAGAGCTTTTTGAGGTACTCCCACACGCCGTCCATCTTCTTGGAGAAGTCGGTCTTTTCGCTCGACTTCTCGTAGGCGGCCTGCGCGGCGACCATCTCGGCTGAGGGCTCATCGACTGGCGCGGAGTCGTTGGCGGCGTGCGCCGACGTGGTCTGGGTCTTGCCCTGCGACTCGAGCCAAATGATGGCGTCCAAAACGTTGCCGTCGGCGGCGTCGAGCGCGGCCTTGGCATCGGTGTAGCTCACGTTGCACTTGGTGCGGATGGTTTCAACTTTTTCGAGGTCGTCCATGACCTGTCCTTTCGTTCGATGGGCGCGACGCCGGGCGATCTGCCCGGGCGCGAGCGTAGCGTTCGGCGGCCTGCGTTGCGCGGCGCTGCCCCGCCCTTGGTCGAACTCTATAGTGCAGGTTATAGATTAAGCGATTCTTGAGCCAAGATTAATGTTGGATGAGTTTTTG
>CAJKZO010000086.1:0-8784 GCA_905204365.1 uncultured Collinsella sp.
GAGAAGATCATTGTCGGCCGCGATGGCGATGCCGAGATCACTATGGACGAGATGGCCCGACTGCGCGGAACGATTAACTACGAGGTCGCCTGCGGCTTTGGCATGCGTCTCGACAAGGTCTACGTGTAGGAGCCGCTATGGGCGTCATGCACATCCCCGGTCATACCCATCAGGTGCCATGTGAGGTCGCACTCGAGGAAATCGAGGCCGTTCTGGGCGATTGTCACCTCTGCCAGCTCTACCAGTCGCGTCACAATATCGTGTTTGGCGTGGGAAACCCCCACGCCCGCGTGATGTTTATTGGTGAGGCGCCGGGCCGCAATGAGGATTTGCAGGGCGAGCCCTTTGTGGGGGCGGCAGGCGAGGACCTCAACGGCATTTTGTCCCTGGCGGGTCTTAAACGCGAAGACGTCTACATTGCCAATGTGCTTAAGTGCCGCCCGCCGGGAAACCGCAATCCGCGCCCCGAGGAAGTACTGGCTTGCTCGCCGTTTTTGCGTGAGCAGATTCGAAGCATCTGGCCCGATATCATCGTGACGCTCGGCAACCCCGCGACGCACTTTGTGCTTAAGACCGAGATTGGCATTACTAAGCTGCGCGGCAGGTTCCACCAGATGGGGCATTTTGTAGTAATGCCCACGTTCCATCCGGCAGCAGCGCTACGCAATCCGGCGTGGCAGGAACTGCTGGAGGAAGACTTTAAGATGCTGGGCGACTATCTGGAGCGACATCCCGCACCAGAGGACGCCTCGGAATAATAAGGAGCATATATGTCCCTGGAGCGCCTGGGGGTAGGTACTTACAAAACGACTTGCGCTGCCGATACGGAGTACTTTGGCGAGCTAATTGCACCGTGCCTTGAGGACGGCGATGTGCTCATCCTGACCGGTGGCCTGGGAGTGGGCAAAACTCACTTTACCAAGGGCGTCTCGCGCGGGCTGGGCGATGGACATATGGTTACGAGCCCTACGTTTGCGCTCATGGCCGTTCACGATCAAGGTCGTATTCCGCTGTTCCACTTTGATCTATACCGCCTGGAGCATGCCTACGAGCTCGAGGATACGGGCATTTTCGATGTGCTGGGCTATGAGGGTGCTTGCCTGCTGGAATGGGGCGAACAATTCCAGGACGAGCTGACGGATGAGTATCTTTCGGTGACGCTCAAGCGTGATGAGGGCGACAGCGATGTGCGAACGATAACGCTCGAGGCGCACGGTGACCGCGCAATGGAGCTTTCCCATTTGATTGATAAGGCTGTACAAGATGAGCTTGCATAACGACAACGCGCTGGTGGTGGCGCTCGATACTTCGACCGACATGCTTGCCTGCGCGGCAAGCTGGATTGATGGGCAGACGGGCGAGACGAAGCTCGTGAGTGGCGACCATATGTGTCGCCGTCACGCCAACGTTGAGCTCGTGAATACCGTTGATGGCGTGCTGGCTCAATCCGGTCTGGATCGCAGCGATGTTGGTTACTACGTGGTCGGCCGCGGCCCGGGGTCGTTTACGGGTGTGCGCATCGGCATCTCCACTGCCAAGGGCCTCGCGCGCGGTGCCAATGTTCCGCTGCTGGGCGTGTCGACGCTCGACGCTTGCGCTTGGACGGCGTGGAAGGCTGGCGTGCGCGGCAAGCTTGGTATCTTGGCCGATGCTATGCGCGGTGAGGTATATCCGGCGCTGTATATGCTGGTCGATGAGGGTCCCGAGCGTCAATTTGAGCGCGAACACGTGGTCAAGGCCGCCGTGGCGCTCGATGAGTGGCGCCGAGCAGCGGACTGGGACCAGGTTCAGCTGACCGGTGACGGTCTCGTGCGCTATGGCAAGCTGCTGGGTGAGGACGAGACCGCCCGCTGCGTGGAGCGCGACCTGTGGTGGCCTTCGGGCGAGGGCTTGCTGCTCGCGCACGCTGCGGGTGACGGCGATCCGGCTCGCGTCCTGCCGATTTACACGCGCCTTTCGGATGCCGAGGAAAACGAGCGCAAGCGTCTTGGTCTTGCCGAGAGTGCGCAGAGCGAAATTACGGGCGTTGCCGATGAGCTCGCCGGTCGTCATCTGCAGTTCCGTCCCATGGGCGCGGCGGATGCCGAGGGCGCGAGCGCGCTAGAGGCCGCCTGCTTTGAAGGTGCCGGACACAAGGCGTGGACGCCGGGCATGTTCCTGTCCGAACTGGGCGAGGACGTCGCTGCGCCGCGTAGTTGGTGGGTGGCACACGACGACGGCAAGCTGCTGGGCCTTGCCGGCGGTATGGTCGTGGACGGTGATGTGCAGATTCTGGATGTCGCCGTCGACCCGGCACATCGCCGTGAGGGCATTGCCCGCAAGCTGCTGTCGCATGTGAGCTATGATGCCCAGATGCTCGGCTGCACCACGGCTTCGCTCGAGGTTGAGGACGGCAACGAGGGAGCGATCGCGCTTTATAACGCTCTGGGCTTTACCGAGGCTGGCCGTCGCCGCGGCTACTATGGTGCCGGCAAGGACGCCATCGTCATGACGGCCCCGCTGCCCCTGGTACTTCCGGTCGACAATGCTTCGCCCGAGCCGACGGCGGCAGAGCAGCGCGTGTGGCCGCTGCCTGCGCCTGGGCGCTCCGAGGGGGAGCGTGCCGAAATTGAGCGCCGCCGCCTAGTGCTCGCTATCGAGAGTTCCTGCGACGAGACGGCCGTGGCGATTATCGATGCGGATGGCAATATGCTGGCCAACCAGGTGTCGACACAGATTGATTTTCATGCCCGCTTTGGCGGCGTGGTGCCCGAGATCGCCTCGCGCAAACACGTTGAGGTGATTGTGAGCGTCGTGGATGCGGCGCTCGAGGATGCCGCAGCATCGCTTGGTCTTGAGGGTGGAGCCATTGCCCCCAGCGAGCTTGCCGCCGTGGGCGTGACACAGGGTCCGGGCCTAGTGGGCGCCCTCGTGGTGGGCGTTGCCTTTGCCAAAGGCTTTGCCTACGCTGCCGGTAAGCCGCTCGTATGCGTCAACCATCTGGAGGGGCACCTGTTTGCCAACCTGCTGGCGCAACCCGACCTCAAGCCGCCGTTTATCTTCACGCTTGTCTCGGGTGGGCACACCATGCTCGTGCACGTGAAGGCGTGGGGCGACTACGAGGTGCTCGGTGAGACGCTCGACGACGCCGTGGGCGAGGCCTTCGACAAGGTGGCCAAGGCGCTGGGCCTGGGCTATCCCGGTGGCCCCATCATTTCCAAGCTGGCCGAGACGGGCAACCCCAAGGCGATCGATTTCCCCCGTGCGCTTAACAGCAGAGGAGACTATCGCTTTTCGCTTTCGGGCCTCAAGACAGCGGTGACGCTCTATATCGAGCAGGAGACCAAGGCCGGGCGCACGATTCATCTGCCCGATCTGGCTGCCTCGTTTGAGGCCGCGGTCTTTGACGTGCAGTACAAGAAGGCCAAAAACGCATTGCACGCTACCGGATGCAAGGAATACTGCATCGGCGGCGGCGTCTCGGCCAACCCGCATCTGCGCGAGATGATGATCAAGAAGCTTGGACGTCAGGGGATTCGCGTAACGGTGCCGCCCTTGTCTGCCTGTACCGATAACGCAGCCATGATCGCGGAGGTCGCCCGCCGTAAATTCGACCGAGGTGAAATCTCGCCGTTCGACGTCGACGCCGATCCGAACATGACGCTGTAGCTGGTACGGCGCGGTCCCCGGACGGAGGGGCCGGATATAAGGTTTCCTGCTCTACAGTCCTGCGCAAGACGAAGGCCACATTAAGTGGCCTTCTTTGCGTGCGGAACTCGCGATAAACCTTATATCCGGCCCCTCCGTCCGGGGACCTTTCTGTGTCAATATAGCTTCTGAGCTGGTTTGGCGTCGACAACGTCCAGCAAAGTTAACAAGCCAGTGTCGAATTTCCGGCGTTCTTTAGCTGAAAGAAAAAGTTGGTGTGCGGAGCTTTGCTCCGCATTTGGGATGGGAGCCCCTGAGAGCCGCGGGAGCCGGGCGGCGCATATGAACTTTATCGCGAGTTCCGCACGCAAAGGAAAGCACTTAATGTGCTTTCCGTCTTGCGCAGGACTGTAGAGCAGGAAAGTTCATATGCGCCGCCCGGCTCCCGCGGCCCTCAGGGGCATCTCTCATGCAAAAACTTTTGTCGGGTAAAGTCCGAGGTCAGTGGCGTTTTATACCGAGAAATCCAAAAAAGTTGAAAATTCATTACAAATTTGCGTTGACTTTAGGTAACTAAAGTTTCATACTCCTTTTCAACCACTGGGGGATGTGAACACGCACGGATCGTTCGCATCATGATTGAAGAGGATTTCTTAGACATGTTCACGCATCAGCTAAACATTATCAGCGTAGTAATTATCTGATGCGGGTTAGCACATACAGCTAGCCCGTACGATAACGGGCGGCTGATGAAGATGAGGGCCGTCGAGCGCAACCGACGGCCCTCATTTTTTATGTCTAGGAAGTTCTTTTTAGAGGAGGAAATGTAATGAACGGAGTTTTGCTCATGGTTGTGGCCGCGGCGGTGCTCGCCTGCGGCTATCTGGGCTATGGTCGCTGGCTGGCCAACAAGTGGGGCGTTGACAAGGATGCCCTCACGCCGGCCAAGCGCATGAAGGACGGCAACAGCTTCTCGCCCGTCTCCGCCTTCACCGCGTTCTCGCACCAGTTCAGCTCGATCTGCGGTGCTGGCCCCGTCACGGGTACGATCGTCGCCATGGCCTTTGGCTGGCTGCCCGTCGTGCTCTGGGTCCTCGTCGGCGGCATCTTCTTTGGTGCCGTCCACGACTTTGGTGCCCTGTACGCTTCGATGAAGAACAACGGCAAGTCGCTCGCTCAGCTCATTGAGAAGTACATCGGCAAGACCGGCCGTCGCCTGTTCCTGCTGTTCTGCTGGCTGTTCTGCATCATCGTCATCGCCGCCTTCACCGACATGGTCTGCAAGACGTTCATGTTCACCCCGGCCGTTGACGCTTCTGGTGCTGCTACCGGTGCCATCGACTTCACCAAGTCCTATGCCGCCGGCTGCGCTGGTACCATCTCCATCCTGTTCACCTTCGTCGCTATCGCCTTTGGTTGGGCCCAGAAGAAGTTCAACCTCACCGGCGCTGCCGAGTTCGTCACCGGCGTGGTCCTCATGGTTCTCATGTTTGCCGTCGGTATGCAGTTCCCGGTCTACCTGGATAAGTTCCAGTGGTTTGCCGTCGTCATGGTCTACCTGGTCTTTGCTGGCGCCATGCCCATCCAGATGCTCAAGACCCCGCGTGACTACCTCACTTCCATCATGATGATCGTCATGATCGTCTGCGCTGTCCTCGGCATCGTCGTCCTGGGCGTCAACGGTCAGGCCACTATCACCGCTCCGGTCTTCACCGGCTTCTCCACTGCCTCCGGCATGATGTTCCCGGTCCTGTTCGTCTCCGTCGCTTGCGGTGCTCTCTCCGGTTTCCACAGCCTCGTTTCTTCCGGCACCTCTTCTAAGCAGGTCGAGAAGGAGCAGGACGCCGTCAAGGTCGGTTACGGCGCCATGATCGTCGAGTCCTTCGTCGGCATCCTTGCCATCATCGTCGCTGGCATCATGTTCTCCGATATGAACACCGCCGGTACTGGCGCCCTCAACGCCGGTGTCGCTTCCACCCCGTTCCAGATCTTCGCCGCTGGTATCTCCCGCGGTATGCAGGCCTTCGGTGTTGACGGCACGCTCGCTACCGTCTTCATGACCATGAACGTCTCCGCTCTGGCCCTGACCTCGCTCGATGCCGTCGCCCGCATCGCCCGCACCTCGTTCTCCGAGTTCTTTGCCCAGACCAACGACGCCCTGGCCATCGAGTCCAAGGCCGGCTACATGAAGGTCCTCGGCAACCCCTGGTTCGCCACGGTCGTCACCCTGCTTCCCGGTCTCGCCCTCGCTTTTGGTGGCTATGCCAACATCTGGCCGCTCTTTGGCGCTTCCAACCAGCTGCTCGGCGGCATGACCATGATCACCCTCGCCGTGTTCTGCAAGTGCACCGGCCGCAAGGGTTGGATGCTCTACGTGCCCGTCGTCTTCCTGCTCTGCTGCACCTTCACCTCGCTGGTCCAGAGCGCTATGGGCTGCATGGCCGCTGTCCAGGCTTACGGCTTCTTCGGCACCATCCCGGCTACCGCCACCACGGCCGCCGTCTCCGTCGCCGCCACCAAGGGCCTGCAGCTCGTCTTTGCCGTCCTGCTGATGGTCCTGGGCCTCATCGTCGCCGTCAACTGCCTCAAGGAGTTCTTCGGCAAGGAGGCTGGCTCCATGCCTGACGAGGAGCCCGAGTGGTCCGAGATGGGCAAGGCCGAGTACGGTCGCGCCGCTGCCGCCGAGGCTCCCGCTGACGCCGAGGCCGCCAAGGCCTAGTCAGCTTGATGGACTAACCGTTCCATCCATATGACTCGGAAAGATCGGGTCCGCGACTTCGCGGGCTCGGTCTTTTTTTCATGCGAAAGCGGGTGACGCTCGAGTGTTCTCGCAGATGTTTTGCGTGGATAAGGGCGCGCGTTGTACCATATAGACGTATATGTGTACATATGAAAGGGGCCCCGTGGCCAAGACGGTATATTCCGATAATCAAAACAATGTCGATGCTTTGGCTGAGCGCCTGAGCAGCCAGACGTCGCTTTCTGCTGAGCGTGCCAAGCTGGTTGCCTACGACCTGCTTTGCCGCAAGGCGCTCAAGATTAAGTCGAGTGCGCTGGCGCAGATTTTCCGCTCCGTCGATAAGGAGTGCGACACCAAGGCGATGCGCGATGAGCTTATCGCGGCAAAGATCGTGACCAAGATCGAGGGTAGCGGCATTAACGGGCGCCCGGCGTTCTATACCATCAATGCCGAGATCCGCGATGTCCAGGAGCAGCCTGCCGAGTCCGTCGAAGATTTTGTCGTCGAGGATTCCGCTGACGTGCCTGCTGTGGAAGAAACTGCTCCGCGTGAGCATGTCGATACCGATGAGTTGCTCGATGAGAACGTCGTGCGTGCCTTTACGGCCAAGGCAGGACGCGGCGGTTTTGGCGGGGGTGGCAAGCGCGATGCGCAGCGCCGCGCCCAGCAGGAGCGCTTCCGTCGCGCCGTTGCTCGAAAGGGTGAGACGGATGCTGAGGCTGTTGAGACCGAGGTTGCTGCCGAGTCGCAGAAGCCCGCGAGGGAGCAAAAGCCCGTGGAGGCCCAAGAGCCCAAGCGTCGTCGCGGTGCTCACTTTAAGACTGCACAGCAGGATGCCGCGCGTGAGGTTGAAGAGTCTTCTGAGGTTGCAGACGATGTTGAGGAGTCTGCCAAGAAGGCTCCGGGTTCGTGTCGTCCCGGCCGCGGTTTTGCGGGACGCGCGTATCCCGTAAAGCATCAGGAGAAGGGCGAGTCGGTTTCGACCGCCCAGGACGAGAAGGCCGTTGAGCCGGAGGCTCGCGAGCAGAAGCCTGTTGAGCCGCAGCTTGAGGTTGATGCCGAGGCCAAGGGCCAGCAGCCTACTGATGAGCGGACGGAGCAGGGCGCGTCGAGCAAGCCTCGCCGCCGTCGCCATCGTGGGGGCCGCAGTTCCCATGCCGAGACTGCAGCCGAGAAGACCACGCCGCAGGACGAGGATGCGAAGGCCGAGGTTTCTTCGGGGCAGCCTAAGCGCCAGCCGGCGAAGGAGAGCAAGTCCGATCGTCCGCAGAAGCAGGCGTCTATGCCGAAGCGCGAGCGCAATTCCCAAGGCGATTCTAAGCGCAAGTCTCAGAAGAAGCCGGAGTCTGCCGCAGCAGGTACTGCTGCCCAGCAGCCCGAGTCGGCCGTCCACGGTGAGGTATCGGCGTTTGCCCTTGCCCGCGTTTTAGGCAGGCAGCTGCTCAAAGTTGTCCCTACGCCTACGGCGCTCTCTAAGATCAAGGAGCAGCAGACACAGATCGTAAAGGTTGAGGGCAAGGACGGCAAAAAGGCTCCGCAGCGCACTCAGCATAACGAGATGTCCAACCGCAAGATTGCCGAGGAAATTGCAATCATCCAGGCTTGGATCGAGCAGAATCGAGGTGCCGATACGCCGGTTGCCTCGCGCCGCCAGCGTGCCTACCAGATCTTTAACGACGAGAAGGCTTTTGACGGCAAGCACGGTGAGCGCCTGATCAGGCGTATGACCGAAAAGGGCATCAGCATGCAGGCGATCAAGGTCGCCCCCAATCGCCCCGTGCACTTTACGGGCTTCTTTACGCTGGGCGCCGACAAGCCGTTCATTATGGTCGAGAACCTGGACACCTACGACGAGATCGTCAAGCTGCTGCGTGGCCGCAAGCACGCTAAGCTCTTTGGCATCAAGGTGGGCGGCGTGATTTTTGGCGGCGGATGCAAGGCGAGCGTCTTGCATGCCCTGGACGATTATCTGGCCGAGATTGGCTATCGCTTTAACTACGTCTACTATGTGGGCGATATCGACCGCGAGGGCGCGCGCATCGTCGAGCAGGCTCGCAATGCCAATGTGGTTGAGATTCGCCTGCATGCCGGCATGTACCGCGCCATGCTCGCCGAGCATAGGCGTCGCGTGAAGGCCGGCGGCGAGTGTGAGCCCGCGGCTACCAACCAGGGCGTGCCGCAGAATCTGGCGGCGACGATCAAGGATCTGCCCATGGTTACGCGCGTGCAGTTCCGCAATGTGCTGCGCGAGGGCGCGCGCATTCCGCAGGAGATCCTGATGACCGCCGACTATCGGGATGGCGACTCGGGAAGCTTCGACCGCATGCTCAACAACTAGGGCGTTCGGCCCCGGGGGGGGGGGGGGCACCGGGAATGGGTGAGGGGAGAAAGGGGGAGGAGAGAGCGGGGGGACCAAG
>CAJKZO010000087.1:0-8755 GCA_905204365.1 uncultured Collinsella sp.
TCACGGCAATCATGGCCCCGATTCTGACCGGCTGGGTCGATAAGAAGTTCTGCCAGGGCAAGGAAGACCTGTCGCCTGCCGGTGTCGAGGCCATCGAAGAGGCTGTCGCGACCGACATCGATGGCGAGTAGCAATCGATACCCATCAATGATTCCGGCGTGCAACTCGCGCCGTTTGAGCGCCCGAACGAGAGCTGTCTTGCAGTGACGTTCGGGCGCTCTGCTATTATTCCCCTTACCCCTGCGGAGTAGGGGGTGTTTGTTGCCCAGATTCGAATTGGGCGATTCTGGCCACTTGGATATTGAAGGGAGGGCGTCTAGTGGTAAAGGCACTCAAGATCGAGATATTCCTGCTGTGCATGATTATTCTTATCGGACTTGCCGTACGAAGCCGTCGCTCCCTGTTCTCGAGCACCCAGCAGCTTTTGTTTAGCATGCTGGGCTACACGTCTGCTGCCTACATTTTCTTCGATATGATCTGGACGCTCTCGGACGGCGTGAGCACTCCTGTAGGCATCACGGCCAACTGGATTTCCAACGCGGTTTCGTTTTCGCTGTTCGCCATCGCGTGCCTCATTTGGTTTTTCTATTCCGAGACGATGCAGGGCTCACGGCTCCTGACCACGCCCTATAGGGTGGTACTTTTAACGTTGCCAACCGCATTGGTGGTCGTTCTGGCATTTACCAGCTACTGGACGCACGCTATGTTCTATATCGATGCGCGGGGCGTATATCGTCGCGGAGCGCTTTATATGATTCAGCCTATCGTTAGCTACTGCTACGTCATATATACGTCCTTGCATGCCTTTATTCAGGCTCGAAAAGTCGAAAGCCTGCAAAAGAAGGCCATTTATCGCACCCTCGCCTTTTTTGCGGTTCCCGCTCTGGTGGGCGGTACCTTTCAGATCGTATGCTCGGTGCCTGGCCTTTGTGTCGGCATAATGATTAGCATGTTGCTGCTCTATATCATCTGCCAGGAGCAACTGATCTCGACTGACCCGTTGACTGGACTCAACAACCGCAACCGTTTTGAGACCTATATGCTGTCGCTCTTTTCAAATGTGGATCAGGCCGAAGATGTATATCTGCTTATGATGGACGCTGACGGCTTTAAGCAGATTAACGATCGCTATGGACATGTGGAGGGCGACCATGCTCTTCAGGTTGTTGCGACGGCGCTCAAGGATGTCTGCTCGGTGTCTGGTGGCTTTATCGCGCGTTATGGTGGCGATGAGTTCGTGGTGCTCCAAAAGGCAGCGGCGGAACAGGACATCATAGACCTGTGTTCGGCGATTGACGACGAGCTCGCTCGTGCCGAGGTACCGTATGCATTGCGGATGTCCATCGGTTACGCGCGGGTCGGCGATAGTGTTGATACCTGGCAAGACTTACTTCGCGCTGCCGATGCGGAGCTCTACCGCGTTAAGGCCGAGAAAAAGAAAGCCGGCATCCAGATACGCTAGGAAAAGGGTCGCACGCTGGCGTGCGTGGCGGCCCTCAGCTCATCGATGTATTCCATTAAGCTAAAGTGTGCGAACGCCCTCCCTAAAAAGGCGAGCTCGCTAGGCTTTTTTGGGTTTGTTGACGATGATGATGCCGCTGCAGACCAACAACAGGGCAACGATGACGGTAACGGGGCTCGTGCCAGCGCCCTCGCCGAGCAGCAACGCGCTCAACAGCACGCCAAAGACCGGGTTCATAAAGCCATCGACTGCCACGCGGCTGACGGGGCGGACGGCTAGCAGACTGGACCACAGCGAGTACGCGTCGGCGGAAATGAGTGCCATATAAATGATGAGCGCGATGGCGGGGGCGATTTCGGTGGGGGACAACGTGCCGCCCATCAAAAATCCGATGGCGGTAAGGACCACGCCACCGACTAAAAACTGCCAGCCGGCGAGCAAGACGCCGTCATGCTCGCGCGAGAAGATGCCAATGAGGCAGGTCGACAGGGCGCCCGCAACAGTGGAAGCCAAGATAAATCCCTCGCCATCGAGCCTGAAGCCAAAGGTGCCATCTGCGCCCGAAAGGTTGACGAGCGCGACGCCGGCAAAGCCCAGCGCACAGCCAAGCACCTTGGCCGTACTGAGCTTCTCGGTGTGAAATGCCAGGGCGGCAAAGAGGATTGCGAGGAAGTTGGCGCTGGCCTCGATGATGGAGCTCGACATGGCGCTGGCGCGCGAGAGTCCCAGGTAGAAAAAGAAGTACTGCCCGATAGTCTGGAAGAGCGACAAGACAACGATGGGCTTGATATCGCGCACCTGCGGAACGAGCGGGCGGCGTTGGGCCGCGCTCATGCCGACGATGACCAGGGCACCGGCAAGCGTGAAGCGCAATCCTGCAAAGAGCAGCTGCGAGGCGCTATCGTGCGCTGGGATACCAAAGAGTGCGTAGCCGATTTTGATGCAGGGGAAAGCCGACCCCCAGAGTGCACAGCAAACAAGGCAGCCCAGGATGAGTCCGGGCAGGGTGGCGAGATACGGCTTGCGGCTTTGCATGATGTCCTTCCTGTATGCGCGAAGCAAAAAAGAACCCGCCACCGGGGGTGCCGGTGGCGGGTGTTGTTACCCGAGGGGATTGTACCCGATGGGAAAGCTTTAGGCGAAGTAGGCTACGCCGCTCTCAAAGATCGGCATGAACTTATCGCCGGGGACATGCTCGGGCACGTTGCGGTACAGATTGTCGCCGCGACGCTCGGCATGGCCCATCTTGCCCAGGACACGGCCGTCGGGGCTCGTGATGCCCTCGATGGCGAGTGCGGAGCCGTTGGGGTTGACGGAAAGATCCATGCTGGGCTTGCCGTCCTCGCCCACGTACTGCGTGGCGACCTGGCCGTTGGCGATCAGCTGGGCGAGCACTTCGTCGTTGGCGACAAAGCGGCCCTCGCCGTGGCTGATGGCGACGGTGTAGGGGTCGTCCAGGCTGCACTGCGACAGCCACGGGGACAAGTTGGACGAGATGCGGGTGCGCACCAGACGGCTCTGGTGGCGACCGATGGTGTTGAACGTCAACGTGGGCGCATCGGGCGTGGCGTCGACGATGTCGCCGTAGGGCACCAGACCGAGCTTGATCAGGGCCTGGAAGCCGTTGCAGATGCCCAGCATCAGGCCATCGCGGGCCTTGAGCAGGTCGCGGACTGCCTCGGTGACCTCGGGAGCGCGGAAGAACGCCGTGATGAACTTGGCGGAGCCGTCGGGCTCGTCGCCGCCCGAGAAGCCGCCGGGGATCATGACGATCTGGCTTGCACGAATGCGGCGGGCAAGCTCGTGGGTGCTCTCGGCGACGGCCTCGGGCGTGAGGTTGTTGATCACGAAGGTGTCGGCTTCGGCGCCGGCGGCACGGAAGGCACGGGCGCTATCGTACTCGCAGTTGTTGCCGGGGAACACGGGGATAACCACGCGCGGGCGGGCGATCTTGGCGCCGCCGTACACGTGGATGTCCTTGGCGCGGAAGTCGATGGTCTCGACCTCGGCGGTCTCGCCGGCGCTGCGGTAGGCAAAGACGCCCTCGATACCGCTCTCCCAGGCCTCCTGGAGCTCGGCGAGCTCGATGACTTCGGAGCCGGTGTCGATGACATAGCCCTCGACGGTGGTGCCCAGGGGCTCGACGACAACGCCGTCGGCGACCTCGGGCAGCTCGGCATCCTCGGCGAGCTCGATGACAAAGCTGCCGTAGAGCGGGGTGAAGAGGCTCTCCACGTCTACATCCTCGGCAAGCTCGATACCGATCTGGTTACCGACTCACATCTTAAAGAGGCTCTCGGCGCCGCAGCCGTAGCCGGGCGTGGAGACGGCCAGGGCGTCGCCGGTAGCAGTGAGCGCCTCGACGGCGTCAAACGCGGCGAGCAGCTGCTGGGCGTCGGGACGGTAGTCCTCGCCATAGGTGGCGGGGGCGATGCGGACGACGCGGTGCGTCAGGCCCTTGAACTCGGGCGAGACGGCGCGGGCGGCCTTGCCCACGGCGACGGCGAAGCTGATCAGGGTCGGCGGGACGTTGAGTTCGCCGGCCTCGTCCTCAAACGAGCCGCTCATGGAATCCTTGCCACCGATGGCGCCGGCACCCAGGTCGACTTGGGCCATGAGGGCGCCCAAGACGGCTGCCGTGGGCTTGCCCCAGCGCTCTGCCTCGGTGCGCAGGCGCTCGAAGTACTCCTGGAAGGAGAGGTAGGCGCGCTTGTGCTCAAAGCCGGCGGCAACGAGCTTGGAGATGGACTCGACCACGGACAGGTAGGCGCCCGCAAACTGGTCGGCTTCCATCAGGTAGGGGTTGAAGCCCCATGCCATAGCACTCGCCGTGGTGGTCTCGCCGTCCACGGGGAACTTGGCGACCATGGCCGAGCTTGGGGTGAGCTGCGTCTTGCCGCCAAAGGGCATGAGCACGGTCGCGGCGCCGATGGTGGAGTCGAAGCGCTCGGAAAGGCCCTTGTTGGAAGCGACGTTGAGGTCGGTGACGAGCGAGGTCATGCGCTCGGCGAGCGTGGCGCCGGCCCAGCTGGGCTGCCACACGCTACGGGCGCAGACGTGGGCGACCTGGTGCTTGGGTGCGCCGTTGGAGTTGAGGAACTCGCGGGACAGGTCGACGATGGCGACGCCGTTCCAGGCCATGCGCATGCGCGGCTCGGCGGTAACCTCGGCGATAACGGTCGCCTCGAGGTTCTCCTCGGCGGCGTAGCCCATGAACTCCTCGACGTCACCGTCGGCGACGGCGCAAGCCATGCGCTCCTGGGACTCGGAGATAGCGAGCTCGGTGCCGTCCAGGCCGTCGTACTTCTTGGTTACGGTATCAAGGTCGACATACAGGCCGTCGGCAAGCTCGCCCACGGCGACCGAGACGCCGCCGGCGCCAAAGTCGTTGCAGCGCTTGATCAGACGGCAGGCATCGCCGCGGCGGAACAGACGCTGCAGCTTGCGCTCGACCGGGGCGTTGCCCTTCTGGACCTCGGCGCCCGATGTCTCGATGGACTCGGTGTTCTGGGTCTTGGAGGAGCCGGTGTCGCCACCGAGGCCACCACGGCCAGTGCGGCCGCCCCGCCGCATGACCTTGCCGGGGGGGGCGGCCCACTCGCGACGAACGTGGTTTGCCGGGGTAGCGCCCACGACGGCGCCAACCTCCATGCGCTTGGCCACGTAACCGGGGTGATAGAGTTCGTTGACCTGACCGGTGGCAAGGCCGATCTGGTTGCCGTAGCTGGAGTAGCCGGCGGCGGCAGTGGTCACGAGCTTGCGCTGCGGCAGCTTACCCTCGAGCGTCTCGGAAACCGGGACGGTGGGGTCGCCGGCGCCGGTGACGCGCATGGCCTGATACACATAGCTGCGGCCCGAGAGCGGGTCGCGGATGGCGCCGCCCACGCAGGTGGCGGCACCGCCGAAGGGCTCGATCTCGGTCGGGTGGTTATGGGTCTCGTTCTTAAAGAGGAACAGCCAGTCCTGGTCCTCGCCATCGACATCGACCTTCACCTTGACGGTGCAGGCGTTGATCTCCTCGGACTCGTCGACATCGGTCATGACGCCGGTCTTCTTAAGGTACTTAGCGCCGATGGTGCCCATGTCCATGAGGCAGACGGGCTTGGCGTCGCGGCCGAGTTCGTGGCGCATCTCCATGTAGCGGTCGAAGGCCTGCTGCACCACGGCGTCGTCGATCGTCACGTCATCCAGGACGGTGCCGAAGGTGGTGTGGCGGCAGTGGTCGGACCAATAGGTGTCGATCACGCGGATCTCGGTGATGGTGGGGTCGCGGTCCTCATCGCGGAAGTACTGCTGGCAGAAGGCGATGTCCGCCTCGTCCATGGCAAGGCCGCGCTCGGAAATAAAGGCGGCAAGGCCGGTCTCGTCGAGCTCGCGGAAACCGTCGAGCACCTCGACGGGCTGGGGCTCGGGGGTCTCAATGTGCAGCGTCTCGGGCAGGTCGAGCGAGGCGATGCGCGCCTCGACGGGGTTCACCACGTAGTGCTTGATGGCATCGATGGCGGCCTCGTCCAGAGCGCCCGAGATCATATAGACCTTGGCGGAGCGCACGGCGGGGCGCTCGCCCTGGCTGATGAGCTGCACGCACTCGCTGGCGGAGTCGGCGCGCTGGTCAAACTGGCCAGGCAGGAATTCGACGGCAAAGACGGCGCCATCGCTTGCGGGGAGCTCGTCGTAGGTCACATCGACCTGGGGCTCGCTAAAGACGGTCGGCACGCAGGAGCGGAAAAGCTCCTCGTCGATGCCCTCGACGTCGTAGCGGTTGATAATCCTCAGGGCCTCGATGCCCTTGATGCCGAGAATTTCGGTCAGCTCGCCCTTGAGCTGCTGAGCCTCGACGTCGAACCCGGGTTTCTTCTCCACGTAGATACGAGAGACCATTGGTTCCTGCCTTCCTGATCGGTTGGGCGTACGGTACGGTATGCGGCAGCGGTCGGTTTGCGGGGTCTGCCCTGCGGTCGCCTTGAGCCACATGTTTGTAAACCTCACTATGATACGACAGCTCGCGGCGCGGTGAGGACGGCGAGGGTGCTACAGTGAAGCGCAAACAAGAGAAAGGCATCACATGGCATTCGTTTCGCTCGCCATCATCGCACTCGTGGCCTTTGCAAGCCCCTTCATCGCCTCGGCGATTCCTGGAAAACCCGTTCCCGAGACGGTCTTTTTGCTCGTGCTCGGCGCGGTGCTGGGACCCCATATGCTCGGCGTCATCCATGTAGATGCCGAGGTCTCGCTTGTGTCCGAGCTCGGTCTGGCCTTTTTGTTCCTGCTTGCCGGCTTTGAGATCGATCCCAAGAGCATCACGGGTGTCGAGGGGCGCTACGGCTTGGCAACGTGGGTCGTCACGTTTGGTATCGCCTGGCTTGCCGTGCGCTTTACCCCGTGGTTCTCGGTCAGCCATTTCGACGGTATCGCCGTGACGCTTGCCCTCACTTCTACGGCGCTCGGCACGCTCGTGCCCATCATGCGTGAGCGCTCGCTCACTGGCACGCGTGTGGGCGACTCGATTCTCGCGTATGGCACCTGGGGCGAGCTCGGCCCTGTGCTCGCCATGTCGGTGCTGCTGTCTGCCCGCACTGGCATCCAAACGCTCGTAATCCTTGGCTTGTTTGCGGTGGTTTGCGTGTTGCTGGCCGTGGTCCCAAGCCGCTCCAAGCGCGTCGGCAGCCGCTTCTTTGCATTTGTCGAGGAGCGCGCCGATACCACGTCGCAGACGTTCGTGCGCCTGACGGTGCTCATCCTGGTCACGCTCGTGGCGTTCTCGGCCGTCTTTGATCTCGACATCGTGTTGGGTTCTTTTGCCGCCGGCTTTGTCTTGCGCTACATCATCCCCGAGGGCAACCATACGCTGGAGACCAAGCTCGACGGCCTGGCCTACGGCTTTTTGATTCCGGTGTTCTTTACCGTATCGGGCGCAAAGATCGATCTGACGGCCGTGGCGTCGCGCCCGGGCTTGCTCGCGGGCTTTATCGTGGCGTTGCTGATCATTCGCGCCGTGCCCATTCTCATCTCTATGAGCATTTGTCCTGCGACGCGCGATGTGTCGGCGTATGGTCGCATTACCGTGGCCCTGTACTGCACCACGGCGCTGCCGATCATCGTTGCCGTGACGAGCGTTGCCGTCAACGCGGGCGCGCTGTCGCAAGACATCGCGTCGGTTATGGTCGCCGCCGGCGCCATCACGGTGTTCTTGATGCCGCTACTCGCGCAGCTCTTCTACCGCGTGGTCGACGCCGCGCCGGTTGCCGCCGTGGCAGAGGTTGCCGAGCATCCATCCGATGCGCTCGACATCCTGCGCGCCCATCACGATTTGGCGAGCCTGCTCGCACGCGAGCACGAGCTGCTGACCTCGCATGGACATGGTCGCGTATTCGAGGGCCTGCCTACGCTCGATACGATTGCCGAGCGTCTTTCCGCCGAGGCAGCGAGCGGTCACATCGATGCCCGCATCGTGGACGCGGCGCATCTTCTTGCCGATAAGACCTATGGTGATGAGGTTGACCCGTCCGAGCTGACTCCGCGCGAGCGCCGCCGCCTGGAGCGCGCCAAGCTCGCCGTGCGCGAATACCGCCGCCGCATGCTGGAGCTCTATGCAAGAGAAGAAGCCGAGGACGACGACGGCAAGTAGTCGATACTCTCTCGGGGAAGCCGCGTCCTGCTTTGAAGGCTCGGAACGGGATGTGGTTTCCGAAACGGGGGCCGTTGGGAAGCTGTGTCCCGGAATGGGCGCTCAGAGTGGGATGCAGTTTCCGCGAGAGACCCGTTGCGGAAACGGTATCCCAGAATCGGCGTTCAAAACGGGACGCAGTTTCCGCAAGGAGGTCCTGGGGAAACCGTGCCCCGTTCTGATCCGAAATACTGGGACATAGTTTCCCTTTCATAACAGAAGAAGGCGCGCTGCCTGCAGTTGATGTAGACGGCGCGCCTTTTTGGTTGAGCTATGTTGAGGCTTGAAGCCAAAGCTTGTGGCTCCCTAGGAGCGGGCGGCTCCGTCGACGGGGAGCACGGCGCCCGTGACGTAGGAGGACATGTCGCTCGCCAGGAAAACAAAGGCGTTGGCGACATCCTCGGGCTCGCCCATGCGACCCAGCGGAATAGTGGCGACGATGGGCTTAATAACCTCTTCGGGCAGGTTGGCGACCATGTCGGTCTTAGTCACGCCGGGGGCGACGGCGTTGACGCGGATGCCCATGGGAGCGAGCTCGCGCGAGAGCGACTGGACCATACCGCTGACGGCAAACTTGGACGCGGGGCAACCGACGCCGGTTTGTTTTAATGATTTGGCGACCATCG
>CAJKZO010000088.1:0-8752 GCA_905204365.1 uncultured Collinsella sp.
GCTCAATGTTGCCGTATCATAAGCCGTCGCAAACGTGAAATAGAAAGAAGGAATCCCATATGCAACTGGCGAATATCGTACGCGAGCGCTGGAAAGGCGTCTTGTTCTGCTTGATCATCGCCATTCCCGCGACGTTGCTCGGCAAACAAATTGAGGTGGTCGGCGGTCCGGTATTTGCCATCCTCTTTGGCATGGTCCTGGCGCTCGTCTTTCCCAAGAATCGTCGCGAACAGCTTGCCGCCGGCGTTACCTATACGTCCAAAAAAGTCTTGCAGTACGCGGTCATCCTGCTTGGCTTTGGCATGAACCTCTCCCAGATTCTGTCCAAGGGCGCCCAGTCGCTGCCGATTATCGTGGCGACAATCTCGACATCGCTTGTCATCGCCTTTGTGCTCTGCCGCGTCATGAATGTGCCGGGTAAGATCGCGACGCTTATAGGTGTGGGTTCGTCGATTTGCGGCGGTTCTGCCATCGCCGCGACCGCGCCCGTCATTGATGCCGACGATCGCGAGATTGCCCAGGCTATTTCGGTCATCTTCCTGTTTAACGTTATCGCGGCGCTCGTGTTTCCGACGCTCGGCGGCATGCTCGGGCTGACCAACGAGGGCTTTGGCCTGTTTGCCGGTACCGCCATCAACGACACCTCGTCGGTAACGGCTGCGGCGAGCGCCTGGGACAGCATGCATCCCGGCGCCAATGTGCTCGAGAGCGCCACGGTGGTCAAGCTCACCAGAACGCTGGCCATTATCCCCATCACGTTGGTCCTCGCATGCTGGCAGATGCAGCTGGCGCGCAAGGCCGGCGGCGACGCCAAAAGCACGTTCTCGCTTAAGCGCGCGTTTCCCATGTTTGTGCTGTTCTTTGTGCTGGCGAGCGTAATCACCACGGTGCTTCAGCTTCCCGCGTCTTTTACGGCGCCCATCAAGGAGCTGTCGAAGTTCTTTATCGTGATGGCCATGGCGGCTATTGGTTTTAATACCGATATCGTCGAGCTGGTCAAAAAGGGCGGCAAGCCCATCGCGCTGGGCTTTAGCTGATGGATTGGCATTGCGTGCATGAGTTTGGGAATGCAACACGTACTGGGAATCTGGTAGAGAAGTAGCTTGTTTGCGTGCTGCGTGCTGGCGAGCGCATTCTCACGGTGGAGCGATAGGAGCTCTTGCGGGTATGGCTTGTCCGCAGGTTTATAAGTCCCGAAGAGCTCTTATCGCCCCGCCAGGATGGCGATGCGGGGCAACACCTATACTCGCAGGACGGCGCTTTCTGCCCTATAGTGTTTGGTGAGCAATATCGTTCAATTTTGAAACACTCGGTCGTGCGACCGTCGGCGGCTGCATGTCGCCGCGGACAGGGGCAAATCATGGATAGCGATGCCAAACTGAACATCTTGACCGATGCCCTAGCTGCCGCCGGGGCCTCGGCATTGGCAATCGATGCGCGTGGGGACGTCGCGATCTCGACCATGAATGACGCGGCGCTTGAGCGGGATGTGGCGACTTTTGTTGCCGAACGCCTCGACCGTATAGGAGACGGCGCGCGTCTTGTTATGGGGCGTGCGGGTACGCGCCTGAGCCTGACCGTTCGCCCCACCGACAAAGAGGGCGGGGGCCTTTGGGCCGTCGTGGTTCGCGAGGTGCGCGGCGCCGCCGCGCATGCGGGCATCGAGTGGCTCAACGCCGACGAAGTTGAGGCCCGCTACGAATCGAGTGCGTACGGCATCGTTGAGGGTGCCGCTGCGGTGGCTGCACCGGTTGCCGAGAGCTACGCGCGCGGTGTGCCCCTTATGCTCGAGGGTGAGCTGGGAGCGGGTCAGGTTGAGATCGCCAAGCGCCTCTATCTGGACGGTCCTTTTGCCGATCAGCCCTTTGTTTCCGTCGCGCTCGATGAACTCACCGATCGCGGTTGGCGCCATGTGCTCAAAAGCTCCGAATCGCCGCTGTTCCAAACGGGGCTGACACTTTGCATTGAGGGCTGGAATGCGGTTGGCCCCCAGCGCCTCCGCGAGCTGGTCTCCACGATGACCGACACCGCGTTGGCGACGCGCTGCCATGTGGTGCTGACAGCGAATGACATGCCGGGCGGCGGCGAAAGTGATCAAGCCGCCTTTGCGACCGAGCGCCTCGCCTGTGCGGTGAGCGTGGCGCCGGCAATCGCCGAGCAGGGGGCCGCGTCGACGAAGGCTGCGCGCTATTTGGAATATCTCGCTGATGCATTTGGGACGGCAGCGCCCACGCTGTCTGCCGCGGCGACGAAGACGCTCGATGCTTATCGCTGGCCGCGCAATTATCTGCAGCTCCGCGAGGTCTCGGAACGACTGTATATATTGGTGGGGGCGGGCACGGTGGACCGCGCTGTGGCGGAGGAAGTGCTCGCCCAAGAGGACGTGATTAAGACCGCAACCTTTGGCGCCCCGACGCTCGAAAGCGACCTGTATATCCTGCGACCGCTGGCCGATACCGAGCGAGATATCGCGCATCTGGTTGTAGACCATCTCCACGGCAACCGAACCCGTGCGGCGGAGGTGCTGGGCATAAGCCGTACAACGCTGTGGCGCTTGCTGAAGGACGATGACCGTTGAGCGAGGCGCCCGTGACCGCGCGCGACGCGTGTGCTACAGTCCAAAGCGTTATTGTTTCGATTTGGTTACGGCGTGCGAGGGCATATGGCTGAGACTTCAAAACCAAGCCGCAGAAGGCGGAGCGCCGCGCCGGTTAACCGACGCACGACATCGGTGACGTGGGGCAAACACGCCTCGGGGTTTGATGGCTCGTTCAAGCGCACTAAATACGGCTATCCTTCGGCAAGCGCCCGCTTGGCAATGCAGGCAGAGTCCTCGCTGTGGGGCCGCAAACGCGTGGTGGGCTCAAAGCTCAAGCACGACGGAACGCTCGGCTACATCAGCCGCGGGGCGGCTCGCCGCAGCGGGCTCAATCCCGCCGGCTGGCATCGCTACGTGCCGATCGTGGCCGCCGTTGCAGTGATCGTCATCGCACTCGCTGCGCTTGGCTACGCCGGCGGTGGCGCCAACTTGGACGCAATGTTTAAATCGCCCGAGCTCGCGCATGTAGGTACAGAAGTTGTCGAGGGCGCACAGACCCAGACGGGCGTTGCGCCCCAGCGCGGTATCGTCGCGGCGGCCTCCACCATCGCCGATGCGCAAAAGGACGAAGACAAGCAAGGCGACGACGTCGAAACGGCCCAGACGAACGAAACGACGACAACGGCGACGTCAATATAAGTTGCGAGTGGGGTAGCTAAAATAGCCCCGTCCCAAATTAGCTACCCCTGCTGACGTTCCTGTACTATTTCACGTACACCACGTTGTTGCGGCGCGGCTTTGCCTCGGGTAGCGTGTCCTCGGCGTAGCCAAGAATGCAGTTACCGACACCGCGCAGACTGCCGTCGGCGGGCAGGCCCCAGCTGGCCAGCAGCTCCAGGCCCTCGGGCGAGTCAAAGACCTCATGCGCGCGGTGAATCCAGCACGAATCGACACCCAGTGCATAGGCAGCGTTGAGCAAGTTGCCCATGGCGAGCGAGCCGTCTTCCAGATGTGTGGGCACGCTGCGGTCAACCAGCACCACCACAACGGTCTTGGCGCCATAGAAGGGGTCGCTGTTGCTGCCCATGACCTGGGCGTTGAGCTGTGAGAGACGCTCGACGGTCGCGGGGTCGGTGACGGCGACAAACGTCACCGGCTGGCGGCCCATGCCGCTCGGTGCATATTGGCCGGCTTCGATAATACGTGCAAGCTTTTCGGCCTCGACGGGACGATCGCTGTATTTGCGGCAGCTGCGGCGGTGAATGAGTGCTTCGATAGTCTCCATGGTGTCTCCTTGCGGTGGCGTTGCAGATGCCCCGTTCATACCCGTCGGGCTTAAACGATAGACGGTCAATTGCCCGGCCAAAAGGATAGATTCCAATTGGGAAAGTAGGTTTGCATAAAAGTACCTTCAGAATGTGACAAACAAATGGGATGGTTAAACGTTTTATCCCGTCTACCCTGCGGTTTTTTACCACTTGCCTAAATGACGAACGCATAACCTCTGATAAAGGTTTTACTAAAGGAGTACCAACGTTTATCAATGCGCCGTGGTGGCGCCGGGCCAGGAGGTAACATCATGTTCCAGGCTGGAGATGTCGTCGAGACCGATTTCGAAGGATTTCTGAAGCTGCTGCGTTCCAAGACGCGCGCTTTCGTGTCGATCAACGATCACGAGTACTACATCACGCACACCGATGGCTATTGGCGTGTTCAGGATTGCGAGGCCCTCAACGACAAGGGCCACTTTACTGACTGCTCCGAGCTGGTCAACACGGTCTGCGAGGTCGTCGAGCTGCCGTGGATTGCCGGCAAGAGCCTGCATGACAGCTTCTCGGGCGCTACGGTCTATGAGGCCGTCGCCGCTTAACAGGCGATAAACCCGATTTTCACGTGACCGCTGGCGCCGCCCCCGCGCCGGCGGTCGTTTTCTGCCGATAGGCCATAAAAGTGCACGCATTTGCGGAGAGCCTGTTGACGTTAGTCAAAACTCGGACTAATCTAGAGACACAAAATTGGTCAAAAATCGGACAATTGAATGGTGGGATAGATGAATAGTGCGGTTACGCTGGTCGACTTCGACCGGTTACTCAATGGACTCGACCATATCTATTCGGAGTTCTCGCGTGCCTGCGGCCTTTCGGACTGCGCTTACTGGATGCTCGTCGATACCAGCACGGTAGGCGGCAGTATTGCCGTAAGCCGTCTGACAAGCGAATGGTTCTACAGCAAACAGACCATCAACTCGGCAATTAAAACCTTGACGGCGCGGGGCTTCGCAACGTTGGAGTTTGCCGAAGGCAGTCGTAAGAACAAGGTTGTGAGCCTGACCGAAGAGGGCAGGCGATTTGCCGAGCGTTATGCGCTGCCGGCACTCAAGGCCGAGCAGCGAGCCTTTGGCGCGCTTGAGCCATGTGAGCAGCGCGAGATTATGCGCTTGATCGGCAAATTCTCTCAGGTGCTCGGCGATGAGTGCGATGCCTTTAAGCAGCATATCGCTGCCGAGAGCCAGGCCGAGAATCAAGGTGAGGGGGAGTCGTGCGACTGTTAATGAGGTTTCTAAAGCCATATCGAGGGCTTGTCGCAGTGACGCTGCTGGTGCTGCTGGTGGATAACGTCGGTACGCTGTTGGTTCCCACGATGCTGGCAAACATGGTCAACACCGGTATTACCACGGGCGATGTCGACTACATTTTACGCAACGGCCTATACATGTTTATCGCGACCAGCATGGCTAGCGGCGGCACGGTGCTGGGCTGCTATCTTTCGGCGCGCCTGGCCGCCAATGTGGCTTGCGATATCCGCAATGCCGTGTACGACAAATCGCTCGAGCTCGCGGCCAGCGATTTTGAGCGCTTTGGCACCGGATCGATGATCACGCGCTCGCTCAACGACATCAACGTGATTCAGCAGGCTATCCTGCAGACGATTCAGTTGGTGCTGCCGGTGCCGTTTTTGGCTGTGGCGGGCATCATCTTCGCCTGGTTTATCGATCCCGCCATGGGCACGCTTCTGGGCGTAGTCGTTGCGATTGTGCTGGTGGCAGCGGTCTTTACGGTTGCCAACGCGGCGCCGATTTTTATGCGCCTACAGGGCTTTATCGACCGCATGAACGTGGTACTGCGCGAGAATATTGTGGGCGTGCGCGTCATCCGTGCGTTTAACAAGGAGCGCCACGAGGAACGGCGTCTGGACGAGGTGTTTAGCGAATACGCCGCCAACGCCATCAAAGTCAACCACCTGTTTGTGGGCCTCGACAGCTCAAGCTTCTTTTTGATGAACATCGCCGAGGTGGCGGTGCTGTGGGTGGGCGGCAACCGCGTAGGCGTCCACGCCATGCAGATTGCGAGTATCTCGGCGGTGCTGGAGTATGCAATTCTGATCCTGTTCTTTGTGATGATGGCCCAGATGGTGGTGCTGACGCTTCCGCGTGCTGCCGCGTGCCTGAACCGTGCGCAGCAGGTGTTGGAGATTGAGCCGAGCATCGTCGATGGCGAGCGCACGCTTGATGCGGCCGCGTCCGACTCAAAGGACGGGACCGATGCGGTCGCCGTGTTCGATCATATGTCGTTTCGCTTTGACGACGCCGACGAGGACACGCTGTGCAATTTGAACTTTACTTGTCGTTGCGGTCAGACGACCGCAATCGTCGGCTCGACGGGTTCGGGCAAGTCGACGGTGGCCAAGCTTCTGCTGCGCTTCCACGATGCCACCAAGGGCGCCATTCGCCTGGACGGCGTCGACCTGCGCGAGCTTTCGCAAGGCGAGATTCGCGGGCGCATTGCCTATGTGCCGCAAAAAGCATGGCTGTTCTCGGGCACCGTGGCAAGTAATCTGCGCTTTGGCAACGAGGACGCGACCGAGGCGGACATGCTTCATGCGCTGCAGGTTGCCCAGAGCACCTTTGTGCTCGATCAGCCGCAGGGGCTCGATACCCCGGTGGCGCAGGGCGGCACGAACTTTTCGGGCGGCCAGCGCCAACGTCTGGCCATTGCTCGCGCGCTCATGAAGCAGGCCGATTTGTACATCTTCGATGACAGTTTTTCGGCCCTGGACTTTAAGACCGATGCGGCCCTGCGCCATGCATTGCAAGACGAGACGCGCGATGCCGCGGTGCTCATCATCGCGCAGCGCATCTCGACGATTCTGCACGCCGACCAGATTGTCGTGCTCAAGGATGGCGAGGTTGTGGGTCTGGGCACGCATGGCGAGCTTATGGAAACATGCGAGGTGTACCGCGCCATCGCGGAATCGCAAATGAAGGGAGGTGAGTAGCATGGCCGAGGAGCTCAAGAAGCAGGGCGGCGTTGATGACGCCGTTGCCGCGGGGCTGGTCGAGGAAACGGCTGCCGTGGCACCCGAACTGGATGACGCCGCCAAGGCTGCAGCCGAGCGCGAGGCTCGCCGCCAAGCGCTCTACGAGGAAAACGAACGTGCCGAGGACGAGCGCGCCCGCGCCGAGGCAGAGCGTATGCGCGATGTGGACGACGAAGACGAGGACGAGACGCCTCGGGATACCTGGGCGACGGTGCGCCGCCTGTGGAGTGAGGCTGCCGGCGACCATTGGCGCTTCTATATCGTGTTCGCGAGCATTGTGTTCTATGTCATCTTTAACACTGCCGCGCCGGCATATAGCGCCCGCGTGATCGATGAGCTGTGGGGCCACATTCAGGTAGCGTTTGTCAACAACGCCACCTTCAGCATCACCTGGGAGAACTGCGGCAGGACTATCTTCATCTACTTTTTGATTTGGACGGCCGCCGCTTCGTTCTACGCGCTCCAGAGCTTTTTGATGTCGAGCGTAGCCGAACGCCTCAACTTGCGCCTGCGCAACCGCATCGCGCAGAAGCTCAACCGTCTGCCGCTCGCCTATTTTGACGCGCATCGTCCCGGCGAGGTCGTCAGCCGCGCGACCAACGACCTGGACAAGATGTCCGAGAGCATGCAGCGCGGATTGCTGCAGCTGCTCGTGTCGATCGGCACGGTTGTTGGTGCTGTGAGCGTGATGTTCGTGTTCAGCGTGCAGCTTACGCTCGTCTTTCTGTTCTTTACGGCACTGTCGCTGCTGGTGACGAAGGTCGTCTCGCGCCGCACACACGATGTGACGGGCGAGCGCCAGGAGTGGGTGTCAAAGATTACGAGTGCGGTTGAGGAAGGCTACTCGGGCCGTCTGGTGATTCGCGCGTTCAACCGTGAGCGCCAGAGTTCTGCCGAGGTGCACCAGGCCTCGGGCGAACTGGCACGCGTGAGTGCCAAGGCCGACTTCATGATTAACGCCGTCGGCCCCGCGGTGCGCTTTATCGGCCGTTTGGCGCAGATCGTGATCGCGCTCGTGGGCTGCAGCATGCTGGTTGCCGGTCACATGACCGTCGGCGTGTTCCAGGCGTTCTTCCAGTTTATCTACGAGGCGTCCGAACCCATGACGCAGCTGTCGTTTACCTTCAACTCGCTGCAGAGCGCGCTGGCGAGTGCAGAGCGCGTGTTCGACCTGCTCGATGAGCCCGAGATGGAGGCCGATCCGCTGCCGGACAAGGCCGCCAAGCTGCCGGGTCGCGTGGAGGGCCGCGTCTCCTTTGAGCATGTACGCTTTGGTTATTCGCCCGACAAGCCGCTTATGCGCGATGTGTCGTTTACCGCCGAGCCGGGCCAGAAGATTGCCGTGGTGGGAACCACGGGCGCGGGCAAGACGACGCTCATCAACCTGCTCATGCGCTTCTACGAGATTGACGGCGGGCGTATTACGCTCGACGGCGTGGATACGAGCCGCATGGACCGCGGCGAGCTACGGCAGCAGTTTGGCATGGTGCTGCAGGACGCCTGGCTGTTCGATGGCACGATTGCCGAAAACATCGCCTACGGCTGCCCCGAGGCAACGCGCGACGAAATTGTGGCCGCCGCTCGTGCCGCGCAGGTCGACTTCTTTGTGCGCACCATGCCGCAGGGCTACGACACGCGCGTGGTCAACGATGCCGAGAGCATCAGCCAGGGTCAGCGTCAGCTGCTGACCATCGCACGCGTGCTGCTCAACAACCCGGCGATTCTCATCCTGGACGAGGCGACCTCAAGCGTGGATACGCGTACCGAGCTTGCCATCGGTCGTGCCATGGACGCGCTCATGCGCGGGCGCACGAGCTTTGTGATCGCGCACCGCCTGTCGACGATTGTGGATGCCGACCTGATCTTGGTCATGGACCACGGCAACATTATCGAGCA
>CAJKZO010000089.1:0-8628 GCA_905204365.1 uncultured Collinsella sp.
GTCCTTTCTTCGAAATACTTGGGTGAAAAGGAGCTCAAGGTTCTTTCGTGCCCAGCGGGTCATCAATCTGTGGGTGCTATGACCGTTCGTGAGTTACTGGGCGGCAGGTTAGCTGTTCCCATTAATTTGTCGCCCTGTCTCAATGCGATCAATCAATGCCCCGAAGCTCAGCTGGTTAATTTCCGCTTCCGCGACGTCGAATACGGAAACAGAGCGCAGGCTGAGTTTCTTCAAGCCGGGGGATTGATATTGGGTTTTTCTGGCTCTTCTCTCGCATCAGATGGGTCGGAAGTGAGCGAGTGCTCCATTGAAGGCTCGCATGACGTAGCCTTGCCCATCTACTTTTGCTATCGACAAAATGCCTGGACCGATCGACACCAGACGGTATTTCTTCACCTATTGCGTCATCTTGCTTCGTGAGGCCATTTGGCCTCGTGTCGTCAAGTGAATGTTGACGCCTTGTAACACATGACTGACGGCTTTGCCCTCATGCTTTTCCAAGATTCCGATTTAGATTGTTGACTCTTGGAGGGCGGAGCATGAAAAACCGTACGGTTTTGCTTTATATGACGTTTGTTTTTCTGTCGAACTTCAGCACCATTTTGTATTTTCTGACGGTTTACCTCGAATTCGTCGGATTCTCGATGGTGGCGATTTCTAGCATGATGATTGCATATCAAGTGAGCAAGTTCATCCTTGAAGTTCCCACTGGCTATATTGCCGATAGGTTTGGACGAAAGACAAGTGGTCTCGTTGGCGTCGTGGGGATGCTTGGATACTACGCCGCCCTGCTTCTCGTCCGTTCTCCTCTGCTTTTAATCGGCGCGTTTGCTCTCAAAGGTTTTGCCGCTGCATGTATGAGCGGGTCCATGGAAGCGATTTACATTGACAGCGTCTCTCTGGACCAGCTCGTAAGGCTTAATGTCGTTGAGCGATTTGTTTTCTATGCCTCTTATGCCCTCTCCGCTTGTGTGGGCGGTTTCATTTCGTCCGCTGGCGCGTATCTCATTGGTCTTTTGGCAGATATCATCGCAATGGTGTTGACGTTGGTTGTCGTTGTCTGCATTCCTGAGATGCGAAGAGGGGACACTACAGCGACACCTAAGCGTGGAATTAGCCCGAAGATGATCGGTGCCGCTATTGCGCGTAACGGCATTCTTCGTTCAGCGTTCATCATGGACTGCTCTCAGGCATTTGCTTTTGTCGCCCTGGAAGACTTTTTCTCACTGTTGCTTGCGGGTCGCGGAATGAATGCCGTCGCTTCGGGTGTGATCATTGCGGTCCAGCTTCTTGCCTCGGCCTCCATGGGGCTTATTGTGCCCAGTGTGATTGCTCATGTCGACAAGGGCCGTTTTGCGCGTATTTGCGGCATCGTGCGCCTTTCCCTGGCTGCTCTGTTTTTGATTCCCTTTACTCCGGTCTATTTGCTGCCCGTGTTCTATGTACTGCAGACGGTCGCGTACTCGTTATTTGCTCCAATTAAATACTCAATTTTTCAAAATGCTGTCGATTCTTCGATGCGCTGTTCACTGATTTCGGTCCAAAGCCAGATGGTGGCGGTGGGTGCCATCCTTTTCTATCTGTTCAATGCTGCGTTGAGCAGCATCGCGGGCATTCGAGTCGTATTGCTTGTTGCGCTCGGGATTTCTTCCCTGGTGTATATCCCCGCGCTATTTCGTCTTACAAGTCAAAGGCCATGAGTATTTAGGCACCGATAACTTATATATCAACGCAATAAACCCGAGCGCGAGGGCGTTTGGGTTTATTATTGAAGCGTATGTAACCTGGCGGCGCCACACCGCCTGTTAGTAGGGAGACACATGAACGTTCTGGTCGTCAACGCGGGATCTTCGACCCTTAAGTATCAGGTCATCGACACCAAGTCCCATAAGGTGTCCGCAAAGGGCTCCTGCGAGCGCGTCTGCTTTACCGGTGGTACCTTCACCCATGCTGCCAATGGCTCCAAGAAGGTGACCGAGAACATCGAGTTCCCCGACCACAAGGTCGCCATCGAGGTCGTCCTGAAGGACCTTGAGGCCAACGGCGTCAAGATCGAGGGCATCGGCCACCGTATCGTTCAGGGCGGTTGGTACTTTGGTGATTCCTCCCTCGTCGACGAGGACGTCCTCGCCAAGATTCGCGAGGTCGCCCCGCTGGCGCCGCTGCACAACAACCCCGAGGCCAACGTTATCGAGTACTGCCTGGAGCAGTATCCCGATCTGCCCAACGTCACGGTCTACGACACCGCTTTCCACTTCAACATGCCCGAGGTCGCCAAGACCTACGCCCTTCCCAAGGATGTTTGCGACAAGCTGCACATCCGTAAGTACGGCGCCCACGGCACCAGCTATCGCTACATCTCCAAGAAGGTCGCCGAGATGACCAACGGCGAGGCCCGCAAGGTCGTCGTGTGCCATATCGGCTCCGGCGCTTCCCTGTGCGCCATCGAGGACGGCAAGTGCATGGACACCACCATGGGCTTGACGCCGCTCGACGGCGTCATGATGGGCACCCGCTGCGGCTCCATCGACCCGGCTACCGTGTGTTACCTGCAGCGCGAGGGCGGCTACACCTTCGACGAGGTCGACGAGATGATGAACAAGAAGTCCGGCCTTTTGGCTGTGACCGGCGGCAAGACCAACGACTGCCGCAACGTCGAGGAGCTCGCCGCCGCTGGTGACCCCGATGCTCAGCTCGCCTTCGACATGTTTGTCTACAAGATTGCCGCCAAGGCTGCCGAGATGGCTGCTTCCATGTGCGGCATGGACACCCTGGTCTTTACCGCCGGCATCGGCGAGCACGCTCCGGCTGTCCGCGCTGGCGTGGCCGACCGTCTGGCCTTTATGGGCGTCAAGATGGACCATGCCCGCAACGCCCTGCGCGGCGACGGCGCTTGGTGCCTGTCCGCCAAGGATTCCAAGGTCAAGATTTTCGTCATCCCCACGGACGAGGAGTTCATGATCGCTTCCGACGTCGAGCGCATCGTCAACGGCAAGTAATTGCAAGAGGGGAGGGGCTGGACGACCGAGCGCCGTTCGGCCCCTCTTTTGTGCTCGTTGGGCGATATGCTTGATAGCTATTTATCAAGTTGTGATAACTTCTTATTAAAATGCGGCCGCCTTAAGGGGTCTGCGTCGACCGTATTGCACTGCAAAGGAGTCTCATGAACGTACTTGTTGTCAACGCCGGCAGCTCAAGCCTTAAATATCAGCTTTTGGATACCGATACCCGCGAGGTTTTCGCCAAGGGCAACTGCGAACGTATCGGTTCGGACATGGGCATCTTTGGCCACTCCGAGAACGGTGGCGCCAAGCAGACCGAGGAGGTCCCTTTCCCCGATCATCGCTCTGCTATCGCTCGTGTGCTCGAGGAGCTCGAGAAGACCGACTTTACGATTGATGGCATTGGTCATCGTATCGTTCAGGGCGGCTGGCACTTCGATGATTCCGCAGTTGTCGACGACGAGGTTATGGCCAAGATTCTCGAGGTGGCCCCGCTCGCCCCGCTGCACAACTACGGCGAGGCCGCGGCGATTGAGTATTGCCGTGAGAAGTATCCGAAGCTGCCCAACGTGGCGGTCTTCGATACCTCGTTCCATATGACCATGCCCGAGGTCGCCTATACCTACGCGCTGCCCAAGGACGTGTGCGACAAGTACCACGTGCGCAAGTACGGCGCCCACGGCACGAGCCACCGCTATGAGTGGATGATGGCCAAGGAGATCCTGGGTTCGCGCTGCCACCGTCTGCTTTCGTGCCACTTGGGTAACGGTGCTTCGCTCGCTGCTATCGAGGACGGCGTGTGCCGCGACACCACGATGGGCCTCACGCCGCTCGACGGCCTGATGATGGGCACTCGCTGCGGTTCCATTGATCCGGCCACCGTGTGCTACCTCCAGCGCGAGGGCGGCTACAGCTATCAGGAAGTCGATGACATGATGAACAAGCAGTCTGGTCTGCTTGCCATCTCGGGCATCTCCAACGACGCCCGCGACATCCGTACACGCGCCTCCGAGGGCGACGAGCGCTGCCTGCTCGCCTTCGATATGTTCGCCTACAAGGCCATGCAGCAGGCTGGCTCCATGATCGCTTCCATGGCGGGCGTGGACACCATCACCTTTACCGCCGGCATCGGCGAGAACGACTGGTCGATCCGCAAGGCCTTCTGCGACTGCTTTGAGTGGCTGGGCGTACGCATCGACAACAATAAGAACCGCGAGGCCGTGGGCAACGGCCCGCAGGTCATCAGCGCCGCCGGTTCAGCCGTTACGGTCATGGTCATCCCCACCGACGAGGAATACATGATCGCCCACGACGTCGAGCGCCTGACCAAGAACAACTAACGCGCGCATTTGCAAGTAAACGAAAGGCCTCCAGAGCAACAGCTCCGGAGGCCTTTTTGCTAGCAGGCGGAAATACCAGTCCCAAAGTGACCATCGCCAGTAACGCCTGCACTCCCAGCAACGGCACCCGGCCATCCAGATCTTCAGCCTCAGCTCGTAGCCAAGCCGCCGTCCACTCCAGATACCCTGACTGCCACGTGACGGCAGGGACCCTACAGGGTAAAGCTCTGAAAATATTCCACAGGACGGAGGAAGCCCCCGCCGCACGTAGTGCGCAGCGGGGGCTTCCGACATGTCCGAGGACGTTTTCAGAGCTTTACCCTGTAGGGTCCCGAGGGGATATGTTCGCTACTCAGCCATCTGAGCCTGGACGGCGGTGATGGCCACGACACCCACGATGTCGTCGGCAGAGCAGCCGCGCGACAGGTCGTTAACCGGCTTGGCGATGCCCTGCAGGATGGGGCCGTAGGCGTCAGCACCGGCGAAGCGCTGGACCAGCTTGTAGCCGATGTTGCCGGCCTCGAGGTCGGGGAACACGAGCACGTTGGCCTTACCGGCGACGGAGGAGCCGGGGGCCTTGAGCTGGGCGACGGTGGGGACGATGGCGGCGTCGAGCTGCAGGTCGCCGTCGATGGCGAGCTCGGGAGCCTTCTCCTTGCAGAACTTCACGGCCTCCTGGACCTTCTTTGCGACCTCGCCACCGGCGGAGCCCATGGTGGAGTAGGAGAGCATGGCCACGTGCGGCTCAACGTTGCCCATGAAGGTGGACCAGGAGTGGGCCGAGGCGATGGCGATCTCGGAGAGCTCGTCGGAGGACGGGTTGATGTTGAGGCCGCAGTCGGCGAAGATCAGCGTGCCGTCGGTACCGAACTGCGGGGTGTCGGTGCACATCACGAAGAAGGCCGAGACCAGCTTGGTGCCCGGGGCGGTCTTGAGGATCTGAAGCGCAGGGCGCAGGGTGTCGGCGGTGGAGTGGCAGGCGCCGGAGACCAGGCCGTCGGCATCGCCCATCTTGACCATCATGGTGCCAAAGTAGGTGGCGTCCATCACCTGGGCGCGAGCCTGCTCGATGGTAACGCCCTTCTTGGCGCGGAGCTCGGCAAACTTCTGCGCGTACTCCTCGTGCTTCTCGGCATTGCGCGGGTCGATGACGGTGGCGCCGGGAACGTCGATCTCGTCGGGGTTGCCCAGGATGACGATCTTTGCCAGGCCCTCCTCGATGATCTTGGTGGCCGCGACGATGGTGCGCGGATCCTCGCCCTCGGGCAGGACGATCGTCTTAAGGTCGGCCTTGGCGGCAGACTTCATACGGTTAAGGAAATCGCTCATGTTACTCCTTACAAGCGTTTCGCTAAGCTCCAGGCGCCCGGCTGTTCACGAATAAACCCGCTGCTAGCGGGTTTACCTTTCAATTATGTACGCCGCGATGCTTGAGCTTTCCTTGTGTGGCAAGCTCATTATAGGACGCATTAGCGCTATAATCGCTCTGATAAATATGTCTCGAAGAATGTTCGAGAAAAGCCCAGCTAACGAGCCCGTGGCTTTTGACAAGGAGTATCGATGCAGATTACCTCAGGCCTGCCTGAAGGCTTTAACGCCGGCGCGTACGACATGATTGTCGTCGGTGCTGGATATGCCGGTGCCGTTTGCGCCCGCCGTCTTGCCGAGACCATCGGCTATCGTGTTGCCGTTTTGGAGCGCCGTAGCCACATTGCGGGCAATGCCTATGACTGCACTGACGAGGCCGGAATCCTGATCCACGAGTACGGTCCGCATATCTATCACACCTTTAACGAGCGCGTGCACAATTTCCTGTCGCGCTTTACCAAGTGGACGGATTATCAGCACAAGGTGCTCGCCAACATCAACGGTACCCTTATGCCCGTGCCCTTCAACCATGCGAGTCTCAAGCTCGCCTTTGGTGACGAGCGCGGCGAGGAGCTGTATCAGAAGCTCGTGGAGACCTTTGGCAAGGATGTCAAGGTGCCCATTATGGAGCTGCGTAAGAAGAACGACCCCGACTTGGCCGAGGTCGCCGATTACGTCTACGAGAACGTCTTTTTGCATTACACCATGAAGCAGTGGGGCCAGACGCCCGATCAGATCGACCCCTCGATCACCGGCCGCGTTCCCGTCTTTGTGGGCGATGATGACCGCTACTTCCCGCAAGCTCCCTTCCAGGGCATGCCGCAGGAGGGCTACACGGCGCTCTTTGAGCACATGCTCGACCACGACCTGATCGACGTGTTCTGCGACGTGGACGCCCGTGACCTCTTTGAAATCGACGAGACTACCGTCAAGATCGATGGCAAGGTCTACGGCGGCGAGATTGTCTATACCGGTCCTCTCGATGAGCTGTTCAACCTCGACTTGGGTGCGTTGCCGTACCGCACGCTCGATATGAAGTTCGAGACACTCGATATGGACCAGTTCCAGCCCGTGGGCACCGTCAACTACACCACGAGCGAGGACTACACGCGTATCACCGAGTTCAAGAACATGACCGGTCAGGTCCTGCCCGGCAAGACCACCATCATGAAGGAGTACTCTAAGGCCTATACGCCCGGCTCGGACGAGACGCCGTACTACGCCATTCTTGAGCCCGAGAACCGTGAGCTCTATGAGCGCTATCTTGAGCGCGTCCAGAACCTGACGAACTTCCACCCGGTGGGTCGTCTGGCCGAGTATCGTTACTACGATATGGACGCTGTGACCAATTCCGCCCTCGATCTTTCGGATGAGATTATCGCCTGCCATGCATAAAGTCATAACATTCGGTATTCCCTCGTATAACGCCGCCAAGGACATGGACCATTGCATCACCTCCATCTTGGAGGGGAGCAATTACGCCACCGATATCGAGATTATCGTGGTGGACGACGGCTCCAAGGACGAGACGGCCGCCAAGGCCGACGAGTGGGAGGCCCGTTATCCTGGAATCATCCGCGCGGTGCACCAGGAGAATGGCGGTCACGGTATTGCCGTCCTTTCGGGTCTGCGCGAGGCGCAGGGCACCTACTACAAGGTTGTCGACTCGGATGACTGGCTCGACGCTGCGGCTCTTTCGACTATGCTGTCGATTCTGCGTGGCTTTGAAGAGCGCGATCAGCGCGTTGACCTGTTTATCTCGAACTACGTGTACGAGAAGGTTTACGAGGGCACGCATACCGCTATTGGCTACAAATTTGCCCTGCCGCGCAAAAAGATTTTCTCTTGGGACCAGATTGGACACTTCCGTCCCGATCAGAACCTGCTTATGCACAGCCTGTGCTATCGCACCGATGTGCTGCGCGAGTCCAATCTGCCTATGCCGGCACACACGTTCTACGTGGATAATATCTATGCATACGTGCCGCTGCCGCGCTGCAAGACCATGTACTACGCCGACATCGACCTCTATCGCTACTTTATCGGTCGCGAGGGCCAGAGCGTCAATGAGGCTACAATGGTCAAGCGCCTGGGTCAGCAGTTCCGCGTAACGCGCATCATGATGGAATCGTTCCACCTGTACCAGGATGTTGAGTCCTCGCGTCTGCGTTCGTACATGATGGGCTACTTCACCATGATGATGGCGATCTGCTCGGTGCTTACCAAGCTTTCCGAGGAAGATTGCGCCGACGAGCGCCTAAAGACGCTGTGGAATGATTTGAAGGCCTACGACGAGCGCATGTATCGTCGTGCCCGCTACGGCGTGGTCGGGTTCTTCACCAATCTGCGCGGACGGGCCGGAGACAAAACCACACTCGGCCTATACCGTCTTGCCTCAAAGATTTTCAAATTCAACTAGTGCATAAACGCTCGGGTAACGGGGACCCCTGGTCCTTAACTTGCTACTTCGAACAGTCCTGCGCAAGACGGAGGCGCCACTGGCGCCTCCTTTGCGTGCGGAACTCGTATCAAGTTAAGGACCAGGGGTCCTCTGCTATGTCCCGCTTTATGTCAGCAAGTTGAATTTGAAGATCTTCGACGCGCGGTACACAGGGGCCTGGGCTGAAAAGAATCTGGTTGGTAGGTTGCCCGGTGGGGCTTGGTTATGTTTGTCGCGAGTTCCGCACGAGCCGAAGAGCACTTAATGGGCGCGTCGTGCGAGCCAGGACTGTAGAGCAGCAAACATAACCAAGCCCCACCGGGCAACCGGTCAGGTTAGGTTACTTCGCGGCGCCGGGGATGCCGTGGGAGGTTTTGGCGGTTTTGGCTCCGTTTACGATGGCAGTTTCCAGGGCCCTTACTGCGAGCATGCCCAGCAGGTCTAGGGGAACGGCGGCGCTTGCCTGGGCGCCCAGTTT